>NZ_CP136422.1:0-10000 GCF_034355335.1 Blautia coccoides
ATGATAAAAACGGAGCATCAGTTATCTGATGTCTCTTTTAATACCTGGCTGAAATCCCTGACAGTCCATAAAGTGGAGGGGGATACCGTAACCATTATTGTCCCCACAGGCCAGATCGGCATCAACTATATTGCCAACAAGTATCTTCTTCCATTAAAAGTGGCAATTTCCGAAACTGCGGGAGAAGACTATGAAATTGCTTTAATTTTACCGGATGATGTGCCGCCGGATACGGTGGATAACCCCGTATCTTCCGCTGCAGTTAATGAAAGTATTGAAAAAGCCAACTTGAATCCCAAATACACCTTTGACACTTTTGTAGTCGGAAGCAACAACAAACTGGCACACGCAGCTTCCGTCGCAGTTGCGGAATCTCCGGGGGAAGTATACAATCCTCTCTTTATATATGGTGGTGTTGGTCTGGGTAAGACCCATCTTATGCACTCCATCGCACATTTTGTGCTTCAAAAGAGGCCGCAGTCCAAGGTTTTGTATGTGACCAGTGAATATTTTACCAATGAACTGATTGAATCTATCCGTAACGGCAATAATTCAACTATGTCCAAGTTTCGTGAGAAATACCGGAATATAGATGTTCTGCTGATCGACGATATACAGTTTATTATAGGAAAGGAATCCACTCAGGAAGAATTTTTCCACACCTTCAATGCCCTGCACGGAGCCAAAAAACAGATCATCATCTCCTCGGATAAACCTCCCAAAGACATGGAGATTTTGGAGGACCGGCTTCGTTCCAGATTTGAATGGGGACTGATCGTGGATATATCCTCCCCTGATTTTGAAACACGAATGGCCATACTCAGGAAAAAAGAAGAGTTGGACGGATATCAGATTGACGACCAGGTTATAGAATACATTGCACAAAATGTAAAATCTAACATTCGTGAACTGGAAGGTTCCCTTAACAAGATCATGGCATATGCCAACCTGGAAAACCGGGAGATCAATCTGGCCTTAGCGGAAAAAGTATTGAAAGACATTATTTCGCCTAACCAGAAGAGAACCGTAACACCAGAACTTATTATTAATATAGTAGCAGAACACTTTGATCTTACTCCCTCTGACCTGACCGGAAACAAGAGGAGTTCAAAAATTGCATTTCCAAGGCAGATTGTAATGTACCTCTGCCGCCAGATGACGGAGACCACTTTAAAGATCATCGGTGACAGCCTGGGCGGACGAGACCACACGACCATCATGAGCGGTATAAATAAAATAGAGCGGGAAGTGGAAGAGAACGACGATACCAGAGAAATCATAGACATATTAAAGAAAAAGATCAATCCCGCCAAGTAATCTTTAAGATATACACATGCATGATCCGACAGAACTTGATTTTCCACAACCTTAGGTGAATACTAAGTTACTTTCATGTGGATAAGTGTTGATAACGTGAACCCCGTTTTTAGACGGTCACTTTATCAACAGCTTATGCACTTGAACTTCTACTTTAACCCACAAAGTTATCCAGACAGTGAAAGCCGCAATTTAAGCGGGTTTCGAGGGTTATTCACAAATTCACATCCCCTAAGGCTACGACTGCGGATTCCTTTTAATTATTTTATAGATAAAGCCACTTTTGCACAGAAAGGAAGTTATACACATCATGAAATTAATTTGTCCAAAATCAGAGTTATTAAAAAGTGTAAATATTGCCATGAAAGCCGTACCAGGCAAAACAACCATGCCTATTTTAGAATGTATCCTTATAGATGCATCAGCCAATGAAATCAAATTTACATCCAACGACATGGAACTGGGAATAGAAACCATCGTTGACGGAACTATCGAAGAGAAAGGCATCATTGCACTGGATGCAAAAATTTTCTCCGAAATCGTAAGAAAGCTTCCGGATAATGATGTTACTATTACAACAGACGAAAAATTAAACACCTTGATCACCTGTGAAAAAGCAAAATTTAATATACCTGGAAAATCAGGGGAGGATTTTTCTTATCTCCCGTTTATTGAAAAAAATGACTGTGTACGGATTTCACAGTTCACTTTAAAAGAAATTATCCGTCAGACAATTTTCTCAATAGCAGCAAATGAGAACAATAAGTTGATGACGGGAGAACTTTTTCAGATTGAAAACAATATGTTAAGGGTGGTTTCCCTTGACGGACACCGCATTTCTATTAGAAAAATTGCACTGAAAGAAGAATGTGCTGACAAAAAAGTAGTAGTGCCTGGTAAAACATTGAATGAAATCAGTAAAATTTTATCCGGTGAAATGGAAGATATGGTGGAGATATATCTTGCTGAAAACCATATTTTGTTTGAGTTTGACAATACCAAAGTAGTATCTCGTCTGATAGAGGGAGATTACTTTAAGATTGACCAGATGTTGTCCAGTGATTATGAGACAAAGGTTAAAATAAATAAAAGAGAATTCTTAGACTGTATTGACAGGGCAACGCTACTCGTCAAAGAAGGAGATAAAAAACCGATTATTATCCACATTGAGGATGGCTCTATGGAACTGCGGATCGATTCCCAAATTGGTTCCATGAAAGAGGATATTGATATTGAAAAAGAGGGAAAGGATATTTTGATCGGCTTTAATCCGAAGTTCTTGATAGATGCGCTGAAGGTTATTGATGATGAGGAAGTCTGTATTTATCTGATGAATCCCAAAGCGCCCTGCTTTATCAGAGATGAGGAGGAACAGTATATTTATTTGATCCTTCCTGTAAACTTTAATGCTGTGAGCCGGTAAGTGTTTAAGACGTGATCAGCTATATCAGTCTGTAAAAACGGGTTTGAAAGCCGTTAGGAGAGAAAAAATGGAAACAATTAAATTAAAAGATGAGTTTATAAAGTTAGGTCAGGCCCTGAAAGCCGCAAATCTTGTGGAGGACGGGGTTGAAGCAAAATATGTCATTCAGGACGGCCTGGTCAAGGTCAATGGTGAGACCGATACAAGACGCGGCCGTAAACTTTATGACGGGGATTTGGTAACTTATGACGGACAGGAAATTAAGATAATAAAATAATCGTAATTGTGTGAGAATTAAACAGTTACCGGTTATTTATATTTCAAATATCAGAAAGGCATTTTGCTGACCCCAACAACAGGTGTTTACATGTATATTGAGTCTATAGAACTGAAAAATTACAGGAATTACAATCTTTTGTCCCTGCAGTTTGACAAGGGAACGAATATTCTCTATGGAGATAACGCCCAGGGAAAGACAAATATTCTGGAGGCTGTATATCTGTGTGGCACTACAAAATCACACAGAGGCAGTAAAGACAGGGAGATGATCCGGTTTGAACAGGACGAATCTCATATCAGAATGTTTGTAAACAAGGATGGCGTATCACATAAAATTGATATGCATCTGAAAAAAAATAAAGCCAAGGGTATAGCTATTGATGGTATTCCCATCCGAAGAGCCAGCGAGCTGTTCGGAATTGTCAACATAGTATTTTTTTCACCGGAAGATTTAAATATTATTAAAAACGGTCCCGGTGAGAGGAGAAGATTTATTGATTCCGAGTTATGTCAACTTAATAAAGTGTATTTATCTGATTTATCCAGTTATAACCATGTCCTGAACCAGAGGAATAAACTGTTAAAGGATATTGGGTATCAAAGCAGCCTTGCGGCTACTCTGGATGTGTGGGATGAACAACTGGTACGTTACGGAAAATCCATCATTGAAAGCCGTCATGAATTTATCCGTGATATAAATGATATTATCGGAGGGATACATAGCAGCATAACAGGCGGAAAAGAAAAGATTGAACTGGTTTATGAGCCAAATGTAAAGAGTGATGAGTTTTACGAACAGCTCCAAAAAAATCGGGAAAAAGATTTTAAATTCAGAAATACCTCATCCGGACCACACAGGGATGATTTATGTGTTAGAATAAATGACATTGATATCCGTAAGTTTGGTTCTCAGGGACAGCAGCGCACAGCAGCTCTTTCCCTGAAATTATCAGAAATCTATCTGGTGCAGAAGAAGATAAAAGATGTTCCAATCCTTCTTCTGGATGATGTTCTGTCAGAACTGGATGCAAACAGGCAGAATTATCTGCTGGACAGTATCCGGGATGTGCAGACTATGATAACCTGTACAGGTTTGGATGATTTTGTCAATAAGAGATTTGAAATCAATAAATTGTTTAAAGTGGTGGAGGGGACAGTAGCCCCCTGAGACGACCAGTGGAAAACCGGTGAGCATTGCCGGTAAACAGGAGGAAATGCATGAGCACAGAAATTAAAACAGAGTATGGAGCAGATCAGATTCAGATACTGGAGGGATTGGAGGCCGTTAGAAAAAGGCCCGGTATGTATATCGGCAGTACCTCGGCCAGAGGTCTTCACCATCTGGTGTATGAGATCGTAGATAATGCGGTAGATGAAGCTTTGGCCGGTTACTGCGATACCATAGAGGTATATATAAACGAGGATAATTCCATTACTGTTATCGACAACGGCCGCGGTATTCCCGTGGGAATCAACCACAAAGCCGGTATTCCGGCTGTTGAGGTGGTATTTACGATCCTTCACGCCGGCGGTAAATTCGGCGGCGGGGGATATAAGGTATCCGGCGGTCTTCACGGCGTTGGCGCGTCTGTTGTAAATGCCCTCTCCACATGGCTGGAGGTAACGATTTATCATGAGGGTAAAGTATACCGTCAGCGCTATGAACGTGGTAAAACTATTTATAAACTGAAAGTGATCGGTGACTGTGACCCGGATAAGAGAGGCACTATGGTGACTTTTCTTCCTGATCCTGATATATTTGAGGAGACTGTGTTTGATTTCAGTACCCTGAAACACAGGTTCCGTGAAATGGCCTTTCTGACAAAAGGGCTGAAGATCATTGCTGTTGACAAAAGGGATGAAGAGCCGAAGGAAGTGATCTTTCACTATGAGGGTGGTATCAAGGAATTTGTGCAGTATCTGAACAGAAGTAATTCTTCCCTTTATGAAGATATCCTTTATTTTGAAGGGACAAAAGACGGCGTGGTGGTGGAAGTCGCCATGCAGCATAATGATTCCTATACAGAAAATACTTATGGTTTTGTAAATAATATAACCACTCCTGAGGGTGGTACTCACATTGTGGGATTTAGAAATGCCCTGACCAAAACCTTTAATGAATATGCCAGAAAAAATAAAATTTTAAAAGAAAGTGAGTCAAATCTTTCCGGTGAAGATATCCGTGAAGGTTTGACTGCCATAATCAGCGTTAAGATAGAGGACCCCCAGTTCGAGGGACAGACAAAACAAAAGCTCGGCAACAGTGAAGCCAGGGGTGCTGTTGACAATGTTGTGAGCAGCCAGCTTGAAATTTTCCTGGAGCAGAATCCTTCGGTTGCGAAAACCATCATTGAAAAGTCAGTATTGTCCCAGAGAGCAAGGGATGCGGCGAGAAAAGCCAGAGAGCTGACAAGAAGGAAGTCTGCACTGGAGGGAATGTCTCTCCCCGGAAAACTGGCAGACTGTATGGACAAAGACCCTTCAAAATGTGAAATCTACATTGTAGAGGGAGATTCTGCCGGTGGCTCTGCAAAAACAGCAAGAAGCCGTGCCACACAGGCGATCCTTCCCCTGAGAGGCAAGATTTTGAACGTGGAGAAGGCAAGACTTGATAAAATATACGCGAATGCCGAGATCAAGGCCATGATCACTGCTTTTGGAACGGGTATTCATGAAGATTTTGATATCAGTAAGCTTCGCTATGACAAAATTATCATCATGACTGATGCCGATGTGGATGGTGCCCATATAGCAACACTTCTGCTGACGTTTTTATATCGTTTTATGCCGGAGCTGATCAAACAGGGTCATGTATACCTGGCGAAACCGCCGCTGTTTAAAATTGAGAAGAACAAGAAGGTTTTCTATGCCTATTCTGAGAAGGAACAGGATGAAATATTAAATGAGATCGGCCGTGACGGCAACAACAGGATCCAGCGTTATAAAGGTCTGGGAGAGATGGATGCGGAACAGCTCTGGGAGACAACCATGGATCCGGAACGCAGAATTCTTTTAAGAGTCACTATGGATGAGGAGGCGTCATCTGAAATTGACTTGACATTTACCACTCTTATGGGGGATAAAGTTGAGCCAAGGCGCGAATTCATAGAAGAAAATGCAAAATATGTTAAGAATCTCGATATATAACCTCATAAACCGGCAAAAGGGATGGAATATGCTTGCTTTGCCGCAGACTGAGTTTACGGACAGCGGAAACGGAATTAAGGAGAAGCTAAATGGAAGATAATATTTTTGATAAAGTCCAGGAAGTGGACTTACAGAAAAAAATGGAGGAGTCCTACATTGAGTATGCCATGAGTGTTATTGCATCCAGGGCACTGCCGGATGTCAGGGACGGTCTGAAGCCGGTACAGAGAAGAATTCTGTACTCCATGATAGAACTGAATAATGGTCCGGACAAACCTCACAGAAAATGTGCCCGTATTGTGGGTGATACCATGGGTAAATACCATCCCCATGGAGACAGCTCCATTTACGGTGCCCTGGTCAACATGGCACAGGACTGGTCCACAAGGTATCCTCTGGTAGATGGTCATGGAAATTTTGGTTCTGTGGATGGTGACGGTGCTGCCGCAATGAGGTACACAGAAGCCCGTCTGAGCAAAATTTCTATGGAAATGTTGGCGGACATCAATAAAAATACCGTTGATTTTGCTCCAAACTTTGATGAGACGGAAAAAGAACCCCTTGTTCTGCCGTCCAGATATCCCAATCTTCTGGTAAACGGTACATCAGGTATCGCAGTAGGTATGGCGACAAATATTCCTCCTCACAATTTAAGGGAGGTTATTTCTGCTGTAGTAAAGATCATTGACAATATCATAGAGGAGGACAGGGATACTGAACTGGAGGAAATTCTCTCCATCATCAAGGGACCTGATTTCCCAACGGGGGCCATGATCTTAGGTACAAGGGGAATCGAGGAGGCATACCGTACAGGCCGCGGAAAGGTCAAAGTACGGGCAATTACCGATATCGAGACACTGCCCAATGGCAAGAGCCAGATCATTGTCACAGAGCTGCCTTACATGGTCAATAAAGCACGTTTGATTGAGAAGATGGCAGAACTTGTAAGGGACAAGAAAATAGATGGGATTACGGCTATTAACGACCATTCCAACAGGGAAGGTATGCGTATCTGTATTGAGCTTAGAAGGGATGCCAATGCCAATGTTATTCTGAACCAGCTCTATAAGCATACACAGCTTCAGGACACGTTTGGTGTTATTATGCTGGCACTGGTGAATAATGAGCCAAAAGTTATGAATCTTCTGGATATGCTCAACCACTATCTGCGCCACCAGGAAGAGGTTGTGACCAGAAGGACACAGTATGACCTGAACAAAGCACAGGAGCGTGCGCATATCTTAGAGGGTTTGTTAAAGGCACTGGAACATATTGATGAGGTGATCCGCATCATCCGTGCGTCCAAAACCACACAGGAGGCAAAAGATTCTCTTATGGAGGCTTTTGGTTTCTCTGATGCCCAGGCTCAGGCCATTGTAGATATGAGACTTCGTGCACTGACCGGTTTGGAGAGAGACCGTCTACAGGGCGAGTATAACGAGCTTGTGAAAAAAATTCGGGAATTAAAGGCCATCCTTGCTGACAGAAACCTTCTTCTCCGTGTTATCCGTGAGGAGATATTGGCAATTTCAGATAAATACGGGGATGACAGAAGGACTTCGATCGGATACGATGAATTTGATATTTCCATGGAAGACCTGATACCAAAAGAAAACACAGTTATTGCCATGACAAAATTAGGATATATCAAACGTATGACCGTTGATAATTTCCGCAGTCAGAACAGAGGCGGCAAGGGAATCAAGGGTATGAGCACTATCGATGACGACTATATAGAAGAGCTTTTGATGACAACGACCCATCATTTCCTCATGTTCTTTACCAATATGGGACGGGTTTACCGTATGAAGGCTTATGAGATTCCGGAAGCCAGCAGAACCGCAAGGGGAACTGCTATTATCAATCTTCTTTCTCTGCAGCCGGAAGAAAAAATTTCAGCGGTGATCCCTATTAATGAGTTTAAACAGGGAAATTATCTGTTTATGGCAACAAAAAACGGTCTTGTAAAGAAGACTCCTATTGAAGATTACAGCAATGTGCGTAAGACAGGCCTTGCAGCCATTGCCCTCAGAGAGGACGATGAGCTGATAGAAGTAAAATTTACGGATAATAAGAAAGATATTGTCCTTATAACGAAATTCGGCCAGTGTATCCGTTTCCACGAGACAGATGTAAGAAGTACCGGACGTGTATCAATGGGTGTGCGCGGTATTAATCTGCTGGAGGAAGATGAGGTTATAGGCATGCAGCTCAACTGTCAGGGGGATTATCTGCTTATCGTTTCTGAAAACGGTATGGGTAAGAGAACGTCTGTAGGAGAGTTTACCTGCCAAAACAGGGGCGGTAAAGGTGTAAAATGTTATAAGATAACAGAGAAAACAGGTAATGTAATAGGTGTAAAAGCAGTCAACGAGGAAAATGATATTCTTCTTATTACCACTGAGGGAATTGTCATTCGTCTGGAGTGCAGCACTATTTCTATTCTGGGACGAATAACATCCGGAGTGAAGCTTATGGACTTGAAAGAGGGAGTAACGGTTGCCAGCATTGCCAAGGTAAGAGAAAAGGAAGAAAGTGAAGGCGTGGAGTCAGAAGAGGCAGATTCCCAGACAGAAGAGAACCAAGGAGAGTAAAATGCGTAGATTAAAAGGGCTGCTGTGTTGCGCTCTGGTGATAATGCTTATATTTTCTTTGAGCGGATGCGGCGTGAAGGTAAGTACAAAGTCACCGGAAAGTGTTACGAAATCTATTGTAAATGCATATCAAAAGGGGGACACCGAAGCAGTAAAAAAATGCTTCGGTCTGGACCCTGACAAAAAATGCGCGGAAGAGATCACCCAGGAAATTAAATATAATATGAAACAGTTTGAGGCATACGGTGCATCAGAGGTAAATTTTACAAAATGTGAATCTCTGGGAAATTTCAATGGCTATGATCTGGTTTATGCTATTTACAATCTGATAAAAAAGGACAAGGATGATAAAAAATCAGAAGCTCTGGAAATCCCCTCTATGTCCATGTATTTTGTGAAGGAAAAAGATAAAAAATATCATGTAGTACCTGCAAAAGATGTGACAGATGAGTTGAGCAAAATATCCAGTGAAGAATTCTCAAAGTTTATGAAGACTGACGTTTATAAAACCTACGAGAAGGATTACAAAAAGTTTATCAGGAAAAATCCTAACTTTGAGGAAAACATGAAAAAGGAAATGGAGAAGTAAGGTTACTGTCCATAGTCCTGTGAATAGTAACAAAATAACAGAACTAAACAGCTGGCCATAATATTTTATGTGGCCGGCTGTTATTCATAAGAGCTGTCCGAAAAGCTGATGACAGCAGCAGGATGTCGGAGGAATTCATATTATGAAAAGAATAATGTTAATGGTCGCATATAATATCCTATTGGTACCTTATATGTGGTTCAAGCTGTGCTATTACGCCAGCCATGTAGATAAATATACAGAGGAACAGCGTTACAAGGTACTGCGTTTTATAGACAACCGTGCGATCAAGGGGGGAAGGGTTAAAATTGACGTACACGGACAGGAAAATATACCGGAGCAAAACGGATTTATGTTTTTCCCGAACCATCAGGGTCTCTTTGATGTTCTATCCATTGTAGCGGCTTGTCCACGGCCTTTTTCGGTTGTGATGAAAAAAGAAATTCAGAATATACCGTTCTTAAAGCAGGTATTTGCCTGTATGAAAGCATATGCCATTGACAGGGATGATGTAAAACAGGCTATGAAGGTCATTATACAGGTTACGAAAGAGGTAAAAGAGGGTAGAAACTATCTTATTTTTGCGGAGGGTACCAGAACAAAGGATCCGAATCATGTTCATGAGTTCAAAGGCGGCAGCTTTAAAAGTGC
>NZ_CP136422.1:4552500-4850000 GCF_034355335.1 Blautia coccoides
CGATAGCTACAGCCATAGCAGGCTCTTCCGCTACTACAGTATTGATGCCTGTCTCTTCCTCGATCAGTGTCTCCAGACCGCCCAACAGTGCGCCGCCGCCTGTGAGGACAATGCCCCTGTCAGCCACATCAGCCGCCAGCTCCGGAGGGGTCTTCTCCAGTATTCCATGTATAGTCTCCATGATCTGCACGGTTGCGTCTTTTAATGCTTCCCTGATCTCCTCTGAAGTCAAAGTAATACTTTTGGGAAGTCCGGTGATGGTGTCACGGCCTTTCACATCCATGGTTTTCGGCTGTGGATGAGGATAGACGGTTCCTATCTGTATTTTTGCGTCCTCTGCGGAGCGCTCACCGATCATGAGGTTATGTTTTTTTCTCACATAGCGCATGATCGCCTCGTCGAAATTATCACCTGCCACTTTAATAGAAGTAGAGACAACCGTTCCTCCAAGTGAGATCACTGCCACATCGGTGGTACCGCCTCCAATGTCCACGATCATATTTCCAAAGGGTCTTGTGATATCAATCCCAGCCCCGATGGCCGCCGCAATCGGTTCCTCGATGATATTAACTTCCCTGGCACCTGCCTGGTACGTGGCTTCCTCAACTGCTTTCTTCTCCACCTCTGTCACACCGCTGGGTACGCAGATGCTGATGCGGGGTTTACGGAAAGCTTTCTTTCCCATGGCTTTTGAGATGAAATACTTCAGCATCTTCTCTGTCACCTCATAATCTGAGATGACTCCCTGGCGCAGAGGGCGGACTGCCACAATATTACCCGGCGTTCTGCCTATCATCTGCCTTGCCTCTTCTCCTACTGCCCTTATTTTATTATTATCTTTATCGTATGCAACTACGGATGGTTCCTTCAGTACAATGCCTTTTCCTTTTGCGTAAACCAGTATACTGGCCGTTCCCAAGTCGATTCCAATATCTGTCGCTGCCATAGAATACCCCTTTCTATATTTGGATATCAGTTTGCTGCCCGGGATGATCGTCCCGGGCCACTGATATTCTTCATTATACCCAACTTGTCCCCAAATGAAAAGGGGCAATCAATTCAAATATTTTGACACATAACGACCTGTATAGGAGACAGGATTCGCCGCCACGTCCTCCGGGGTACCGGAAGCTATCACGGTTCCCCCTTTATCGCCGCCTTCCGGGCCGATATCAATGATATGATCCGCAGTTTTTATCACATCCAGGTTGTGTTCAATAACCACCACCGTGTTCCCGCCTTCTGCCAAACGGCGGAGGATCTCAATGAGCTTGTGCACATCTGCAAAATGCAGACCGGTAGTAGGCTCATCCAGAATGTAGATGGTCTTTCCCGTACTCCTCTTACTAAGCTCAGTTGCCAGCTTGATTCGCTGTGCCTCACCGCCTGACAGCTCTGTGGAGGGCTGTCCCAGACGGATATAGGAAAGTCCCACATCATACAATGTCTGGATCTTCCGCTTGATGGACGGAAGGTGTTCAAAGAAGGTCAGTGCCTCCTCCACCGTCATGTTCAGCACATCGTATATGCTCTTTCCTTTATATTTCACTTCCAGGGTCTCTCTATTGTAGCGCTTTCCCTGGCAGACTTCACAGGGAACGTACACATCAGGGAGGAAGTGCATCTCGATCTTAAGAATACCGTCACCGCTGCAGGCCTCACATCTTCCGCCTTTTACATTGAAGCTGAATCTGCCTTTTTTATAGCCTCTGGCCTTGGCATCCGCGGTGGTTGCAAAAAGGTCCCTGATCTGGTCAAAGACGCCTGTGTATGTTGCCGGATTGGAGCGGGGTGTTCTGCCGATCGGCGACTGGTCAATGTCGATGACTTTGTCAAGCTGCTCCACTCCTTCGATGCCTTTATGCTTTCCCGGTATGACTCTGGCCCGGTTTAGTTTCCTTGCCAGACTTTTGTACAGGATCTCATTGATCAGAGAACTCTTGCCGGAACCGGAAACACCGGTCACACAGGTCATGATGCCTAAAGGAATCTTCACATCTATATTTTTCAGGTTGTTTTCCGCGGCTCCCCGGATGGTCAGAAAACCGGTGGGCTTTCTTCTCTCCTCTGGTACCGGAATCTTCAGGGCACCACTTAAATACTGGCCTGTGATGGAATTTTTATTCTTCATCAGATCTTCTGCGGTACCGATAGCTACTAACTGTCCTCCGTGCTCCCCTGCTCCCGGGCCGATATCTACAATACAGTCCGCTTCCCGCATGGTATCCTCATCGTGCTCCACTACGATCAGGGTGTTGCCCAGATCTCTGAGGTGTTTCAGTGTGGCAAGCAGCTTATCGTTGTCCCGCTGATGCAGGCCAATACTGGGTTCATCCAATATATAAGCCACACCCACAAGGCCTGAACCGATCTGAGTTGCCAGACGGATTCTCTGCGCTTCACCGCCTGAAAGGGTTCCTGTTGCACGTGACAGCGTCAAATACTCCAGCCCCACATTCATAAGAAATCCCACCCTTGCACGGATTTCTTTCAGAACCTGCTCACCGATCATCTGCTGGGTAGGTGTAAGCACTAAATCATTGAGAAACACCTGCAGCTTGCGGATGGACATGGATGTGACCTCATGTATATTTTTGTCCCCTACAGTGACTGCCAGGGCTTCTTTTTTCAGACGCTGGCCTTTACAGGTGGGGCAGGGCGTAATGCGCATAAAAGATTCATATTCCTGTTTGCTGGACTCTGAACCTGTCTCTCTGTAGCGGCGCTCCACATTTTTTACTAGTCCCTCAAATGCCACATCGTATATACCTTCTCCGCGCTGGCCTTTATAATGGACCTTGATCTCTTTGCCATGGGTTCCATTGATGATCACATCTTTGATCTTGTCCGAATATTCTTCAAACGGTGTTTCCAGACTGAAATGGTATTCCTCTGCAAGAGCATCCAGAATCGCTCTCGTAAAACTTCCTTTATCTGTACAGGACTGCCAGCCCAGCACCACAATGGCCCCCTGGGCAATGCTCAGACTCCGGTCCGGTATCATCAGGTCCACATCAAACTCCATTTTATATCCCAGGCCGAAGCAGGCAGGACAGGCACCGAAAGGATTGTTGAAGGAAAAGCTTCGAGGTTCGATCTCATCAATGCTCACACCGCAGTCAGGACAGGAAAAGCTCTGGCTGAAATTTAACTGACTGCCGTCCATTGTATCCACAATAAGAAGACCGTCAGCCAGATTCAGAACATTCTCAATGGAATCTGTCAGACGTTTTTCAATCCCCTCTTTTACCACAAGACGGTCAACAACAATTTCTATATTGTGCTTGATATTCTTATCTAGTTTTATCTCTTCACTCAGCTCATAGAGACTGCCATCAATCTGCACTCTCACGTAACCGCTGCGCTTTGCCTGTTCCAGAAGCTTTGCGTGCGTCCCCTTCCGTCCTCTTACCACAGGAGCCAGGAGCTGGAGCTTTGTCCGTTCCGGCAGGCTCATAATGTGGTCCACCATCTGGTCAACGGTCTGCTTTTTTATCTCTTTTCCGCATTTTGGACAGTGAGGGATACCAATCCTGGCATAGAGAAGCCTAAAATAATCATAAATCTCCGTCACAGTGCCGACTGTGGAACGGGGGTTCCTGTTGGTTGATTTCTGGTCTATGGAGATAGCCGGAGAAAGACCTTCAATACTCTCCACATCCGGTTTCTCCATCTGTCCCAGGAACTGCCTTGCGTAGGATGACAGGGATTCCATATATCTCCTCTGCCCTTCCGCATATATGGTATCAAACGCCAGAGAACTCTTTCCGGAACCGCTCAGGCCTGTGAGGACTACAAGCTCATTGCGGGGGATATCCACATCCAGGTTCTTCAGATTATTCTCATTCGCACCGCGTATTTTAATAAATTGGTTGTCGTGATTTCTTACTGCCATTTTTATCTCCTTATTCGTGATCCGTACAACAGTTTTTATAAGATTCTCATTCCGAAACACAGCATAACTTCTGCCCTGCGACAAACCGAATATACGGGTTTCGGGGAATGTATGTTTGTTTTTATGCTACCTGCCATTATATCACAGGCTATGTGTATTTGCAAACGTATGTTCAGAGAGATTTTCAGGAAATGTTGGAAAATGGGTGCTGCATGCGGGAGGCTATGACAATAAGGACGGGATGTTGGGGGAGAGTGCGCGCCTCCTCTGGCAGCCAGCTTCGTTCCCCTTCAACTAAGCACTAACTTCGACTAAGCCGCTCAGCAAAGGCTTCGCGCCAAGTCTCCATAAGTGCTGGATTTTCAGGCTCTCTACCGCAATGTCTGCCAGAGGAGGCCCGCACTCTCCCCCAACATCCCTGGTTTTCTCTGCCGGCAGTCAAAAAATGCAAAGACGCTGCTTCTTGGTAATCTTAGTGATTTTCGTAGAAACGCTATATTACATTGGCTTAAGCAATAGGTTTTTTCTTGTGCCTACTGTTCAATGCTTATTATGGCCAGTATACCTGCACACTACAAATAAAAACACCCTGCGGAATAGTGAAATCCAGGAAGGGAATGGGAGAGGGCCGGAGGACGGAGATTCCTGTGAGCGATGTTTCGTGGAGTGCCGCGGAGATCCACCTGCCCCAGTTACTTAATGAAGAGGCCATTGCCGATGAATTTAGTAACTGGGAGCAGGTAGAGTGTATATGAAAATTGCTTTCGGCAAGCTGTGCGTCACACTTTGTGAGAGATTTGTCCCCGATGAGGGAATCGTAGCGGGCTACGCTGACCGAATTGGGGACAAATCTCCCGCAAAATGGGACGTGCAGCTTGCCGGAATGAATTTTCATATACACTCTGGCTCCGTGGCAGCGGAACGCTTCTCTCACAGGGATCTCCGTCCTCCGGCCCTCTCCCATTCACTTCCGTCCGTTACCATCCCCCACCCCAATTCCAGTGCAAAAAAGGCCCCCGCAACCCGCGGCAAGCCTTTTTCCTTTTTTCATCATACAGTCGCATGCTGTACATATGTTTTGCATTCTTTTTTATTTTTATTCTGACGCTCGGAACAAATATACTGCATTATGTCCCTTCTTGTGACAATACCTATAAAATTCTTCTGGTCGTCAATAACCGGTACAAAATTCTGCCGCATAGCCTTGTCCAACAAATCTTCCATGTCGGAATCCACACGGACCGGCGTATAGTTGGCCCGGCGCTTGAATGATGTGATCGGAATCTCCTCCGCAGCTTTTAAATTCAGGTCGCCGCGGTTTTTCAGTCCCCAAAGTAAGTCTCCTTCAGTAATTGTCCCCACATATTTTCCGTTCTCCCCGATAATCGGAATGCATGAATACCGGTGATATTCCATCTTTTCCAAGACCTGCCTTAAACTATAGCTGTCATAGATATAGGCCACATCACTCTTCGGAGTGAGAAAAAATAAAATATTCATTATACCCTCCCAGACTGTCATACAAAACGGCTGGAAACCCCTGCCGTTTTAACATATATTACCTTCCTTTATTCTGACACATTCTATGTTAATTTTCCAGAGATAAACTGTAAAACTTTATTAAATTTCTATAACCTGTGTTCACAAATTTTCAGGTTCATCCGAACTGTCAAAAAGGAACTCAGAAAGGACCGCATTGCTGAGAAGCACGCCTTCTTTTGACAGATACAGCCTGTCCTTTTTCTCCAGAAGCATTCCGCTTGAAAATAGTTTTTTCAGTGCCTTTTCATATACCAGTTCAATATCCCTGCCAAAGACACGGCGGAATTCTTTTTTGGATATTCCCCTTGTCTTGCGAAGCCCTAGGAACATAAATTCTTCTATTTGCCGGGGTTCCTCCAAAAACTGCACATCTGTGCGCATAGTTTTCGGTTCCCCGCATTTTTCCAGATAAGTTTTCATATCACCCGTATTATTCATACGGATGTTTCTCACCATGGAAGCCGCGCCCAGGCCAAGTCCCAGATAGTCGTCCCTTTCCCAGTATTTCAAATTATGCCGGCATTCTCTGCCCTCTTTTGCGTAATTGGAAATCTCATACTGGTGGAATCCGTATTGTCCAAGCACTTCCTCTGTTGCCTGGTAAATAGCCCTGCTGGTCTCCTCGTCAGGTAGAAGCTCCGGATGTGCGGCATACTTCTCATAAAACGTAGTGCCTTCTTCCAGAATAAGCTGATAGACGGATATATGTTCCGGGGAAAGCTCCGCTATCGTTTTAAGCTCTTCTCTCCAAAACTCCTCTGTCTGTCCCGGCAGAGAGGAGATCAAATCCACATTGATGTTTTGAAACCCGGCCTCTCTCGCCAGACGAAAGCTTTCCAGAAACTCCTCATAGGTGTGGATCCTTCCGAGGAGTCTTAAATTGCTGTCCCTGACAGACTGCAGACCAATGCTCAGACGGTTGATGCCGCAGTTTTTGTACGCCTGCAGCTTCTCTTTCGTCACAGTGCCGGGATTCATCTCCATGGTGATCTCCGGCATCCTCTCTATTTCAAAGGTATCCTTTACTGCTTCAAAGATTCTCTCAGTCTGAGATGCCTCCAGACAGGAGGGCGTGCCTCCTCCCACAAAAACGGTGGATACCCTATAGCCCCCGGCAAAATCCCCGTAGCTTCGGATTTCTTTTTCCAAAGCCTGCACATATGCCTCCCTCTCTTCCCTGCCTGCCGGCGCGGATAGAAAGTCACAGTATCCGCATTTCTGTATGCAGAAAGGAATGTGAAGATACAGCCCCAAATCTTTTTTCATTTTTCTTCTCCTGTAATTCTAAAAATCCTATTTATCGTCCAGCTTCAGAACACTCATAAATGCCTTCTGAGGAATCTCTACATTTCCCACCTGGCGCATACGCTTCTTTCCTTCCTTCTGTTTTTCCAGAAGTTTTCTCTTTCGGGAAATATCGCCGCCGTAACATTTTGCCAGCACATCTTTTCTCATGGCCTTCACGGTCTCACGGGCAATGATCTTACTGCCCACAGCCGCCTGAATGGGGATTTCAAAAAGCTGCCGGGGAATCTCTTCCTTCAGCTTCTCGCACATCTTCCTGCCGCGCTCATAGGCAGAGCCGGCAAACACAATAAAGGACAGAGCATCTACCTCCTCTTTGTTCACCAGAATATCCAGCTTCACAAGGTCACTGCGCTCATAGCCCAGCATCTCGTAGTCAAAGGATGCGTATCCTCTGGAACGTGATTTCAGGGCATCAAAAAAATCATATATGATCTCATTCAGCGGCAGATGATATTTTAAAAGGGCACGTGTGGTTTCCATATATTCCATTCCCTGATACTGCCCGCGGCGCTCCTGACAGAGATCCATGATCGGACCAATAAAGTCTGTGGTCACCATGATCTCCGCCTTCACCATAGGCTCTTCCATATATTCAATCTCGGATGGATCCGGCAGATTGGAAGGATTGGTCAGATCCATCATCTCACCGTTGGTCTTGTGCACCTTGTACACAACGCCCGGAGCAGTTGTGACCAGATCCAGGTTGTACTCTCTCTCCAATCGCTCCTGAATGATCTCCAGATGAAGAAGTCCCAGAAAACCGCAGCGGAAGCCAAAGCCCAGCGCAACAGATGTCTCCGGCTCAAACTGCAGGGACGCGTCATTTAACTGAAGCTTGTCCAAAGCGTCCCTCAGATCCTGGTATTTTGAACCATCCGCAGGGTAAACACCACAGTACACCATGGGATTGACCTTCTTGTAGCCCGGAAGAGGTTCTACACACGGATCGTCATCGTCCGTTATGGTATCACCCACCCTGGTGTCTTTTACATTCTTGATACTCGCGGTGATATAGCCTACCATACCGGCAGACAGCTCGTCGCAGGGAATAAACTGTCCCGCTCCGAAATACCCTACTTCCACCACTTCCTCCACAGCACCGGTTGCCATCATGCGGATCTTGGTTCCCTTTCTCACGGTTCCCTCTTTGATCCGGCAGAACACAATGACACCTTTATAGGAATCATAGACAGAATCAAAGATAAGAGCCTGAAGAGATGCCCGGGCGTCTCCCTGTGGAGCCGGGATCTTCTCCACGATCTTTTCCAGAACCTCCTCGATATTCAATCCCATCTTGGCTGAGATCAGAGGCGCATCCTGGGCTTCTATGCCGATAACGTCCTCAATTTCATTTTTTACTCTTTCCGGTTCCGCACTGGGAAGGTCAATTTTATTAATGACCGGAAATACATCCAGGTCATGATCCAATGCCAGATAGACATTGGCCAGGGTCTGTGCCTCGATCCCCTGAGCGGCATCCACCACTAAAATGGCACCGTCACAGGCTGCCAGACTTCTGGACACCTCATAATTGAAGTCCACATGGCCTGGTGTGTCAATGAGATTGAAAATATATTCCTCCCCATCCTTTGCCTGATAGACAATGCGGACTGCCTGGGACTTAATAGTTATACCTCTCTCCCTCTCTAGATCCATATTGTCCAGAACCTGGGACTGCATTTCCCTCTCAGTCAAAAGTCCTGTTTTTTCAATGATCCGGTCTGCCAGGGTGGATTTCCCATGGTCTATATGTGCGATGATACAAAAATTACGGATTTTACTCTGGTCAACTCCTGCCACTGCTTGATTCCTCCTATTGTCTTCTCTATCTCTTCTCAAAATAATAGTAACTGTCCGGTAATTGCGCAGATCTGTCAAATCATCACAGATTCTGTTACTTTCTTACACTTTAAATGGGCTTCCTGCATTTTACAGCAAGCCCATGTTAGTATAGCACGAAGGTTCGGGAGGAATCAAGCATTTCTTGGCTGTTTGGACACCAGGACATTTATTCTTTCAATACTTTATTTAACACATCCGCCAAGGGTTCCATGGCATTCATCTCCTCCTCCACTGTGTTGGTCTGGGCACCGCATTCCACCAGAAGAGCTTTTGGCCGAAGATGCAGGTTATAACGGTATCCTCTCAGATAAATGGTGCGCAGCCAGTCAGGATAATACTGTTTTGCCTGAAGAGCAAGCTGCAGGGAGAACGCCAGGTTATCCTGTATATAAGGGTTCGGCAGGTATTCTATATCCCCGTTCTGGTTGGTGCGGCTTAAACCGTTAAAAAACATGATTTTGGCTGTCGGCTTTCCGTTCACATCCGTGACCAGGTGTTTGTCATCCGGCACTCCGTCTCTATGCAGATCAATGACCACCTCTACACTGGGATTCTCCTCCAGCACCTGACTGATTTTGTCCTGAGCATAATTGTAGGCTTTGTTTCTGTCCAGTTTTCCGTCCACAATATCAAAAGTATCCGTCACATGGAGCACATTGTAGCCGTATGTATCTCTTAAAAGCGTCACCAGATATTCCCCTACCCCCACAATGCTGGTGCTGGGGTTACCCGGATCAGAATCAATGAATTCCTCCTGGGAATGGCTGTGATATACCAGGATCTGCGGCTGGTCACTGCCTGTTGTCATCTTCAGGTCCTCCGACACAAGCGCCGGTGCATTGAGCTGGTCGCTGTTGATACTGGTCGTCTTGTCGATCGTATAAAAGTTGCTTATAACATAGTCAAAATCCTGAAACATATCAAGTGAAATGGGATTCACTATGGCATTAGCGGCAGAGGCTTCCTGCTGCCCTCCCTCTCCCGCGTCTGCCGTCTGTGTATTCTCCCCGCCTGTCCCGGCCTCCTGCTGGCTCCCGCTCTCAGTATTCCCTGCACTTTCCTGGTTCTCACTCTGGGCATCCACGCCCCCTGTATTTTCTTCACCGGAACCCACAGGGCCTGCCTCCTGGTTCTCCTCCAAAAGCTTTGCCTCAAGAAAATCGGAATTCTCCTCCATGATCTTCTTATCCGTCTCCTGGTCCTTCTCTGTCTCTTCCAGCTCTTTTGCCTGGATGGTACCCAGAAACGGAAGCTGCTCCTCCACCTTGCTGCGAAGCCACTCCACAGGTGTCTGAGTCTGCATCCCCTCCGTCTCCAGGATTCCCGGAAGGTATGCCTCTATGGCTTTCTCCTGGGCATCCCTGCACATGTTCACCAATGTTTTTTTATCTAACGACATTCCTTTTATGAGAATATATGCTCCAACAGCACATAAGAGCAGCCACAACACAATCCGCAGAAGCTTTCCATCATCCATCTTCTTCACCCTATCACCTCATATCTATATATGAGACAACTTACATAAATTATGCGTATGGGGTGAAAAAAGCAGAGACTCACGCCTGCTCAAATGCCATGTTCAATCCCTCGGAAATAGTATACGACAGTCGTTTTACGGTCTCATCCACATCCTTTGGAGTCACAAACATACTGTGCAGGGAAGGCGAGATCATTTCTTCCAGAAATTCTTTTTTCTCTGATTCTTCCAGGGTATCCAGCAGGTGTGCCATGGAATCCTGCACGATCGTGGCGGCATCCACCACTGTGGGCACACCAATGCCGATCACCTTCACTCCCAGGGTTTCCTCACTCAGCCCGTTTCTGTGGTTTCCCACACCGGAGCCGGGATTGATGCCTGTGTCTGTGATTTGTATCGTCCGGTTCAGACGTTTTGTACTGCGCGCAGCCAAGGCATCTACGGCAAACACCACATCCGGCTTTGTCTCATCCACCACTCCGCGGATGATCTCCAGGGTCTCCATGCCGGTCTGGGCCATAACACCGGGCACCAGGCCGCTGATACTGTTGGCGTATTCCTTTCCCATACTCTGCACCCCATACTCCTGTATCACATGCCGGGTGATGCGCAGATTTGACACCACGTCAGGTCCCAGGGCATCCGGGGTCACATCACGGTTTCCAAGGCCTACCACCAGCGCAGTCAGCTCTTTTTCCACGGGCACCAGCTTCCTGATATGCTTTGCCAGCTCTTTTGATATCTCTCTGTGATAATCCTCGTCCGGCACAGACATATTGGGCGCCTCCAGCGTAATATAAACACCCTGAGGACGTCCCATGGCCTTTGCTCCGTTTTCTGTCTCGATCTTCACAGTTGTGGTGCGGATGTCTTTTTCTTCATTGTAGTCCTCCTCGATGATCACACCTCGGATTTCTACATTATCCTCCTCAAACTTTTCTTTTGTCTCCAATGCCAGGTCTGTGCGTATTCTTCCTAAAGCCATATTCATCTTTCCTTTCCGGGGTATTTATCCGTTGCTGTCTGCAGTTTTGCTCAGACAGAACTGTGAACAGTAACATTTATGGCTATTTTTTGCATTTTGGGGGATTTTATGTATTGACATTTACTTTTAAATCAACTAGAATAAAAAAGCATGTGGTACCGGCGTGTCCGTGTCTAACCGGTACAAAACCATAACAAACGGTAGGAAGCAGTGTTCGCAGGCTTTCTATTGTAACTAATATGTAACTATTCAGAAGCCGGGTAAAACTTTTTCATATTTGTGAGGGCACTGAACAGTTAGACAAATAAAAAATTATTGAAAACAATTTTGGAGGTGTACGGTTTGGCAAATATTAAATCCGCAAAAAAAAGAATTTTAGTAAACAAAACAAAGGCTGACAGAAATAAATCTATCAAATCAGCAGTAAAAACTTCTATCAAAAAGGTAGAAGCAGCAGTTACAGCAAAAGATAAAGAGGCAGCAGCAGCAGCACTGCAGAATGCTATCTCCACCATCGACAAAGCTGCATCCAAAGGTGTTTACCACAAAAACAACGCAGCAAGAAAAGTTTCCAGATTATCCAAAGCTGTAAACGCACTTTAATCATATAGACAGAATTGATAAGATCCCGGCTGCCCGTCATCAGCCGGGATTTTTTTATTACATAAGGAATCCCTCCGGACAGTCTGCCGGAGGGTTTTAAATTAACTGCTGAATTTCACCAGCAGAAGTTCCACGCTCATCACGTCGTTCATATATCCTGTCTTTACCTTTGCCTCTGTCTGCACACATTCCTCAACCGCTGAGCGCAGTTCCTCTGTACTGTACCTGTGGGCATATCCGGCATAATTTCTGACCACAAAAGGCTGAAGGCCTGTTCTCTTGGCAATGGCAGACTGGTCATATCCTTCCCCGGAAAGCTCCTTTACTTGCATGATCAGATTAAACTGGCGGGCAAGCAGGAAAAGGATCCTCATGGGCGGCTCCTTTAAAGAGAGCAGATCATAATACAGATCTAATGCCCGCTTCTGCTTTTTCTCTGTCACTGCTTTTATCATGTCAAAAATATGGTTGGTGATCTGAGTTGTACATACGGCCTCAATATCTTCAGAAGTGATCACATCTCTGCCCATGGTATAACAGAGAAGCTTTTCCAGTTCCTTTTCTATGTTGCCCATATCCGTCCCTGTCTTGGTCAGAAACAGTTCCATGTCCCCCTGGGTGATCTTCTTTCCTTCCCGCTTCATCATGCTCAGCACCCAGCGGATCAGGGTCTGGGAGTCCTGTTTTGCAAATTCCACAACTCTTCCGTATTTCTTCACAGCCTTGAACATCCGGCTGCGCTTGTCCACTTCATTTTCCACAAAGACCATACAGAGATAGTCCGGAAGTTCCGCCATATACTCCGGCAAATCAGTACACTGGTTTTTGAAAAATCCTGTATCTTCCAGCATGATGACTCTCTTCTCTGCGAAAAAGGGCATGGTCTCTGCCAGATCGATCACACTTTTCGGCTCGGTCTTCTTTCCCTCGAACATAGAGAAGTTCATGCTGTCATCTTCCGGCAGAAGCGCTGCCTTTATTCTATGTTTATACTGCTGTTTCAGATAGGCCTCCTCCCCGAAGAGAAGATAGACCTTCTTGAAATCCCGGTTTTTTATGTCTTCCTGTAAACTTTTCATTTCAGCTGCTCCTTTTTCTTGTTCTTCACAGCCGCCGGTCTAAGCAAAGACCGATGGGATCTGAACAGTTACACTTAGTTTACCATGTATTTTTTCTGCTGAAAAGACACTTCTGTTCTTTTTCCGTCCGTCACAAGGAACACCGCTCCTGAATCCTTTGTCTGAAACACCTCCACCTTTTCCTTTGCCATTCTTTCCAACAGCTCTTTGTGGGGATGGCCGTAGCGGTTGCCTTCCCCGCAGGAAATGATTCCCACCTCAGAATTAACCGCCTCCAGAAAACGGATGGATGTGGAATTTTTTGAGCCGTGATGTGCCACCTTTAAAACCTGTGTTCCCATCTGCTCTCGCTCCAGTATCTCGGTGACAGCCGTTTCTCCTCTCCCTTCCAGATCACCGGTAAATATCACGCTGAAATCCCGGCAGGTGAGTCTTAAAACCTGAGAGGCTTCGTTACTGTCCCCTTCCGTCTCCTCATAGGGATAAAGGCAGTGCAGTTCCGCCTCTCCACTCCTGATCCTATCCCCGCCGTACAGATATAATATTTCACAGCCGGCTTTTTCTCCCGCCTTTTTCAGTTCTTCCTGTTTTTCCTGTTTATCTCCGCACTCTGACAGAAAAATCCTTTTTATCCCAAGAGATGTCTCCCTGCTGCCGACAGCCTCCAACAGTTCCGCAATACCATTGACATGGTCATCATCCATATGAGAGAGGAAAATGCCATCTACCTTTCGTATGCCCATACATTTTAAAAACGGCAGTATCCTGTAAGTTCCTACCCCGGACACACTGCTGCTGCCTCCGTCAATAATATACGTCTCTCTATTCCACATGATGACAGAACAATCTCCCTGCCCCACATCTAAAAAAGTGATCCTGAGTTTTTTATCAGGAATCCTTACAAACAGCAGCAAAATCCCCAGAACCAGGGGAAAATACCGACGCAGAATATGCCCATTCCTCCCTTCCTGCCTCCGGTATCCGACCCACACTGCCAATAAAATATAATACGCCGCAATTTTCCATATATCCGGCCTTCCGGTGATCACAGATGCAAAGGGAATCTGCTTCAACACCTGTCCGATGCTAAGATACAGCTCCAGCAGGAATGCCCCGGGCAGCATAAAAAGCTTTCCCAAAAACGGCAGAGCCAGACCGAAAGCACATCCAAATACTCCCGACGCGAGTACGATCCCCACAGTGGGAAGTACCAACAGGTTTATCAAAATCCCGAAAACAGGTAGTTCATAAAAGAAATACATCTGTATGGGTATTGTGGCAAGCTGCAGGGCAAATCCTGTTTTAAGTCCCAGGAGCAGCTTTCTTTTTTCCTTCTTTTCCGCAAAAGCCGGATATACCACGGCCAGGCCCAAGACAGCCCCAAACGACAGCAAAAAACCGCTGTCATACAGATATCCCGGACTTTCCAGAAGCAGAAGTACCGCCGATAGGGACAGAGCAGAAAGCAGATCGTATGTTCTTCCCACCGCTATTGCCCCCACTGCCAGGGAGAACATGATCACAGCGCGCATGGCGGAGGCACTGCTGCCTGTAAATATCCCGTACTGTATCATTAGAAAAACAGAGATTCCCCCGGCCCAGGCAACGGGCAAACGCAGTTTGCGCAGCAGACGGTACAGTCCCCAGCCCAGGAAAGAAAGATGAGTTCCACTGATAGCGGCAATATGGAGGACACCATCCAGTTTCAAAAGCATCTGGTTCTTTTGGCCGATCTCCTGCTTTTCTCCCAACAGCATGGCGCAGAAAATCCCCCCGGTACGCCCGGGAGCCAGACGCAGTATTTTTTCTTTCAGAAAGCTCTTTGCTTTACAGCGCATGGCGTCATAAGACCGGGGAGCTGCCTGGATCACTTCAAGGCTTCTGCCCTCCAGATACCATTTGATCTTCCTGGCGTAATAATAACTGCGCTCATTGAACTGACCCGGATCAGACGGCAGTGGTATCTGCTGCAGACTGCCTGTAAGACGCACTTTCATGCCCGGACTGACTGCGGCCTCTGCCAGATCATTTTTAATATTTACTTTTACCTGCTCTATGGAATATTTTTTAGGATAACTAAGAATTTTTACTTGTCTGATATATAGATTTGTATAAAAAGAATTACTTTTTGTCTCATAAACCCTGCCTTCAAGAACGGCTCCGTCAGGGCTGCAGCCCTCCGGCAGAACCGGGGGAGCATTTCCCAAAAAGGAAACTCCCGCCAGGTTCAGACACCAGATAACCGCCATAAACAACAGGGCAAAGGCACATAAGGGCCGTTTACTCATCTGACGCATCCTCCACTAAGCTGTAATCCGCCTTATAAAGCTTATCCAGACTCATGCTCTCCCGGAAGGTCACTTTCGTCTCACCCTCCACAGATATCTGCACGCCATGGATCTTACATGCATCCATCAGGGAATTGACAATGGAATAAACAGGCAGTTCCTGCTGCACATTCATACTCTGGTTCATAAATGTCTTGTCCAGATTCACATAGCATACACCTTCCACAATGGACACGCCTAAGATCTTGGTGTCCTTTGCTATGGTCGGCTTGGCATCAGAATCACCGGGCGGACCTTTTATCAGCAGCTCCACGATCTTTTTCTCAAGAGGTACATTGATACTGTAGTATCCCCCGCCGTTGGTCACCTTTACCAGTTTATCCCCTGCCTCGTTGGCAAAATACAGGTTCACATCCGCATAGACATAGGAATTGGGGTTCTCACCCTCATTTTCCACAAAAGTCTCTTTGTCCATCGTACCGTATGGATTGCCGTTTGAATCCGTAAGCGGCTCTCCGCCCATCAGGAAGGTAACATTGATAACTCCCGGGATCTGGGTAAAAGATTTTACGATCCCTGCCCGGACAAGGATCTCTCTTGTATTTTTCATTTTAGCGTAGGCGTCGTTAAAGTTCAGCACAACACCACGTCCGTCAAACTCATATTCCAGGATCTTCACATCATCGGGAAGCAGTTTCACATAATCGTCACTGTCCACAGGCTCTGTCAGTTTTTTTGCCATCTCGCTTACCATACTGGCAGTTACACGTTCTTCGGGTACGTAATCATCTTCCACCAGAGCTTCCTCTGTGGGAGAGAGATAATACATTCTGTATTCTGCTTTCTCTGTATTGTCCTGTTCCTCCTGCTTCCCACAGCCTGCAAGAGCGCACACTACCAGCAGGAGAATTCCCATAAGTCCTATTTTCTTCAACACTGCCACCTCCTTTTAAGCGATATAAGTCAAAGGAATTCTCACAGAGAAGGTGGTTCCTTTATGTTCTTCACTTTTTACTTTTATGGCGCCCCTGTGCATGACAATGGCATTCCTGGTGATGGCAAGACCCAGACCGGTACCGCCGATCTCTCTGGAATGGGATTTGTCCACCCGATAAAATCTCTCGAAGATCCTGTCAATACTCTCCTCCGGAATTCCGATCCCTGAGTCAGCAACAGAGACATAAAAATATTTGTGGTCCGCATTCAGAGTCACACGCACCCATCCGTCCTCTGTGTTGTATTTGATTCCGTTTTCCACCAAGTTGGACAGTGCCAGGCTCAGTTTTACCTCGTCCACCTCCGCCACTACGGGCCGGTAGCTCTCCAGGATAAGTTCCACCTGCTTTGCCTCTGCGATGGGCTTTAACCGCTTCAGGATATTCTCCAAAAGATGATTGATGTTGACCTCTGTAATATTCAGATCCGATGCCTTTTTATCCATCTTCACCAGGGAGAGGAGATCCGTAATGATCTTGTTCTCCCGGTCTATCTCCACAGCGATATCCTGCATAAACTCCTGATACAATTCAACAGGCACGTTCTCCTGGCCCACCAGGGAATCTGCCAGAACCTTCATGGATGTCATGGGCGTCTTCAGCTCATGGGACACGTTGGATACAAACTCCTGCCTGGATTCATCCAGGACTTTCATACGGCTCAGCATTTTATTAAAGGCATTGGTGATAAGCTCCGTCTCTGTGTAATCGGGAACTGATATCTCCTCATCCAGATACCCGTCAGTCAGATCCTCAATGGACTTGGTGACCCTGGAAAACGGTTTCACTAAAATACCGGCCAGAAAATAGCCGAATACCACCACAAGCAGACAGATCGCTATGAGAAGAAGATTTCCTCTCTGTTCCAACATATCAATACTGTCCGCGATCTCACTGGTGGAAATACTGATGAGCATAACACCCTTGACCTTTTTCTTTCCCGGAACGGTCAGAGGGCTTGTCAGCTCTATATAAGAGTTCTTCTTATCGTAGTGGGGCGTGTTCTTCTCCCCTTCAAAACAGCGGATAACCTCCTCGGAGAGCACATATCTTCCCACATCAATATCAAACGTATCCTTGATGACCCTGAAATCCTCATTGATGATCAGGATCCTTCCATTATAAATTGCAGAAAGCATGGAAAGCTCGTTATTGATGACCTCAGATTCCGGATGGTTCAGATAATCCTCTTTCATAAGCTGGTTGCCAAGAATGTCACACTGGTTTTTCACATTGACAGTCCTGATATCCACAGCCCGGTTCTCATAACTGTTCACAATGACATTTTCCACGATAATGCTGGGAACAATGCCGATGACAATGAGGATCAGCAGGATCCGAAAACGCAGACTCTTAAAAAATGTATGTTTTATTTTTTTTCCAAACAACTTCACAGACTCCCTTTTTCCTTATACCTGAAAATAATATCCCACACCCCATTTGGTATGTACATACTTTGGTTCACTTGGAGTCTCTTCTATTTTCTCTCTCAGACGACGGATGTGCACATCAACGGTACGCACATCTCCCGGATACTCATATCCCCATACCAAATTCAGCAGATTCTCCCTGCTGTAGACCTTGTTCGGGTTCTTCACCAGAAGTTCCAGCACGTCAAACTCTTTTGCAGTCAGATTCACTTCTCTGTCACTTATAAATACCCGGCGGCTCTCGCAGTCCAGACGCAGATCTCCCACTGTGATGGAACCGGAGCGCTCTGCCTGTTTCTCATCTTTCTTGGTCCGGCGCATGATGGCCTTGATGCGGGCCTTCACCTCCAGTATATTGAAAGGCTTGGTGATATAGTCATCTGCACCGTATTCCAGCCCCAGGATCTTATCCATGTCTTCACCCTTGGCAGTCAGCATAATGATGGGAACCTGGGAAAATTCACGGATCTGCTGGCACACTTCAAGACCTGTCATCTTGGGAAGCATAATATCCAGCAGGATCATGTCATAGCTGTTCTCCCTGGCCTTCTCCAGCGCTTCCTCCCCGTCATATGCACAGTCCACTTCCATATTATCCTGCTCCAGACTGAAACGGATTCCCTTTACGATCAACTTCTCATCATCAACAACCAAAACTCTTTTACTCATTTAATTATCTCCTCATCCTTAAGTTTACCCGTTATACAGGACTATATCTCAATCAGAAATATAGTTTTTTATTTTCTCGTATGTCTTACCTTTGATGCCGGGCACCTGCTGAATCTCTTCCACAGATGAAAACTCCCCGTGTTCCTCCCGATAGGCGAGGATCGCTTTTGCTTTTACCTCTCCGATACCGGGAACTGTCTGCAGTTCCTCCTGGCCTGCTGTATTGATATTTACCAGGCCCTGGCTCTCTGCGGATTGAGCCGCTTCCGGCACCGCGCCGCTTTCTCCTATGGAAGCTGCAGCTCCTGCATCGCTTCCCGGTCCCTGCCCGGATTCCCGAAACGCCTCTGTCTCTTCCCTGGTGTAAATCTGGATCCGGCTTCCGTCAGCCATAACAGCCGCCTGGTTCCACCAGTTCTCATCTGCATCCTGGGAAAAGCCTCCCGCAGCCGCAATCCCTTCATAAAGCCGCGCGCCTTCCTTCAAATAATATACACCCGGCCGGTTTACAGCACCGCACAGAAATACACAGATTTGCTGCGCATCCGCCTTCTCCACAGAAATGTCCGGTTCCTTTTCAGAATCTTCCTTTTTGGAATCCTCTTTTTCTTCAAACCTGGCGGTATCCTCTGTATGTTCCTGCTTTTCTGTCTTTTCCCCGGACAGCAGGAAGGTTTCCTCCTGTTTTTGGCAGGACACCACAGTCAGAGCGGACAGCAGAAGCAGTCCAAAACACAATTTTTTATTCATTACAGCATATCTCCTCTCAGCAATAGGCTAAAAGGTTCCCGGTATGCATAACTATTTCTATTTTATCGAATTTGTTGACATATTACAATATCAAATTCCATAAGTTTTCCCCTTATTGCTTTATGAAGAAAATAATGATATGATAAAAACAATAATTCAGAACGTAAGAAGCAGCAGACACGAGGAGGGTCCAGTATGACTCACAACCGTATGTTCCATCTGCTATGCGGCATTTTAGCTGTTCTGTGTCCCGCACTGATTCTGGCCTCCTGTTCTTCCGCCAGCGCATCGTCCGGCTCCACAAAAAAATCCAGCACTTCCCAAGCAGAAAAAAAAGAAACGGTACGCCCCAACACGCCAAAGGTCCATATGCCCGAGGCCTCAGGAACCGCCGTACTGGGGGCAGAGCCCCTGGTCATCGACGTCTCCCACACAGACCAGGGCTATATTATGGCACAGTATACAGGAGATGCGGCCAAGGCCAATATTCAGATTGACGGCCCTGACGGCATTAATTACAAATATTTCATCACCTCCGGTCCCTATGTGACCATGCCCCTCACTTCCGGGGACGGCTCATACACCATAAGCACATATGAAAATATAACAGGTGACAAATATGCCGCTCTCTACAGTGAAACCATTGACGTTAAGCTGGAGAGCGACTTTATTCCCTATCTGTATCCAAATCAATACGTAGATTTCACCCCTGAGAGTAAAGCTGTAAAAACAGCCCAGGAACAGGTAAAGACAGCCACCTCGGATCTGGACGCTGTGGCTGATATCTATTACTATGTCACAGAGACCATCTCCTATGATGAGGAGAAAGCCAAAACAGTTCCCACCGGTTATCTGCCGGATCTGGATGAGACCCTTTCCTCCTGTGAAGGCATCTGCTTTGACTATGCCTCCCTGATGACCGCCATGCTTCGCTCCCAGGATATCCCCACAAAACTGGAAATTGGATATTCCGGAAAAGTATACCACGCATGGATCAGCGTGTATATCAAAGATGTGGGATGGATCGACAATATCATTGAATTTGACGGCAAGAGCTGGAAGCGTATGGATCCCACCTTTGCCTCCAGCAATAAGAACAGCAAAAAGATATTAAAATATATTGGTGACGGAAACAATTATACCGTACGGTATACCCGTTAGAAAGGAGCCGCATGAAAGCTTTATCCAACAATGAACTCTCAACCTTCTGCCGCCAGATGGCACTCATTCTCCGCTCCGGTATCTCCTCCACGGAGGGGCTTTCCATTATGCTGGAGGATGCTCCCCAGGAGGAAGGGCAGCAGATACTCAGAACAGTCCTGGAGCACATAGAACAGACCGGCTGTCTTTGGTCCTCCCTGGAAAAGGCACAGGTTTTTCCAAAATACCTGTGCAATATGGTGGAGATCGGAGAACAGGCCGGACGGCTGGATGATGTCATGGCATCCCTGGCAGAGCATTATGAGAGGGAGGATGCTATTTCTAAAAATATCAAAAGCGCTGTCACCTATCCTCTTGTCATGATTGTCATGATGCTGGCAGTTGTGCTGGTGCTGATCACAAAGGTCATGCCCATTTTTGAACAGGTATTTGAACAGCTTGGAACCGGTCTCACTGGTATCTCCAAAAGCATCATGGGGTTTGGACAGGTCCTGAACCGGTACGCTCTGGTGTTTATTGTGATCGCTGCTGTAGTTATCGCCCTGTTTTTCTACTTTTCCTGTACCAACAGGGGAAGGGAATCCCTCAGGAACTTTTCCGGACGCTTTTTCCTGACAAAAGGCCTCTCAGAAAAGCTGGCGGCCGCGCGTTTTGCCAGCGGTATGTCCCTGGCCCTGAGCAGCGGCCTGGATACAGACCAGAGTCTTGAAATGGTTTCCCGCCTGACGGACCATCCTGCCATGCAGGAAAAGATCCAAACCGCCAGAAACCTGATCTCTGAGGGCGCAGGATTTTCAGACGCACTTTCAAAAGCCGGGATTTTCTCCGGGCTGTATGCGCGAATGGTCCATATCGGATTTCACACAGGTGCCATGGACGATGTGATGCGGCAGATCGCTGCCCAGTATGATGAGGAGGTCAACGAGCAGATAACCGGACTCGTATCCAAGCTGGAGCCAACACTGGTCGCTGTCCTGTCTGTAGTCGTGGGCATGATCCTTTTGTCCGTCATGCTTCCTCTTATGGGAATCATGTCCAGCATCGGATAAAGGGGGCTGTCATATGAACCGATTTCAAACGGAAAAGAATCATTCTTTTCACAGACTGCTTCTGCCCGCCCTTGTATTCCTATGCCTGATGTGCTTTCTCTTCTATGGCATGTCCTCCGTCTCCTCCACCACACAGAAGGAAGAGGAGCGAAGCCTAAAACAGGCTGTGATCAGGAGTGCTGTGCACTGCTACGCCGTTGAGGGAAGTTATCCGGAAAGCCTCACATACCTGGAAGACCATTACGGCATCACCTATGACCACGATAAATACCTGGTTACATATGAAGTGATTGGTTCCAATCTGATGCCTGACATTGATGTCATACCGCTGAATGACGGGGAGGTGGTGCCATGAATCCCAGACAGCGTCAGAATCATTTTATAGATGTGCTTTTTACCCTAGGACTTCTCTGTGTATTTGCCGCTTCAGCCTTGGCCGTGGTGCTCATAGGTGCCCATGTATACCAATCCACAGCGGCCGATATGGACGCCAATTATACCACCCGTACCTCCCTCTCCTATGTGGCGGAAAAAGTGCGCCAGCACAATGAGTCGGGCAGTATTTCCCTTGGAAAGATCCAGGACAGGGATGCGCTGATCCTGTTGGAAACTATAGAGGATAAGGAATATGCCACTTATATTTATGAAGATGAGGGATATTTAAAAGAACTTTTCATCCAAAAAGATAAGGAGCCGAAAAAATCCCAGGGTGAATCCATATTGGAAGTGACAGATTTTACGATCCAGGAAGTATCCCGGGGCTTCTTCCGATTCACAGCCACGGACAGACAAAAACATTCCCTGTCCCTGCTGATCCATGTACAAAGTGAATGATCTGTCAGAAAGGAGATCCCAGTGAGAGAACGGCAAAATACACGGTCCAGTCTGTTTTTGATCGAACTGATACTTGCAATCTTATTCTTTTCCCTGGCCAGTGCTGTATGTATCCAGGTTTTTGTAAAGGCGCATTTCATGAGCCAGTCCGCAAGAGAACTGACTCTAGGCTCCAACTATGCCTCCAGCGCCGCCGAGGTACTGGCCCATACAGACGGCTCCTATGAAGCAGTGAAAGCACTTCTCCCCGAGGCAGTGGAAAAGGATGGTATCATCCGCCTTTGCTATGATAAAAACGGGGAAGTCTGCAGCGAAAAGGATGCCGCCTACTATCTATGTATAGAGCAGACCGCCTCCCAATACAACAGAACAGCCCAAATAGAATTTACCGGTCTTGACGGTGATGTTCTCTATAGTCTCACCACAAAAATCCCCATAGCCCGCAAAGCAGGGGCATCTCAATGAAAGGAGCCTGCGTAATGGAAAAAAGCAGAAAACCAATCCTTGGTGTGGGCACATCCTCTATCCTGCTGATCTTTGTCCTGCTGTGCATGATCACCTTTGCTGTACTCTCTCTTGTCAGCGCCCGCTCAGATTACCGCCTGAGTCAAAAAAACGCAGAGCACATTCAGGATTATTATCAGGCGGAAAATAAAGCAAACGAGATCCTCCTCACCATTGACCAGTGTCTGGAGGAGCAGTATATACTCTATGGGAACACAGAGGAATACCTGCAGCATGTAAAATCTGCCCTGGAAGATACAGAGGCCGTCACATTTACTTCAGAACAGGAACTGGAATTTCATGTTCCCGCAGGGACAAAACAAGAATTGTATGCAGCTCTTCTTCTCCCCAAAGAACCAAAGGAGGGGGACAGCTATTATCAGATAAAGAGTTGGAAAATCATAAATACAGAGACATGGCAGCAGGAAGAAACCCTGCCTGTGTACGGAAGCGACACATAACTCAGGAAAGGAAACAGCAATGGATGCACTTAAATTTTTAACAGAAACTACCAACATTGGTGCGTCAGACCTATTTATCGTTGCAGGTCTGCCCCTCTCGTACAAAAAAAACGGCTCCCTTGTCACTATGGGAGAAGATAAGATCATGCCCGCACAGTCAGAATCCATGATACGTGAAATCTACCAGTTGGCGGGCAGCAGGGACATCTCCCATTTTCTGGCGACAGGAGATGACGACTTTTCCTTTGCCGTAAGGGGACTTTCCCGTTACCGGGTGAGCACCTATAAACAGCGTGGTTCCATGGCTGCAGTTATCCGCGTCATCACCTTCCAGCTTCCCAATCCTGCAGATTTGGGGATTTCGGATTCTATTATTGACCTTGGGAATTTTAACAAAGGGCTTGTACTTGTGACAGGTCCCGCGGGAAGCGGGAAATCCACCACGCTGGCATGTATCATTGATGCCATAAACAAGACACAGGAAAAGCATATTATCACACTGGAAGATCCTCTGGAATTTCTGCACAGCCATAAGAAAAGTATTGTGAGCCAGCGTGAGATCAACACAGATACGGAAAGTTATATTATGGCTCTGAGAGCATCTCTGAGGCAGAGTCCTGATGTGATCCTTTTAGGGGAAATGAGGGACTATGAAACTATGGCAGTGGCTATGACAGCCGCCGAGACAGGCCACCTGGTACTGTCAACCCTGCATACCTTGGGAGCAGCCAACACCATAGACCGTATCATTGATGTCTTCCCCCCGAATCAGCAGCGGCAGATTGCAGTACAGCTCTCCTCCGTGCTGCGGGCCGTGGTGTCACAGCAACTGGTGCCTGATGTGAATGAGTCGCTGATCCCTGCATTTGAGATCATGAAGACAACACCGGCGATCAAAAATATGATCCGTGAGAATAAGGTACATCAGATCGACGGGCTTATATATTCTTCAGCCGGGGGAGATATGGTTTCCATGGATGCGAGTCTGCAGCGGTTGGTAAAGGAGGGACGGATTACCAGGCATGAGGCGTTGGGGCATGCTTCTAATCCGGAGATGTTGGGGAAGAGGATATGATGTTTTGGGGAAGGTGGACGAGGATGTGAAGGCGGACGGGGAAAAGGGGCGTGTGGGAAACGTGGGAGCGAAGCGTTCCGCTGTCCGGGAGCTAACCTGCTCCCAGTCACTAAATTCATCGGCATTGGCCTCTTCATTAAGTGTCTGGGGCAGGTGGATCTCCCGAACGCTCCACTAAGACATCGCTCCCACGTTTCCCACACGCCCCTCTTCCCCTGGTTTTCGCTGAAATCACTGGTTGCCAAACTTACAATTTCTTGGAAATGATGTTTACTGAATTTACTTTTCGCTGAAATCACCGGTTGCCGAAATTACGGTTTGTTGGATGTGATGTTCACTGAACTTACCTTTCGCTGAAATCACCGGTTGCCGAAATTACGGTTTGTTGGATGTGATGTTCACTGAACTTGCCTTTCCCTAAAATCACTGGTTGCCGAAATTACAGCTTGTTGAAAATAATATTCATTGAACTTGGTTTTCACAAAAAATTATTTTTTGCCGAGGCTTGAGTCAGTGGCTGAATGGATTGTTTTTGTAGGGGATATCTTTAGTCCAGAAAGAAGATATCCTCTACATTTTTGTTTAGAAGGCGGGCTATTTTCATGGCCAGTTCCAGGGTGGGGTTGTATTTGTCGTTTTCTATGGCTATGATGGTCTGGCGGGTGACGCCCAGTTGATTGGCCATGTCTTCCTGGCGGAAACCGGCTTGTTTTCTGAGTTGTTTGATGTTGTTTTTCATTTGGACTCCTGCTTTTATGCTGAATTACAATAGATAGAAACCAATGGTTATTATAATGGCTATTATGGCAATGACAAAGATTATGCTCCATAAAAATTTGTTTGGTTCTCTGTACTCTTCATCGCCAGAAATCATTTTTCTTTTCATCAGCATCTCAGAAAATCCCTGAACGCATAAAACTGCTGCCAGCACCAGCATGGGAATCTGATTCGATATACCATCACCTGAAAAATTGCGCCAGCTTTCAATCAATACCCAGACTGCCAGAATTAGAACCGCTGCTTTAAACCCTAATTCTTCAGAACGAAGCCTGATGTTCCTGTCCATCTCATCCATTTTTTTCATGACGTATACCTCCTTTAAAATGTCAAAAGTTCTTTACATTTCTATTATAACCTATTCCACAAAAATGTAAAGAGTTCTTTACTTTAAACTCAAAAAATATAGGTGACAAGGACTCGTAACCTACGCGTTCCTCAATGGAAATACAGGGTTGATTTATAATTAAGTTGTCCCATAGTACCGAAGAAAAGTAACAATTATAATAACACAGGAAATATTCATGGAGAGATTCAGAAATAAAAATGTTTGGTTCCGTGAGGAAAGTGCCAATAATGAGCCGGTATCCGACAGGAATTTTTCCCAGAGCAGAACCATGGGAAATAGCTAAGCTGTCATCTGGTTATTGAGACAAAATGAATAAGAAAATGCTGTGTAAAGTATAAACTTATATGACGCATTTTTGATTCCGAAAAATGTTGTAGATTGAACCATCGGGATGCTTGTGTTATCATATGAACAGAAGTGTACAAAAGTGGTGAGGCCAATGATAAAATACCTAAAGATTCTTTAAATACTCTAAACATATTATATATTAAAAGGAGGCTTCAAAATGTGTACAAGTTTTGCAGTATATCATCAGGAAAATGCTATTTATGGTATGAATTTCGATACTGATGATGTTGACTTAAGATTGAAAGTCACAAGCTATAATGATAAGAATTTATTTTATTTTTCAGCTTTATTAGATAACAGATACAGGGATATCGCTGGTTTTAATAGCGAGGGACTTTTTGTCTGTACTCAGGCAGTGGAATATGGTCCAGGTTTTAAATCAAGTTGTGACGAAAATGATTGGTTTGCTTTTGAACTTTTTGATGAGGCTTTAAGGAAAACAGGAAAATCCTCTGAATTTTTTGAACTTCCTGATAAAAAAGTGATCTCGTATCCTAGAAATCCATTATTTCCGGATTTGGGGCTGCATACTATGATTGCCGATAAAAGCGGCGATGCATTTATTCTGGAAGAAGGAAATGACAGAAATATAATAAGTCCTATCCATAATGACTTTATAATCATGACTAATTTTCCAAATGGAAATTTTGAGGATGTAAATTATAATAAAGTACATGGTATAGGTGCTGACAGGTATATTTGTGCTTATGAATATATTTCTGATCATATTGACAGCTTTGGAATAAATGAAGCCTTTGAAATTTTAAGCAAAACCAGTCAGGAAAACACTCTAAGTTCCATAGTATATGAGCCATTAAAAAATGAAATTTACATTAGTTTAAAAAAAGATTTAAGCAAAAGATGGAAAATTTCTATGATTGACAAAACGATCCAATCCTTGGATGGATTTTTAATCAGTAATAAAATTCAACTTACAAATGATGAAATATTTGTAAATGATCTTCTTAGCTTATATAAGTGAAAACCATTTAGAAAAGAATCCATTGTAAGACAGTCTTTTTAGAGTGTTCAAGAAAGCGTAAGAAATAGCAGAGATTCTTCCGGTCCGTCTCCCGGCCATCTATCCGGTACCAGGACAGGATGGATGCGTTTTCGATCCTCCTCGCAGAGAGGTAGGTTCGGTATAGGGCAGAAAGTATAATAAAAATGCAGCCATTCGGAAAGTAATGACTGCATTTTGCCTATTCATCAAAAATAAAAATTTCCTCTATAGGAGCCCCCACGGCTCTTGAGATATCAATCGCCAGTTTTAGAGAAGGGTTATACTGGGCTTTTTCCAGACGCATAATGGTTTCGCGGCGGACGCCTACAGCATTGGCCAGTTGTTCCTGAGTCATATCTTTTTGCTGACGGTATTGTTTCAGATTACATGTAAAACCTTCTATCCCCATCTCACTCTGCTTCCTCCGTATCATATTTATACAAAAGATAGCTGTTCAGAAAGAGGACCAAGCCAATGATCAGAGAGGATGCAACAGAGAAAATAAGAGCCACATGATCAATACCCATACGTCCCCCTGTTAATCCCACAAACCATGCGACTGCCCAAAGAAGTCCAAATCCTGTTTTATAAGAAACCAATTGTGCCCTGGACTGTTCCTCCTTAAATCTTTCGTCCATCAAAGTACAGCTCATCTTTGCCTCGTAGAAAAACCCAAAAAATCCAAAAAACACAAAGAAGAAAAACGGCCAAACCTGCCCCTGTATAATATAAGACGGAATACCAAGAAACCCAAAAAATCCAAAAAACCCCAACCATCCGAATTTAGGGCTTAATTTCCTGGTCACCCCTTTTTCCGCTGTCCCTCCATTCCTGAAATTTATCACCAGGCTTCGGATCATCAGAAACAAAACATAACAGACAAGTGCTGCTGTTGCCGCGATCAAAGGCAGATCCGTCCCCCTAAACACATACGTATCCAAATCCACCGGCTGTACGATCCTGCCCTCATTAAAAACCATATCAAACCCCACAGCCAAAACCTCTGCCAAAACAACCCCAATCAATAAAATCCCTTTCCAATTTTTCTTCATACCCCATCCTCCTAAAAGTGATATATTTATCTCTTAATAAGACAAATATATCACTTTCTCTCCCATCTGTCAATCACTTCAAATAATTTTCCCCTTTTTCTACACACCAATTATCATTTTCTCCATCATCGCTTCCGCTCTATCTATAGCATCGCTTCCATTCTATATCTCTTCTCACTACCGTTCTATCTCCTATCGTCATTCCTATTCTATCTCTATCATCGTTTCCGTTCCTTCTCTATTATCACTACCATTCTATCTCCATCATCACAATCATTCTATCTCTCGTTCATTCCCGTTCTCCACATCCCTGCGGTCAAACCAACCCCAGGGAAATGATAAGAGGGCCGGGAGGTGCGGACACGGAGTCAGGGGGTGCGATGTCTCAGTGGAGCGTCACGGAGATCCACCTGCCCCAAACACTTAATGAAGAGGCCCATGCCGATGAATTTAGTGATTGGGAGCAGGTTAGCTCCGGGGCAGCGGAACGCTTCGCACCCCCTGACTCCGTGTCCGCACCTCCCGGCCCTCTTGTCATTTCCCGTCCCCTCCCCACCAAAAAAGGCCCCGCAGCCACCAGCCACAGAACCTTTATTTCTTTATTTCTATTTCTTCATATTCACAAACTTCGTATAATTAGGCAGCCAAACCAGATTCACCGTCCCAATCGGACCATTCCTCTGTTTCGCAATAATGATCTCCGCAATATTCTTATTCTCAGAGTCCTTATTATAATAATCATCTCTATAGATAAACATAACAACGTCGGCATCCTGCTCAATAGCCCCTGACTCTCGAAGGTCAGAAAGCATGGGCCTGTGATCCGGTCTCTGTTCCACAGCACGGCTCAACTGAGACAGTGCCACCACCGGCACGCTCAACTCCCTTGCTAGGGCTTTCAGCGACCTGGATATATCGGAAATCTCCTGCTGACGTGATTCACTTCTGCCGCTTCCTGACATCAACTGCAGGTAGTCGATAAAGATAACTCCCAGATTCTGCTCCAGTTTATACTTCCTGCACTTTGACCTCAGTTCCGAAATGGAAATACCCGGTGTATCGTCAATGATCATATTGGAGGATCCAATAATATTGGCACCCTCGATCAACTTTGCCCAGTCCTCATCTTCCAGATTACCTGTACGGATACTCTGAGAATCCACTTTTGACTCAAGAGACAACAGACGGTTTACCAACTGTTCCTTTGACATCTCCAAACTGAATATAGCGGTGGTAACACCGCTCTTAAACGCCATATACTGAGCAATATTCAGTACAAATGCCGTTTTTCCCATAGACGGCCTGGCAGCTACCAGGATCAGATCCGACGGCTGGAAACCGGACATCTTGTAATCCAGATCAATAAATCCTGTGGGGATACCCGTAACACTCCCCTTAGTCCTGGATGCCTTCTCAATCTTCTCGATCGCATTGAGGACCACATCCTTTATAGGAACAAATTCATCACTGCTCTTTCTCTGAACCAGATCAAAAATCTTTTTTTCTGTGATCTCAAGAATTTCCTGTGTCCGCTCATTGCCCAGATAACAAGTGTTGGCAATCTCCTCTGTGGTCTTGATCAGCTTTCGCAGCATTGCCTTTTCAGACACGATCTCCGCATAATACTTTACATTCACAGAGGTCGGCACTGCTGCCACCAATTCTCCCACAAATTCCATACTGGAAATCTCAGGCGGTACATCCAGTTCTTTCAGCCTATTCTGCAGTGTCACCAGATCCACAGGTTTGTTCTCGTTGTAGAGTTCCACCATGGCCTCAAAGACAATGCCGTACTGCTGTTGGTAAAAATCATCTCCTGTAATGATCTCCGATGCGGTTACTATGGCATCTCTGTTCATTATCATGGAACCGATAACCGACTGCTCCGCCTCAATGCTGTGGGGCAGGATTCTCTTTATGAGTGCTTCTTCCATGACAGCTATGGCTCCTTTCCCTCAGAAGGCTTATGCCTCCTTCACAATAACTTTCAGCTCTGCTGTCACTTTCGGATGCAGTCGAATGGGCACTTTTGTGGTTCCCAGTTCTTTGATAGGGGAGGAAAGCTGCATTTTCTTCTTGTCAATGTCATATCCCAGCTGTTCCTTCGCTGCCTCTGCCAGCTCTTTTGAAGAAATGGAACCGAAGGTACGGCCGTTTTCACCGACTTTGATAGATACTGTCACTTCTTTTGTCTCCAGCTCCGCCTTGAAAGCCTGTGCCGCGTCAAACTGCTCCTTTGCCACCTTATCCTCATGTGCTCTCTGGAGCTTCAGATCGTTGATATTTTTGGAAGTGGCCTCCAGTCCCAACTTTTTGGGAAACAGCATATTTCTGGCATATCCATCACTTACATTTACAATGTCACCCTTTTTTCCCAGGGATTTTACATCTTCTACTAAAATTACTTTCATATCTCTATGTCTCCTTCCTTAACCATCTGGTCAATGGTCTCTTTCAGTTTGATGACAGCGATTTCCATCTCTTCATCTTTAAGCTGTGCTCCGGCCATATTGATGTGGCCGCCGCCGCCCATGCGTTCCATGATAAGCTGTACATTCACCTCATCAATGGCCCGGGCGCTGATATAGATCGTGTGATTATAGTCTGTGAGCACAAAAGATGCCCGCACACTGCTGATATTCAAAAGCTCATTGGCTGCCTGAGACGCCACGATGGTAGGGCTGTCCACGCCCTGGCTCGGGCAGACCGCAATGGCAAAATAGTTCCGGTAAGTCTCCACATGGCGGATTGCCTCAGCCTTCGCCCTGTAGGAACCCACATCATCCCTGAACATTTTGCGCACGCGCGTCACATCCGCACCGCACCGGCGCAGAAACGCAGCAGCTTCAAATGTTCTCACGCCTGTCTTGGCCGTGAAATTATTGGTATCAATAATGATGCCGGAATAAAGAGCATCCGCCTCTATGTTATATATCCTGATATCATCAGAGAAATACTGCAGTATCTCCGCAACCATCTCACAGGCTGAAGACGCAAAGGGTTCTATATAAGAAAGAACCGCATTGGAGATCACCTCCGCGCCCTGACGGTGATGATCCAGCACCACGATCGTCTTTGTCTTTGAAAGAAGCTCCTCACATTCTGTATAGCTGGGCTTGTTGGTATCCACTACAACCACAACGGTATTGTTGTCCACAATATCCTTTGCCTCTGCGCTGTCCACAAACATGTGTTCATCATAATCCGGATTGTTGATAAAATTCTCAATGATCGGACGTACAGACATAGTGGGATTATTTACAACAATATGCGCCTTTTTATTCAAGGATTTTGCTGCCCTGTAGATACCGATTCCGGCACCGATGGAATCCACATCTGAAATCTTGTGTCCCATGACCACCACTTTATCCTTGGCAACCATAAATTCTTTCAGTGCATGTGCCTTTACACGTGCCTTTACGCGGGTATTCTTGCCCATCTGCTGGGACTTCCCGCCAAAATATGTCATGCTCTCTTTGTCCTTGATCACCACCTGGTCACCACCGCGGCCAAGAGCAAGGTCGATCGCGATCCTGGAATATTCATAATTCTGGGCATAACTGGGCGCATTGATACCGATACCGATACTGATGGTCACTGCCATGTCATTTCCAATGTTGACGGTCTTAACGTCTTCCAGAATATTAAAGCGCTTTTTCTTCAGCTCCTCCAGAGAGCGTTGGCGCATAACAAGGATAAACTTATCCTTTTCCAGCTTCTTTACAAGACAGTCTACTTCACTGAAATACTTGTTCAGCTTTCTCTCTATGAGAGCAACCAAAAGGGAACGGCGCACTTCTTCCACACTGTTGAGTGCCTCGTCATAATTGTCCAGATACAAAAGTCCGGTAACCAGCTTCTCGTCCTCTGTCCTGCGAATGTAACGGTTGATCTCTGTCTCATCAAAGAGATACAGTGCTGTGAGGAAATTCTCGTCCTCCGCCTCCACCAGACCTGAATCCTCCAGTAATTTCTGGATGGAAATCCTGCGCATAGATGCACGATAATCCTTCTCGCCAAACTGGAATACCACCTCAGACGCGTCCTCCTTAGGCAGTGTATCCACTGTGATCTCAGGAAACAGGGTGGTTATTGATTTTCTATATTTCCGCGGCTTTTCACACAAGGCGGAAAATGCATCATTCATCCACATCAGCTTTCCTTTGCTGTCCAGCAGTGCATAAGGAACGATAAATTCCTTCAGCAGGCTTCTCTGCACCTGCCCGTACTGGGTAGCAAAAGAAATCAGCTCATTCATGATGATGGCACGGCTGTGATGGTATAAGAAAATAACTATCAGCAAATAAACAGCCAAAAATCCGCTGGCAGCAGCACCAGCACGCCTGTTGATACGGAACACACAAATATCCATGAGAATCAGAAGGACTGCCAGAATCACCGGCCACTGCATGTACAGCTTCAACTGACCTTTAATCTTAATTTTCCCATTCATATCCTCTTACCTGCCAATTTCTCTACTTTGTCCGGTCTCCTATTATGCCTTGCCGGATGAAAATGTACTTTAATATTATACCATCAAATGCGGTGATGCACAACTTTAAATTGCAGTTAGCATTTTCGTGCAAAATGACGGACCTGTATGCAGGATCAAAAAAGCCTGCTGATCTCTGCAATAGAGGAAACGCTGTCACGATCCGGACAGCGTTTCCTCTATTTTCATCCATATAATAAATTCTGTTGACATCCCGTTTTCCGGATGTTTGGAAAGACTGATGTACCCTTTGTGGGATTCCACGATCTTTTTGGCAATGGCAAGGCCCAGACCGGTTCCCTGCCTGCTGTTGCGGGATTCATCTCCCACAGTGAAAGGCTCAAAGATGACATCTGCGATCTCCGGCGGAATTCCTTTCCCGTTGTCTGCAATGGTGATTTTAACGCTGTTCCCCTCGGCAACTATAGAAAAGCACAGCATGGTTCCCTCCTGATTATGTCTCAGGGCATTGGCAATTATATTTTCAAAAACACGTCTAAACTGCTGTTCATCAATATTGCAGTATAAAGGTTTTTCGGGGATATCCACTTCCAGCTCAAACCCCGCCAGGGCGATCTCATTGTACTTAGATGCCAGATATTCCCTGGCAAATTCACAGATATTCACTCTTTTAAGCGTGGGACTAAAGTCAGGATGCTCCAGCTTGCTGTATTCATAAAAGGTATTGATCAGTTCATTGAGGGCAGAGGATTTCAGATAGATAGTTTTGAGATACTGTTCCCGCCGCTCCTCAGGTATCACCCCGTCACAGACTGCCTTTGCATATCCCTGGATCACAGTGATGGGTGTCTTTAAGTCATGGGATATATCAGCCAGCATCTTCTGCTTGTCCCTGTCTGCCTTGAGGCGCCTCGCTTCGCTCTCGTTGAGCCGGCCGGCAAGCCTGACAAAATCGTCACCGATCTCCACAAACTCATTTGGTCCTCTGTACTCATTGCTGGGCTTCTCTCCCTGCTGGTACTGGGTGATAGTACGGCTTAAAGAGGTCAGGGGAACTTTTACTTTTCGGTTCAGCTTAAGCACAAAGAGAGCCACAACAATGACATACAGCGGGATCGTCAGCAGCCAGAGCCGTTCCAGAGCAGAGACTATGTGACGGTAACTGGGATCATCCAGCTTTTTATATTTGAAGACTGCTGTGTATTTTCTGCCGTCCTCCCCTTTAAATACATGTTTCTGGTATCCGTATTCCTTCGAGACGGAATCTGTCATATACTTCAGCTCCTTCTCTCCAAGACGCTCGGCGGGAAAATCCATGGTATTTGTGAGCACTCTGTAATCCTCATCTAAAATCATGAAACTCTCCGTCTCATCATAGGTTTCACTCCCCAGGGACGGCGCCTGCCCGTAGCGTTTCACCAGGATCTGCATCTTCCCCTCCTGGTTGGTAAAAGTAGTGGTCTCTGTGTATTCCCAGAGTGTCATTTCCGGAATACAGTGCAGCTCTGTGTCGGTAAAGGAGTCCTCCATTTCGTCACTGCTTTTATATACCGCCTTTTGATTTTCATCCAGTATTACAAACTTTCCTTTCGGACCCAGAACTTTCTTGCAGGGAAACTCGTCATAGCTTCCCTCCTCCAAAAAACCCTCATTCGCTTCCAGAGCGCTGACGCTTGGCACATCCAGCCGTCTCTCAAATCCTTTGTTGATAACAGCAGATATCAATGCCAGTATACAGAGTATGGTCAGTGTAAAACCCACATAATTTTGTATGAGGAGAGCCAGAAAGCTGCCTGTTTTTCTTTTATCTGTCTTCAATCTTATAGCCCACTCCCCTTATGGTTTTTATGTAGCGTGGATTTTTGGGGTTGTCTTCTATTTTATCCCTGAGATTAGAAATATGAACCATGATCGTGTTGTCATCGCTCTCAAAATATTCTCCGCTGGTACTCTCATAAATCTGTACCTTGGTATAGATCATACCCGGCTTTTTCATGAGAAGTGCCAGAATTTTGTACTCCATAGGCGTCAGAAGAACCTCCTCGCCCTTTTTCTTCAGCACAAGCGTCTGGGTATCCAGACTCAGATCTCCCACTTTCAGGATATAGGATTCCCCCTGTTTCGGCTTCTCAGCATTTAGCTGATAAAAGCGCCTGAGATTGGAATTCACTCTCGCCACGATCTCCAGAGGGTCAAAAGGCTTTGCCATGTAATCGTCTGCCCCCAGATTCAGTCCCAGGATCTTATCATTGCTCTTATCCCTTGCGGAGAGGATCAGGATCGGTATATTGCTGATCTCCCGAATGCGCCGGGTAAGTTCATATCCGTCCATTCTGGGCATCATAATGTCAAGAACCGCCAGACTGATATCTTCCCGCTCTATTATCTTCAGCGCCTCCACTCCATTGCCCGCCCAAAAGACACGGTAGCCCTCATTTTCAAGATAGAGTCTTAAAAGCTCCGCAATGTCCTGTTCATCCTCGGCGATCAAAATTTTGTAATTCATGTACCTGCCTCACTTTCCTTGGTATAACCGAACTCATCCGATGTGCCCATTATAACACGTTTTGGGTAGTGATGAAACCCAAAAGAGTCTGCTTCCCGGATAACAAAATAACGCCGCTGCATAACGCAGCGGCGCTTGGTATACGATAGTTCTGCCTGCAGATTAGTCCTGAACATAAGGCATGATTGCCAGATGTCTTGCTCTTTTGATCTCTACAGTCAAAGCTCTCTGATGTTTCGCACAGTTTCCTGTGATTCTTCTCGGAAGGATTTTTCCTCTCTCAGAGACATATCTTTTTAATTTATTTGCATCTTTGTAGCTGATTTCGTTATTTTCTTTTCCACAGAATACGCAAACTTTTTTTCTTCTGCGTCCGCCTCTTCTCTTCATCGGAGAATCCGGTCTGTTACCTTTTTCGTAAGCCATGATCTTTTACCTCCTAATAAAATTCCGCTCCTTATCAGTTGAACGGTAATTCTTCGTCAATTCCGTCCGGAATATTCATAAATCCATCTGCAGAGGATGCTGCACCAGGTGTCGGTGAAGGCATTCCCATGCCATGCATTCCCTGTCCGCCAGCCTGTCCCACATGGCTGTCGCTGACTGCTTTGCTCTCGGCGAATTCCTGATCCTCAACCACAACATCTGTGGTATAGACTTTTACGCCGTCTTTGTTCACATAGCTGCCTGTCTGGATCCTGCCGCTGACAGCGATCTTGATACCCTGACGAAAATATTTTTCTGCAAATTCAGCCTGTCTTCCAAAAGCAACGCATCCGATAAAGTCTGCTGTAGCTTCCCCGTCTCTCTTGAAACGGCGGTCAACGGCTATTGTATATCTGGCAATTGCCATAGAGTTTTCTCCTGCGGAATATCTCACCTCAGGATCTCTGGTTAAACGACCCATTAAAATTACTTTGTTCATATCTCTACCTCATCATTTCTTACCTTGCACATAGTATCGGGAATTAGAAACTCACTTATAACTATTCAACAGGTCTGCGCATTTTCTGCGCCGACCGTAAGAAAATTTCATAATTCCAATGGATCCGCGTTTTGTGCCTTCAGAAAGAATTAAGCGTCTTTCCTAACAACTAAATATCTTAATACATTGTCCATGATGCGAACGTGGCGTTCTACTTCTGCAGGGCAAGCTGCATCAGATTCAAACTGGATGAAGTAGTAGTATCCTTCGCGCATTTTCTGGATTTCGTAAGCTAATCTTTTTTTGCCCCACTCTTCTACTTCGGAAATTACTCCGTTGTAACGGGTGATGTAGCCTTTCGCTTTTTCCACAACTGCTGCACGAGCTTCATCTTCAATCTTCGCATTAACGACTAATGCCAATTCATATTTGTTCATGCTGTTCTACCTCCTTATGGTCTTCTGGCCCTCTGATATGCAGAGAGCAAGGATAAATAATATATCACGAGGATTAATTCTAACATATCGTTCCTGGATATTCAAGCCTTTTTTTTCAAATCTTTGGTATTTTTCTCCACGATTCTCCTCGCCAGCATGATCTGATGTCCGCATCCTGTGCATTTTAATCGAAAATCAGCGCCCACCCGGAGGATTTCCCATTCCTGACTGCCGCAGGGGTGCTGCTTCTTTAATTTTACAATGTCTCCAACTTCATAATTGTATCCCATCTCCGGTTTCCTTTCTGTCTGTCTTACTGTTTTATTCCACGCGGATCTGTGAGAATACCTGCCCGATCGGCTCATTGATCACAAGGTCCGCCATACGGTCCCTGGGTGTGGCATCCCGGTTGATGACCACCAGATGCTTACCGCTGAAATAATCGATCAGGGACGCTGCCGGATAGACCGCCAGGGAAGTCCCTCCGATGATCAATACCTCAGCCTCGGCAATTGCCTGCACAGCCCTGGTAATTGTCCCGTTGTCAAGACTCTCCTCATAGAGGACTACATCCGGTTTGATGATGCCGCCGCATTTTTCACATTTTGGCACACCCTCTGCGGCCTTCATATAGGCAAAATCATAAGATGTGCAGCATTTCATACAGGAGTTGCGGTACACACTTCCGTGCAGCTCCAGCACATTTTTGCTGCCTGCCATCTGATGAAGGTTGTCGATGTTCTGGGTGATGACAGCCTTCAGCTTTCCCGCTTTTTCAAGCTCTGCAAGTTTCAAATGCGCCGCGTTAGGTTTTGCGGTATCACAGAGCATCTTGGCTTTATAAAAGCGATAAAACTCTTCCGGTTTTCTCATAAAAAAGGTATGGCTTAAAATAGTCTCCGGCGGATAGTCCCATTGCTGGTGGTAAAGACCGTCCACACTTCTGAAGTCAGGAATCCCGCTCCCTGTGGAAACCCCTGCACCTCCGAAAAACACTATGCTGCTGCTCTCTGAAATGATCTGCTGAAGCCGCTTCGTTTCTTCCATTATTTATATACCTCCGGCAGGCGCCTGGCCTGTATCACAAATCTGGTTGCATCATTTCCTGTACAGGTTGAAAGTGTTATGATCTTGTCATCCTTGGTGGGCGCTGTGCCTACCGGGAACTCTGAGGCATCCCGCATTTTATTCAGATATTGTGTAAACTGGTCATCCGGGGCACTGAAAAGTGTGTATGTGTCACCTGTTGCAGATGTTGTGTGCACCGTAAATATTTCGTAGCGGTAGCTCTTATCCGGCAGACAGATCCACAGATAAGGGCTGGTCAGATTTTCCGGCTCGTGGAGTGTCCTGAACGTTCCGAACATAGAACCGTTTTTCATATTGTGCCCATAAATGATGGTATTGCAGTCTTCAAAATTACTGTTGTTGGTATATTCCATAAAAATGGCGCCTGCAGCATTCTTCTGTCCCTCAAAAGTATAATGCAGGTAATGGTCATTGTCCGTTCCTTTTACTATGGGATAGCTCACGTCAAGGGCTTCCATCTGGATCCATCCCACAACGTCCGGGTTGATCTCTTTGAGACCCGCAAAGTCAATCTGAGGACCTATCAGTTCCTCTTTTTTCTCTCCCTGATCCTCTGTTTCGTCCTTTGGTTCTTCCTTTTTTCCCTCAGGTTCTTTTACATATTCCCTGATCTTGTCATATTCGTCTGTTCCTTTTTTGTATTCCAAGTAAATATTCACAAGCTGGTATGCGGAAAAAAGAAATACACATACCGCCGCAATGAGAATTATGTTCCGCAGTACGCCTCCCAAAGAAGCTTTCTTTTTGTTATTCTTACTCATGGATGTCTCCTATCAACTGTAATTATCGTAAAACGCATGGTAGTCCTCAGAAATGATCCTGGAACTGGGAACCAATTGTATAGCCAGCCCGTCTGTTGTCACTTTAGTACCCTTGGGCAGCACCGCGTTTTTATATTCTTTGGTATAGTCCGGATAGTCGTCTCCCGGATTGGCATCCATCAAAAAGCTGAAGCTCAGTCCATACTCCTGCCCCTGCTCCTTTGGAAGTTCATAAGTCACGATGCCAAAATCATCTGCCGCCATGACAATATCATATGTGCCTTCCGGAAAATCCTTCCCGGCTTCCATGGTATCTGTCAGGGTGATCACCTCTGTCAGCGGGTTCTCCGGAGGTGTCTCAACTGCTCCTGTCTGGGCGTTCTCTGATGCTATATGTAAATTTCCGCCACCGTTTACCAGTACAATGGCACCTGTAAACAGCCTCACGTCATCTAGCTGCTGCACCTCGTTCTCATCCTCCCCGAAATACTCGCTGAACCATACATTGCTGTCCATGTCAGCCACTTCCAGGCGCATGCCGTCACCGGCGCCTGCAATATACTGCCCCTCCGGAATGTCATATCCCACCACATAGGCACCCGCAGTCAGATCCATCTCCCAGCTCTCGCCCTCAGGAGCCAGCTCTTTTGTGGTGTACTGGTATGGGTCAAAGGTGTATTCCGGATACTCATAAGGCTGCTGATAATCATAGGGCTGCTGATAGTCAAAAGGTTCCTGGTAATCCGGATCGTTAAAGATTTTTTCTGCTGTTATGCTGCTTACCTCTGTCTTGTTGGCATAGCCGATGGACACCAGGATAATACCTGCTATAACCGCAACCGCCACTACAGTAAGCCCTGCTTTATTTCCCCCCTGCTTTCTTGTAAAAGAAGACCCTCCCAGGCTTCCCGGCCCTTTGGACATTTCCCGATAACTATTAAAATTCCCTGCATTCCTGGTATTTTTATTATCAGGAGTATATTTTCTGGGAGATGTATTGGCTCCCTGTTCTTTCTTTGCTGTGTTCCCACTCTGGGCTGAAGAGCTGCTCCCCTGCTGCCGGGAACGGTTCAAAACCGGCCTGTTGTAAGGCTCCGTGTTGTTTTCCCCGTGCACATGGGTGAGAGGGGCACCCTCACACTGGCTGCTGTTCAGTTGGGCACGATATGCAGCATCTGTTTTATTATTATCCATACCGCATTCTGTGCAGATGCCATTTCTTAATTTCCCGCCGCATAGGATACATTTTCCCGCCATCTGTTCTCCTGCCTTTCTGCTGTTGGTGTGTTGGTTGGTTCTCGGTAACTATTCAGCAGTTCTGCGCATTTTCCGATAGATCTTGCCCGCAGATGTGTGGATACTGAACAGTTACGTTTTTTGTTTTATTGTATCATAGATATGAAGGAAACTGAATGTTTTTTTTGAAAACAGGCAAATGGGCGCTGCTCTTTTTTATTTTCTTGACATTGGTATAAAAAGGGACTATACTGAGTATACTTAAATATGTAACGCGGGATGGAGCAGTCTGGAAGCTCGTCGGGCTCATAACCCGAAGGTCGTAGGTTCAAATCCTACTCCCGCTACTCTGATCAAAGCCTGGAGAGAAGATTTCCCGGCTTTATTTTTATTCATCCGTCTAAAAAGTCCCGGCCTGGACCTTCCTCAGCCACAAAAAAGTGCAGAACCTCTGTTATTCAAAAGGTTCTGCACTTTGCCTCTGTCTAAAATCCTCTGTCCATCTTTTCCTGCAATTCAATGGTAACGGTCTGGATCTGCATTCCGCTCTGGGCAAAATACATTCTGACATAGTTGTGGGGACCAAACAGCGGCCCTATAGTCTTTTCTATCTCTATCCACTCTCCCTTGGTTCCGTTGATGGTCACAGTCCCCTCCAGATGGCCGTTCGCAAAAACAGATACGGGAATCTGCGCCAGTTCTCCGCTGTCCGCCTTTACTTTCAGCCGTACTTTGTAAGAACCGAAAGTATCCAGAAGTATTCCGTATACTACACTATTGCCCTTGGAGGTGTCGATTTTTGTACCGTCCAGCACCAAGCTGCCCTGCACTTTGTGATAGGTGATATCAAAATCCACCTTATCCTCCCCTGCCATAACCTCACCAGCTTTTTTCTCCTCCTCAGACATCCTGCCCAGAGTTCTTTCCATAACCGGAGATCTCATGAGCATACGGCAGATATTCCCGGCGCATCTTAAGAGAGCACCGCGCTTAAGCGTTCCGTTTTTAAGGCTTTCCATAAGGTTATCCTTGTTATTCAGGGAATCCTGTGTCACCATGTAGACATCGTTCTGGCTTCGCACCATGGCTGCCAGATTGTCTGTGGAAGGCCGGCCTCCCTCATCGTTTAAATCTGCCCACCAGTCTGTCATGACCATGCCTTCAAATCCCCACTCTTTCCTGAGTATTGTGGTCAGAAGGTCATAATTGCTGGCTGTCCACAGGCCGTTAATGGCACCATAGGTAGTCATGATGGAATAAGCCTTCCCCTCTTTTACCGCTATCTCAAATCCCCGGAGGTAGATTTCCCTCAGCGCCCGCTCTGACATCACAGAGTCCAAAAGTCTTCTGTGATATTCCTGATTATTCGCCGCAAAATGTTTTATGGTTCCGGTCACTCCAAAACGTGCCATGCCCTTTAACTGGGCAGATGCCATAATACCCGTGAGATATGGATCCTCTGAGAAGTATTCAAAGTTACGGCCGTTTAAGGGATTCCTGTGTATATTGATCCCAGGACCCAAAAGTGTGTCTATGCGGTTTTTCCTAAGCTCGGCTCCCTCCATCTCGTACAGCTCTTCTGACAGCTCCGTGTCAAAGGTACAGGCCAGACAAGTGCCGTTAGGCATGGAAAAGGCAGGGGTTCCGCAGTCCATACGGATGCCGGAAGGTCCATCCGCGCAGCAGCCACAGGGAATGCCCAGCTTCTGCAGGGATTCTGTGACACCGCCGAAAGCTGCCGCTGTACCAGGCGTCACCTTGGGAGAACACATGCCCTCACCTCTGACGATACAGCAGAGGTCCTCCTCTGAGAGCTGTGCCAGAAATTCATTCAGAGATATGTCTCTGTCAAAAACCTCTCCCAGCGTAAATCCTTTATTCCCCGTATATGTAATATCCGGAAGGATCTCCTTATGTATGCGCTCCTGCATTTTATGTGTGCGAAGAGGAGCCTCCTCCCATGCCAATGCACCGCCTTCTTTGGCCCGTATTCTCTTGAATTGCCGCACCGGTCCTGCCGCTTCTGTACAGACAGATGTGGCGATGGTCTCCGGGATATAAAAGCTCCCTGCTGCCTCTGCCCCTCTCACATCAGTGCCCACATAGATTCCATAGCTGCCGTTCTCCAGCACATAACAGGATTTAAAGCCTGCTGCTCCGCTGTCGTCATAAGAGGATATATAATAGTCTGTAACTTTCAACACAAGCTCCTGGGATTCCCCGGGCTGCAGACATTTTGTCTTGGCAAATGCGGCAAGATTCCTGGATGGCTTGCCCAGTTTTCCCTGTGGAGGCTCCACATACATCTGTACCACTTCTTTACCCGTACAGGAACCGGCATTGGTAACCTTTACACAGACAGAGGTCTCCCCATCCAGGCGTTTTATGGGACCGCACTCTATCCGGAAGGATGTATAAGACAAACCAAATCCAAAAGGATACAGGACTTTATCTCTGGCAAAGGTTTCAAAATAGCGGTATCCCACGTATATATCTTCCGCATAGATATCAAAGTCCCCGCCTCCAAAATTTTCTGTGGACGGGTAGTCAGAGATATCACGGGCGATGGTATCCGCCAGCTTTCCGCAGGGATTCACTCTGCCTGTCAGTACATCTGCTGCACTGTGTCCGCCCTCCTGGCCTCCCTGCCAGGTGTACAGAACGGCAGAGGGATTGTATTTCTCCACCCACTTCATATCAATGATATTTCCCACATTCAGGACTACAATTGATTTTTTAAACAAACGGCACACTTTTTCCAGCATATCCTCCTCCAGATCTGTCAGAAGATAACTGCCTTTCTCTGCCGATGCATCCCGGTCCTCCCCGGCTGTACGGCCGATCACAATGACTGCCGCGTCAGACCTGGCTGCCGCCTCCTCCACCATCTTTTCATCCAGAGGCATCTCATCCTGGCTCCAAGGCTCCTGTGCCCATCCGCTTCCCTGGTCAAATGGATGTTCCATGATCCAGGAGCGGTAAACTGCCACCAGCTCTTCATCCAGAGTCAGATCCTTTTCCTCCTGCAGGGCATCCATTATGCCGATCACGTATTTTGCGTTTACCAGGCCTCCTGAGCCGGTACCGCTCTTATAATAATGATACTGGATCCTTCCAAATACGGAAATGGCCTCCTTTTTTAATGGCAGTGCCTGATTATCATTTTTAAGCAGTACAGCTCCCTCTGCTGCTGCCCGGCGGGCAAGGGCTGCGTATTTATCCCAGTCGATCACATATTTATTCTCCACTTTACTTCTCCTGTCTACATGATTTATTTATAACATTATGGTTATATCTTTCATTCATTTTACCTGCCAATGAGCCAAAAGACAATATGACGTTTTTGACACATATTAGGCTGATTTTGACCTCTGAAAAGCAGAATATCCTGCCCAAGCAGACTGCCTGTTTTTTTTCTTGTTGCGGCAAATATTCTGTGCTATGCTTTTACCAGAATGAATGAACAGGAAAGGCGGAAAACATATGAAGCTTCCAGACAATTCAGACCTGGATCTGAAGGAACAAAAAGACCACGGCACAGCCTCTTTTCCCTGCGGCCTTTACGAGATTTTTGAGGTCACGGACTGGGAAGGGGTAAAACACCACTGGCATGACGAGGTGGAAATCCTGTATTTTATGAAGGGAGAATTCCAACTGGACGTCAATATGGAGACTTACAAAATACAGGAGGAATGTTTCTATTTTATCAACGCAGGAGAGCTGCACTCCATCCATCCCCAATCGGTCTGTCTGGAATCTGCTGTGCTCTTCCATCCCCGCATTTTAAGCTTTGACAACTACGATATTGCCCAAAGCCGCATCCTCCAGCCCCTTTTAAAGAAAAAACTGTTTTTCCCCCTGCGCCTCACTGCAAAAGACGCGGCTTTTTCTGCTGTCAAAAAAGAATACCTGGATATTGTAAACGTATTTTATCAAAACGGTTCCTACCTTTCCAAAGAAGGACAGACCGTGACGGAAGACCTGCCCTCCCAGCTCTTTATCCGGGCCGGCCTTTTAAAGATCCTGGGCATCCTGTCAGGTGAGGGGCTTCTGACCACCCAGGAAAAGACGGATGACTACCGCGTGGAGATCATAAAAAATTCTCTTGCCTACATCCATGAACATTACCAGGAAAAATTCTATATCCGGGACCTGGCACAACAGGCAGGCATGAACGAACAGTATTTCTGCCGTTTTTTCAAAAAAGCCATTGGGAGGACCCCCATCACATACATCAATGAATACCGCATCGGCCATGCCATCACCCTGCTTCAGGATACGGAGCTTCCCGTTATGGATATCTGTCTGGACTGCGGCTTCAACAACCTGGGGAACTTTCTGCGGGAGTTCCGCAAGAAGACAGGTGCCACCCCTTTACAGTACAGAAAATCTTTCCGCAGCAAAAAGTCATAATATCGTAGTTTTTAATCAGATATTCGTAAGACAAACCGTGTCAAAAGTCAGTATAATTATCCTCGTCAGCCGGCAATAGACTGCCGCATATTAATCAAACGATCAGACGGAGGTATATATAACATGCAAAGAAAATGGTGGCATGGTAAAGTAGCATATCAGATTTATCCAAAAAGTTTTTATGATTCCAACGGAGACGGCATCGGTGATTTGCCGGGTATCATCAGCAAACTGGACTATTTAAAAGATTTGGGTGTGGACATTATATGGATCTCTCCCATTTATGCATCTCCTTTTGCAGACCAGGGTTACGATATCTCGGATTACTATAAGATCGATCCGTCCTTCGGCACCATGGAAGATATGGACCGCCTGCTGAAAGAGGCAGAAGACCGCGGTATGTATATCCTCATGGATCTGGTGGTAAACCACTGTTCCGACGAACACCAATGGTTTGAAAAAGCCTGCGCGGACCCTGATGGGGAATACGGCAATTTCTTTTACATAGAGGACAGAAAGGAAGGAGAACTTCCCTGCAACTGGAGAAGCTACTTCGGCGGCTCCGTATGGGAACCCCTTCCCGGACATCCTGACAAGCAGTACATGCACCTGTTCCACAAAAAACAACCTGACCTGAACTGGGAAAACAAAGCTGTCAGGGAGGAAGTTTACAAGAACATCAACTGGTGGCTGGACAAGGGACTTGGAGGTTTCCGGATCGATGCCATCATCAACATCAAGAAAAAGCTTCCATATAAAGATTACCCGGTTGACCGTGCAGACGGCCTGAGTCTCATTGACCACATGCTGGAAGATGCCACAGGCGTAGGTGAATTCCTGGGTGAAATGCGTGACCGCACCTTCAAACCTCACGATGCGTTTACGGTCGGTGAAGTGTTCAATGAAAAAGAAGAGGAAATCCCTGATTTTATCGGTGACAATGGCTACTTTTCCTCCATGTTTGACTTTGCCCAGACTTCTTTCGGAAAAAGTGAAAAAGGATGGTACGACTGTAAACAAATCACGCCAGACGACTATAAGAGATGCTGCTTCCATTCCCAGAAACGCGTAGGGGATATAGGATTTTTATCAAACATCATTGAAAATCATGACGAACCCCGCGGCGTCAGCTACTACATCCCGGAGGGCGACTGCTGTGATACCAGTAAAAAAATGCTGGCTGCCCTGTATTTCATGCTGAAGGGGCTTCCATTCATCTATCAGGGACAGGAAATCGGTATGGAAAACCTGGGTGTGATCCCGCTAGAGGAAGTGGATGACATCAGCGCCCTTGACCAGTACCATGTAGCATTAGAAGCCGGATTTTCTGAGGAGGAGGCTCTGAAGATCATGGCAACCTACAACCGCGACAACGCCAGATCCCCCATGCAGTGGAACAGCTCAAAAAACGCAGGCTTCTCTACCGGAAAACCATGGCTCATACTCAACTCCAATTACACCAGGATCAATGTTGAGTCCCAGATACATGATGAAAACTCCGTATATTCTTTCTATAAAGCGCTGATCGCTCTTAGAAAAAATCCTGAATATCAGGAGACTGTGGTATATGGCGAACTGGTTCCTTATCTTGAAGAGCGCCACAATCTTATGTCTTATTTCCGTAAAGGCCATAAGAACCTGCTTGTGATCGGCAATTATCAGAACGAGGAGCAGACCATAGAATTGCCTGCTGCCTGCAAAAAGGTCCTGATCAACAACTATCCTGACTTAAACCTTGCAGACAATGTAATCACCCTGCACGGCTATCAGGCAATCGTACTGGAATTGGAGAAATAGGTTTCCATTTCCGCTCCATCTATGATAAAATAACCCCATAAGCCTGAGCGGTAAAGCCATCCCGCCCGCCTGATGCTTCACGTATCAGATACGGGCGGGATGCCTATGTCAGAAACAGCCGCCGGTATTGAATAGAATCAGGGGGTTTTACCTATGAGAGAAAGCGGAATCTTACTTCCCATATCCAGCCTTCCGTCAGACTTCGGAATCGGCTGTTTTTCAAAAGAAGCCTATACATTTGTGGACCAGCTGGCAGCTGCCGGACAAAAATACTGGCAGATCCTGCCCCTTGGCCCCACAAGCTACGGCGATTCTCCTTATCAGTCCTTTTCCACCTATGCGGGCAATCCGTATTTCATTGACTTGGAGGTCTTGATCCGCCAGGGTGTACTGTCACAGGAAGAGTGTGATACTGCCGACTTCGGAACGAATCCGCGGGCCGTGGACTACGGCAGGATATACAAAGCCCGTTTCAAGCTTCTCCGCATGGCATATGAGCGAAGCGATATCACACAGAATCAGGATTTCCTAGCTTTTTGCTCCGAAAATTCCTGGTGGTTGGAGGATTATGCCCTCTTCATGGCAGTGAAGAATTTCTTTGAAGACCAGTGCTGGGACAAATGGCCGGAGGATATCAGAAAGCGATATGGATTTGCTCTGGACTATTACAGGGAAAAATTGTATTTTGATATTGAATTCTATAAATATATGCAGTTCCAGTTCACATGCCAGTGGCAGAAGCTGAAGTCCTACGCAAACCGGAAGGGAATCCGGGTCATCGGAGATATTCCCATCTATGTTGCCTATGACAGCGCAGATACCTGGGCCCATCCCGAACTCTTCCAACTGGACAACGACAACGTGCCCACAGCGGTAGCGGGCTGCCCGCCGGATGGTTTTGCCGCGGACGGACAGCTCTGGGGCAATCCTCTTTACCGCTGGGATCATCACCGGAACACAGGTTTTGCCTGGTGGATGGAGCGACTTTCCTACACCTTCCGTCTCTATGATGTGGTCCGGATCGACCACTTCCGGGGATTTGATGAGTATTTCTCCATTCCTTACGGGGATACCACAGCCTGGAACGGACACTGGGAAAAAGGCCCCGGAATTGAGATTTTTAACAGGATGAAGGAAGTCCTGGGCTGGAGAGATGTGATCGCGGAGGATCTTGGTTATGTGACGGACTCTGTGCGCCATATGGTATGGGAAAGCGGGTTCCCCGGCATGAAGGTCTTTGAGTTTGCCTTTGACACAAGGGACACCGGCTGTGCCAGCGACTACCTGCCCCACAATTATCCTGTCAATTCTGTGGTCTACACAGGAACCCATGACAATGCCACATTAAACGGATGGTACCAGGATATTTCAGAGAAGGAAAAGGAGATGCTGCGGGATTACCTCCACGACTACACCACTGCGGACCGAAGTCTTTACTGGGAGGTCATCTGCCGTGTAATGGGAAGCTGCGCACGCCTGTGCATCATTCCTATGCAGGATTATCTGGGTCTCGGCAATGACTGCCGCATGAACACCCCGTCTACTTTGGGTGAAAACTGGAAGTGGCGGCTTCTGCCTGGTGAATTTTCACAAGATTTACAGAACAAGATACAGAAAATAACAAGAATTTATGAGAGGTAACAGATCATGACACAAAAAGAACGTATGCTGAAAGAAATGCTCTATTACCCGGCAGATACTGTGCTTGCCGGGGAACGTGCAAAGGCGAAAGAGCTTTGCTTTGATTTTAACCAGTGCCGCCCTTCCCACGGAGAAAAGAGAGTTGCCATTTTAAAGGAACTGCTGGGAAAGACCGGCCAAAATGTATGGATGGAACAGCCCATCTACTTTGATTACGGCTGCAACACAGAAGTGGGAGAAAACTTCTTCGCAAATGCCAACTGCGTTATTTTAGATGTTGCAAAAGTAACCATTGGAAAAAATGTTATGTTTGCTCCCAATGTCTCCCTCTACACCGCCGGCCATCCCCTTCACCCGGAAACCAGAAATTCCGGCTGGGAATACGGCATCGGGATATCCATCGGCGATAATGTATGGGTAGGGGGCAATGTGGTCATCAACCCGGGCGTACACATCGGAAACAATGTGGTGATCGGCTCCGGAAGTGTTGTCACAAAGGATATCCCCGACAACTGCGTCGCTGTGGGAAACCCGGCCAGAGTCATCAAAGAGATCACGGATGAGGATAAAAAATATTATTTTAAAGACCGCCTCTTTGAGACCGGCGGAGAGATCACAGATGGATCTCAAACACCGTGATCTCTGGGACTACACCAAAACGGGCGGAAATATGGGTAGTCCCAAGCCCGGTATTCACATACAGCTTCTGCGTTCCCTTCTCTCCTACCTGATACATTCCGCCGCTGTATCGGGAGGAAAGGGAGGTTGCCGCCACTGCTCTCTCATTTACAAAGGGCAGAAACGGAATCCTTATCTGCCCCCCATGGCTGTGTCCGCTCAGTATCAGCGGATGGCCGGTGTCCCAAAACTCCTGGACACTGTCCGGCTCATGCGTCAGAAGTATCTTAAAATCCACGGCTTTTGCTTCGGCAATATCCGGCATCAGCGGCTGCCCCAGCAGGGAATCATCCAAGCCTGTAAACAGTATTTTTTTCCCATTCTCCATGGTAATGGACATATTCTCATTTTTGAGTAATGTAAATCCTGAAAGTTCCATGATCTCCTGATATTTCCTCACCGCACCGCCGCCATAGTCCCGATTTCCCCATATGGCGATCTTTCCATATTCCCCATGCAGTTTTTTTAATGCAGAAATAACGTGGCTGTCATCGCTGTACTTGGCATAGTTATCATATAAATCTCCTGTAAAGACAACAAAATCCGGTGACTGCCGGTTGACCCTATCCACTACTTTTTCCAGATTTTTGTAAGTGTAGTCTTCCTTTATATGAATATCTGATATCTGAATGATCTTTACAGATACTGAACCGCTTCCCCCTTCATTTATGGCAAAGGTATTCGTGGTTATCCGAAACGGTTCTATCTTAAACGCATAAAAAATACAGCCTGCTGTCAGTAGAAATAACAAACAAACGGCCAACAACAGCCTTTTCAATATTCTCATGATTCTTAGTAATTCCTTTCTCTCAGACTATCCTGTTAAAGGATAAAAAGAGTTGTGGCAGCCATGCTGCAAAAAGCTGTTATGCTTTGACCGCCCAGCGCATTTTTGTGGACCTTGCCCGGGGATTTCTTCTGCACTCTTCTGCGGACGGCCGTATGACTTCTGTGGATACTTCCCTGTATATTCCGGCTCTACAAAGCTGCTTAAAGGATTTTTTCACAAGTCTGTCTTCCCCTGAATGGAAAGTCAAGATTGCTGCGCGTCCGCCCTCTTTCAAAACATCAGGGAGCTTTTCCAGAAAAGCTTCCAGCACTTCAAACTCACTGTTCACATCTATTCTGAGAGCCTGAAAGGTTCTCTGGCAGGATTTCTTCACAACCTCCTCCCGCTCCTTCTCCGGTACTCGTATAAGTGCTTTCTCAATGACCCTGCGAAGCTGTGTGGTGGTGGACACCTCATTTCCTTTTTTTAATTCCTGCATAACGGCTCTTGAGATCTCCTTTGCAAAAGGCTCATCGGAATTCTCTGCGAGCATTCCCTCCAACTCCTCCTGAGACACCTCTTTCAAACGCTGTGCCGCGGAAACACCCTTTTGGGGATTCAGCCTTAAATCCAAAGGCCCGTCCGTTTTATAAGAAAATCCCCGGTCCGGGTTGTCTATCTGCATAGAAGAAACACCCAGGTCTGCCAAAACAAAATCAAATCTTCCGTTCTGTTCTGCCACCTGGTCAATATCCGCAAAGTTTTTCTGTATGATGGTGAGGATCTCAGGACCGTACCCTTTTTTCTGCAGCCGTTCTCTCGTCTTTTCCATCTCAATGGGGTCCACATCCAGGGCATAAATATGGCCTTCCCCCTGCAGGCATTTCAGCATTTCCGATGTATGCCCGCCGTATCCAAGGGTTGCGTCCAGGCCTGTCTGACCCGGCTGTATCTGCAGAAAATCCATGATTTCCTTTACCATAATGGAGATATGCATTCCTGCAGGCGTACTGCCCTTTTCAATGACCTTCCGGATGGTATCTGCGTATTTTTCAGGCTGCAGTTCCTTATATTTTTCTTGATAATTTCTGGGATGCGTGCCTTTGTAGCGGACACGGCGCTTATGCTGTTGTTCTTTCTTTTCCATTGCTGCTGCTCCTTTTATTCTGTCCAACTGTGGCTCTGAGTCCTGATACTTTCCCCTGACCTGACAGCGCTTCTTATCATGCAGTCCAGATACTGATCCTGGCAGCCCTCCTCCAGGGAATAAAAGCTCTCGCCGCCGCATACATACTGGTGCATTTTCCATACTGCATCTGCCACGGCAGTCTCCTCATCACTGAGTCTCGGCCTTCCGAACGGATTGTGATACAGCCATTCTCCTGCTGCCTGTATGCCATCTATAGCAGGGGCACCCAGCCCCTCGTCTATTCCGGAACCGCTTCTTGTCATTTGGTATTCCACCGGGGTTTTGTGATCCTTCAGACAGCGGATGGTATTGTTTTCTATCTCTCCCCTCTCACCGCGGATCAGCACTCTGCTGCCCCGGATTTTCGAGAAGTATTGTTCCTCCGTGAAATCAAACACACCCCATTTGCCGCCAAAATCAAGCACCGCAAACTGCTGTCTGTCCCGGATGATCCGCTCTTTGTCCGGATATCCGGCGCGTCCCGGGCCTTCCACAATGGGATTTACAAATTCCCACGCCCTGATCTCACAGTTCTCGAATCCCACATCCAGATATTTTCTGAGAAGGCTGACACCGTGATATCCATGGCCCACGGAAACCTGCGCCTGTGTCACACTGCCGATCCTCCCCGATCCAATGGCCGCCAGCCTTGCCATATGGGCCGGCCGCAGCCAATACTGCTCTGCAAACTGAACCTTGGACGGTTCTTTGATCCTGTGATAATATTCTTCAATGGCGTCCACATGCTCCAGCGCAAAGGTCTCACTGAGCACATAGAACCCCAGCCCGGAAGCCTTTTCCAGCATCACTGGCATGACATCCGGTGAGAGGCACAGGACCACAAATTCCACCTCTTCCCTGCACTTGGCAAGCGCGTCCAAATCAGGAAGGACCTTAACGCCCCACTGCTGCTCCAGCCGTTTTGCCTTTTCCGGATTCCGCTCCACCACAATGCTCACCTTGAAAAATTCCGGAAGCTCTTTTGCCGCTCTCAGAAAAAATTCAGCCCGCCATCCAGCGCCCACAATCCCAAATACCGCTCTTCTCATACTTTTCTCCTCCTACAGGATCTCACAGAATTCGATCCTTTCCCGGTTCGGTCCCTCAACGATAAAAAATTTAATTCCTTTCTCCCAGAAAGGAAGGCTGTTGATCCCGGGAGTCAGCATGGTATATCCCTCCTGTTTCATTTTCTCATACAGCTCTTCCACATGTTTTGTGTCAAGGGCAAAATGATCTACACTGCCGTCACGCTCCAGTGCGGCACCGTTTTCATATATCTCCAGTGTAAGATTTTCATATCTGAGGAAGGCCACAGTCTCTGCCCCGTTTTTCACCTGGTAAATATTTTCAAACCCCAGCTTTTCATAAAATTCCAGACTTTTTTTCAAGTCATTTGTAGGGATTCCAATATGCTGCAGTCCTGTTACATAATTTTTCATCATATGCGTTCTCCTTTACTTATGTGATAGTCTCATGGTTCACATTTACTATATATTGTTTGCTGTTTTATCTCCAAAGACGATGTACGGGTGCTGAACGATCACTTTTATACTATCATAATTCAGGGAAACTGGCTATCAGAATTCCTCTGCCCATTATATGAAATTTTAATCATAGGGTTTGTTATATGCCTGATACGGCATAGAATTGTCAGATAGGGATGCCGCGGACAAGTGACCGCAGCATCCCTTTTAGATATTTTTTAAGACTATTCAGATCTTATCTATTTCTTTCATAAAATCAGTAATAGACTCCGCACGTGCTGCCAGTTTCAGATATTTTGAAAGGGTATCCGTGTTCTGCTCATTCATGATCTTACTCCTGAGTTCCTCAGGCACAGAACCTGACTCCTGCAGAAGAAACAAGATGGATTCCGCTTTACCTTCTGCTCTGCCTTCCGTTCTGCCTTCCGCACGTTCATCTTTCAACAGTTCTTCCAGCAACATAAACTTCTCCTCCATTTCACGGCTGCTTCTGACCTCTTCCATGGATTCCTGGATCTTCCTGATAAAACTGTCCTGATAATCCCTGTTACTGTCTGATGTGTCAGCCCTGACAAATTTAAGAAATTTAACAAGTTCTTCAGGCGTCTCTGCCTCATTATCCCCGCATGTACACAAAAAAATAGTCGTACTTCCGTCTGCAATGGATAATCCGGTCTCAGCGCAGATATTCTCAAAAGTATAGCGGTATTTTTTCTGCCCAAAGGGGTCAAAATCACAGATAAAAATCACATAGGCTGCAGGGAGTTCCCTGTAGTCCTCACCGGTCAGTAAAAGTTCCATATCCATTTGGCTGTGATAATATCTGGCCCTTTTGCCTATATGGGATTTTTTTGCCACCTGCATTTCCACATTATAGTGAGTCCTGTTTTCATCCCGGGCGATAATATCAAGCCGTATCCCCCGGTATTCCGGATGGTAGATCATACTTTTTTCTTTGCTGATCTCCACCTTCTCGATGGGAAATCCCACTGCCATCTCCAGAAAATCACGGCAGATTTCCTCGTTCACCATAACTGCGCCAAACATAAAATTATCCTTAAATAAAAGCTGTGCCAGTTTTCTGTTTTACTTCATATACATCCTCCGCACAGGCAGAGGAATTCTGTTTTGATTATAGCACACTCTATTGAATTATTCCATATAAAAATCAGCATTTGCAAATTGTATATAACAATTTGTTATCATTTACAGCCACTGTCCCGAAAGGCATTTATCTCAAAAAGATGCTGCGCGAAGTGAATCTAACGTCTGAACTGTTACGCCTGATCCAGTCCTCTGGCAATGGAAATATTTCTGATCTCCATCGTGCCGTCTGTGACAAATACACTGAGTGCATCCCCCGGCTTCTCATAGATTCTGCTGTTAAGAGCTACTCCGTTCACATATAATGTCACGATAGTATCATCCAGTATCATCTGCACATGGTATGTCTCACCTGCTCTAAGAGTGATCGGCCGTTCCAACCCTATGTTCATGCATCCGAACCAGGGCCAGTTTGGATTCTTTTCAAACACATATTTATTTTCCCCTACAGGGAAGATGTACTGGTAAGACTGCGCAGTCTTTTCATTCTCCAACACACGGATACCAAAGGATCTGGTACCCTCCGAAAATGTAATATCAGCTTCAAACGAGTATAAATCTCCACACGCCTCTGCCAGTATCTTTTCTGTTCTGGCATATGGGCTTTCCAGTTTCACATCGGAAAGACTCTCCCGATCCCCGAAAGCCTCCCAAACAGTATCCGGTATCTTTACCCCCAGGGTTCCATCCTGCCGCTGGTATATCTCATGTGCCACAAAGGTTCCTGCCCACTCAAAGTTTTTCCGGTCATCACAGTCCTCTTTTGTGGGAACCCAGCCAAAGAGGATTCTCTGTCCGTTCAGACAGAACGTTCTTCCCGCGTAATAAGCCCTTCCGTCAAAGGCGTCGTCCACAGGAGCGATCCACGGACCCTCCAGACTCCTGCTCATACGGTAGATGATCTTATTTTTATCGCTGTATTCAGAGATGATATGATACCACCAGTCACCGATTTTGAATAAATCAGGCATTTCATGCATGGTGTACAGACCGGGTGCCCAGAAATCCCCTTTGAATTCCCAGTTTTTCAAATCCTTTGATGTAAATTTCACCGTGCGGCCTGTCTGCTCTGTCTTGGGTCCAATCTTTCTGGCGCCTAATATGAGCAGGTATTCCTGCGCCTCCTCGTTCCAGATGACAAAGGGGTCTCTCCAGTCATCCGGGTCATATCCCTCCTGAGGGCAGAAGGTGAGGGCTTCCTGGGTTTTCGTCCAGTGGCGAAGATCATCACTGACCGCATGCATCAGTACCTGGGATGCTTTTCCCTGTGCGGGATAGTCCCGGTTATATCCTGTGTAGAAGATGTGAAACTTTCCTTCTGCCTCAAATACACTGCCCGCAAAAATGAACTGATCCTGTTCCTCATCTGTCCCTCTGGGCACAGCCACGCCGCAGTCCTCATAATCCACAAAGTCTGAAGTAGTTGCCAGATCCCAGCCAAAGGGTTCTCCAAACGGCCCCGGCTTTCTGGTATCCCTCTGATGATAAAGATAGAATTTATCCTTATATCCAAAGGGCATACAGTCTCCAAACCAGGTATCCGGAAATTGGTAATAAAGTTTATTCATGATCAAATCCTCTCTTTCTAGCCTTTGACAGCTCCGGCTGTCAGTCCGCTTAACATATATTTATTAGTGAAAAAGTAAAACAGGAATGTGGGCAGCACTGTTACCGTGATGGCCGCAAAAGTCGCGCCCCAATCCGTAGTTCCCATAAATCCCACAAAGTCGTTCAGCCCCAGTGTCACGGTCTTCATATCTGTAGAACGCGTAAATGTGTAGGCATTGATAAAGTCATTCCAGGTAAAGACACCCTGCATGGTTGCCACTGTCAGGATGGAATTTGTAGACATAGGGAAAATAATCCTGAAAAATGTCTTCATAGGTGTACAGCCGTCTATTATGGCTGCCTCCACTATCTCATCCGGCAGGAATTTACTGAAAGAGTAAAAAAGCTGAATGGAATAAGAAAGGGAAAACGCGATCTGGGGCAGTATGATGGCCGGATATGTATTCAGCATGTTCATCTTGCTGAAAATGGTAAACAGGGGGATCAGAGCCACCTGAAACGGCAGCATGAGTCCCAGAAGGAAATAAGACAATATTTTCTTGTTTCCTTTAAACTGTATCTTACTCAGAGCAAACCCCGCCATAAAGCTTATGAGCAGCAGAGGGATCAGCACGCCCACTGTGATGATTATGCTGTTTTTAAAATAGGTCAACATTGGGCTTGTGGTAAATACCTTAATATAATTACTAAAGTCAACCGCCCTTGGCAACGCATAGGAAGCCAGGTGCCGGAAGTCATCTGTTGTCTTCATACTGGACATGATAACATAGAAGATAGGATATACCTGGAAGATCAGCAGCAACGCCCCTGCAGCCACTTTGCATCCGGTAAACAGATTCTTTTTTGTCTTCATATTCATGCTTCCTCACCTCTTTCCGTAACTCTTCTGAACACAAACCCAACCATCAGACAGATCGCCACGATTGCCATGGCCACTGCGCTTCCGTAACCGTATTTCATACTGGAAAATGCCTGCTTATACATATAGGTAGACATCAGCTCCGATGAATTTCCGGGACCGCCCTTTGTCAGAAGGAACGAAATATCAAAAGAGCGCAGGGAGCCGTTCAACACCAGCACACAGTTGGCAATGATAACAGGTCTGATATAGGGAATCTTCACATGTCTGTAAAGCTGTATCACATTGGTGCCGTCCATGATCGCTGCTTCCTCCAGTTCCTTCGGAACTCCAATAAGAGCCGCATAAAAAATAACCATATAAAGCCCGAGGTACTTATATCCCTCCACAAATGCCGCAACCAGAAGGGAGAGGGAGTCATTGGAGATCCACTCCATATAGAGGAGATCCTGGTTAAAAAATCCCAATACCGAGTTGATAACTCCGGGCGGTGTGACAGACAGCAGCTTTGTAAATATCTGGCAGATCGCCACGGAAGAGATCACCACAGGTACATAATATAACGTCTGCAGTCCTGCCCTGAATTTTGTCACTCTGCTCAAAAAGATGGCAAACAGCAGTCCGCCGAATACCTGTATCAGAACACAGATCACTGTATAGATCAATGTGTGTGCAACCGTTGCCCAAAACGTGGGGTCATTTGTAAAAAGCTGCAGGTAATTCTTCAGTCCTAAGAAGGTCTTTTCCCCTACGCCGCTCCAGTCAAAAAGGCTGTAATATCCTGCCCAGACAACAGAGACTACCACAAACAAGGTGTACACCATAAATGCCGGCAGCAGGAACATCATGATCACTTTTTTACGTCCAAACGATTTTTGCATAATATCTTCCTTTCTCTGTCATATGCCCCGAAGCGCTTCTGAAAGAATTCACTCATCTAGGCATTTTTAGGCAGAAAATGAGACAGGCGCCTGATATCCAACGTTTTGTTTGAATGTCTGACTAATATCCTGCACCTGTCTTCTGCAATTCTTATTTACTGTTATTGATGATAAACTGGTCTGCTGCTGCCTCAAATTCCTCAGGCTTTTCCTTTCCCTGCGCTAATTTCTGCTGCTCATCCACCAGGTTTGTAAGGGTAGCTGAATCCAGTTTGTCATCCCAGGATACCCAAGCGTCTGTAGCTGTCTCGAACAGAGGCTGCAGGTCATAGAACATCTGGTCTAATCCTTCCGGGATCTCGTCATTGAAAGGTGAGAAAACCTTTGCATCGTTATAACAGGAGTCCGAATAATTCTCACACATATACTGGAAAAATTCCTTCATAGTGTCATCATAAGTCTGGGCATTGAAGGCTGTTCCGAACCCGCCGTGAATGGGAATATTTGTTTCCATATTCTCCTGGCCCTGCACATCCGGCACCGGGAAGAATCCAAGTTCACCCTTGCTGTACATCTCACTTGCCTGGGAAATCTGTCCGGAGCCGCTGTACCACATACAGCCGGTGCCGCCAAAGAACAGGTCAGTGGCTGCAGTGTAATCTGTACTCAGAAATCCACCCTGGAAATACCCTTCCGTACCCAGTGTATAGAGCAGATCCACACCCTCTTTTGCCGATGTATTTTCAGAAAATGTCTCTTTCTGACCAATGTAATCCATAATAAACTGGTCTTTTGTCATACGCCACGGCGCGAAAGAGAGGTATCTCATAAGCTGCCAGTTCTCTTTTCCTGCCACAATGAGAGGAATCTCCTCCTTCTCCTTTAAAGTCTTGCAGACATCCAGGAAATCATCCCACGTCTTAGGAACATCCAGACTGTATTTTTCAAAAATGTCCTTTCTGTACAGGAAGAACTCACAGTTCAAGCTCTCGGGAAACAGATATACATTGCCGTCTTCCGCATCCTTAAAAAAGTCGTACACAGCTCCGTTCATATCCCCTTTCATGCCGATACGTTCCAGTTCATCTCCAATATTCACGATCGCATCAATATCCTTTGCCGCACTGGAGAGCGCGCCGTTGGCGCATCCATAAATATCTGGCAGCGCATTGCTGTTAATATAGAGCTGAAGCTTTGTCACATAGTCCGCATCGCTGCTCACAAGCTCAAATTCAGGTGCCTCAAGTCCCTTTTCCTCACTGAATTCAGTCAGCAGCTTTTTCAGGATAATATACTTTGTGGACGTCTCACTGCACCGGAGAAGCGCTGTGATCTTTTTCCGTTCCCCCGAAGATTTCTCTGTGGAATCCGATGTCTTTTTTCCTGTTTCTCCTGTCTGTGAAGCACTCTCTCCCCCGCATCCTGCAAGCAGTGTGGAAAATGCCATCACTCCGGCCAGTGCCAATGCCGCGATTTTTTTTGCTTTCATACTTTTCCTCCTTTGAGATACCAGTTTGTATTTCTCTCTTGTTGATATTCATATTATAAATTTTTCAACTAAAAATCTATATGCGAAAAAATGGTAAAAACCGGACATTTGGAAACAAAACCATAAAAAAAATGCGCACTCCTGATTTCAAGTGTGCACATTTTTTCTATTTTCTGCCCCCGGCGGATATTTATCCCTGCTAAATCCTGCGGTACACATTGGGCGTCACGCCATATTTTTTCTTAAAGACACGAATAAAGTAACTCAGATCATGATATCCTACCATCTCCGCCACCTCATATATTTTATAGCGGTTCTCGGAAATGAGCTGCTCTGCTTTTACAAGTCTGCAGTCCAGCAGGATCTCCAAAAAACTCTTTCCTGTATTATTTTTCAACAGCCGGTTGATGTAAGTCTTGCTGATCTTAAAATATTCGGCAAGGGAATCCAGGGAAAGATCTTCCCTGTAGTGCTCTTCGATATATTTTAAAATGCGCTGTGCTGTCTGCTGGTTCCGGTCCAGCTTCACACCTCTGTTCTGGTCAGCCAGGAAGCTTATGGATTTCTTCAGGTATTCCAGCAGATCACGGCGTGAATGGCAGGAATACATTTTTTCAATACTCTCTGTCAGCACAGATGTCTTCTCCACAGCAGATCTGAACCTCTGTGATTCGTGGCCGAGATATTGGAAACAGCTTATCAGCAGTTCCATAGCCGCATACCTCATAACATCCAAGTCATCACAGCCCTCAAATATCTGTCCAGCAAAATTTTTAGCTGTCTCAATGTTTCCTCTTGCCACCTCTGAAAAAAGCCGTTTTCGTTCCCCCTCGGTGATATTCCATGTATTCATCCTCACATCGGCAACATCCGTATACTCCAGAATACTGGAATCCTCCCCCATATATACACACTGCTCACATGCCTCCACCGCCTGCTTATACGACATGTTCACAGAATAGGGGTCCGTCTGTGCAAGGCTGATGCCAAAGGAGATATCCCCCATTGTGATGTCCTTCATATTTTTCTGGATTTCTTCACAGGCCTGTACGCAGTGGCTGACACAGTCCCTGGAGTCCATAGATTTGGGATATACCACAAGAAAACAGTATCCCAGGGTATCCGTCTCAGAATATACCTGTACGCTGGTCTGCCTCAGAGATTCCTCACAGATATTGCATACTACAAAATCATACAGCCCCGGCTCCAAATCGGCTGTCTGCCCGCTTCCGGTATTCTGAATGCGGGCGTAGACAAAGACATACTGTTCCATTCTGATGCCGAGAAGCTCCATACGCACAGCCATATCTCTCTGATCCCGGAGTCTGCCATATATCAGATCCGAGATGAGCTTGCTCCTCACCATGGGCAGCGTCTGTTGATATCTCCTGCGCATCTCGGAATAATCTTTTTTTTGTTTATTGCGCAGTCGGATACGGCTGCAGACCTTTTCAACGACTGCATGCATCTCCCTGAAGTTCACGGGTTTGAGCAGATACTCACAGACTCCGATGCGCAGTGCCTGCTGGGCAAAAGAAAAATTGTCATACCCTGTCAGTAGGATGATCTCTGTATCCGGGTTGTCCTTTTTCACCTGCTCTGAGAATTCCAGACCGTTCATGCCCGGCATTTTAATATCGCTCAGGATAATATCCGGGTGGTGTTTCGCCGCAAGTTCCAAGCCTTCTGCCCCATCCTCAGCGCTTCCCACCACACAGCAGCCGTAGGTCTCCCAAGGGAAGGAACACAATCCGTCCAGTATAATATATTCATCGTCAAGAATCAGAACTTTCAAATCCATCTTCAGGTCCCCTCTCCACTAAATTTTCCGCCCTGGCGTATACTTCATCTGTACTCATTTGGAAGGGTATCCGTATGGTGATACAAGTCCCTTTGCCGGGGCTTGACTGGATAGTCAGCCCATACCCTTCCCCAAACAGATATTTCAGTCTCTGATGTACAGCATAGACGCCCAGTCCCGTGTGAGCCGTATTGATATCCTGCCTGTCAGCGCCTCCCGGCTCCGCAAGCAGTGCCTTTCTTGTCTCCTCCGTCATTCCCACACCTGTATCTGACACACGAATGAACACTGTTTCCCCTTCCCTGTGCCCCTCAACTGTAAGCTCCGCCTTCTCTCTGCTCACCTCAACACTGTGGACAATGGCATTTTCCACCAGCGGCTGTATGGTAAGCTTTGGAATAAGCTGCCCGTAAATCTCCGGCTCTATGTCAAAGATGACTTCAAAACGGTCACGGTACCGTGTCTTCTGTATATAGAGGTAATCCTTCACATATCTCAGTTCCTTTTCCACAGTAAAGACAGCCTCCTTGTTGCTGATGCTGATACGGAGCAGGCTGCTGACTGCAGTGATCATATCGCATATGTCATCCTTCCCTTCTTTATGTGCCATCCAGTTGATAGTATCCAGGGCATTGTACAGAAAATGGGGATTGATCTGTGCCTGCAATGCCTTAAATTCCATTTCTTTATTCAGAACACGGCTGTGCGCGATCTCCTCCAGCAGCTTTTCCACTTTTTGAATGGTAGAGTTGAACACCTGGTTCATCTCTCCGAATTCGTCCTTCCGCTCCTCCTCCAGGCGGACCTTAAAATCACCTTTTGAAAATTTTTTCAAAGCCCCCACTGTACTTGTAATAGGACGGACAAGAAGATACGACATGATGACTGACAGGGCGAGACTCAGTAAAATACCCAGAACAGCCGCCACAGCCGTTCCGGTCTGCAGAGGCATGATGGATTTACTGATCTCTTTGTCCGGAAGGATCCCTATGGTTTTCCAGCCTGTATACTCAGAGACCTGATATACCACCTGGTAAGGGGCATTGTCGATCTCATACCTGAAAGAATCATCCCACTTTACAAACAGATCATCTGCCCGGTCTGTCAGCTCTGACGGCTCCCCCAGTATGATCTCATTATTGTCATCCAGAAGGATGATCTTTCCTGAGGACGCAAAATCCACATTGTGCTGAATGCGCTCCAGTGCCGACAGGCGGATGGAGGTGCGCAGGATTCCCAAAGACTGCATGGAGAGAATATCTTTGATTTCTTTCACCACCTGCAGGCTGCCGCTGGTGCCGATATCGTTGACGCATACAATAGCTCCCATACGTTCCCGGGCTGTCTGCTTTAATTCCTCCGTATTCGGCAGATCAGGTGCCTGATAGAGAATAGAGCAGAAATATTCCTTTCCATTTTCTCCGTATATCTCCATATCTTCCATATGGATGCTGTTGAACATCTGTACCATCAGCCGTTTTAATTTTCTGGTTCCGCTGTAATAGCCCTCCTCATCCTCCCCCGGTTTGCCATAGATCAATTCCTCCTGCACCGTGGGATTAAAGGACAGGTAATCCAGCTTATTATAAATCAATTTCATGAAGGAATCATAGTTCTCCGAAATCTGCTTAATGGTCTCCTCTGTCTGCATCACCGTCTTTTTTAAGATGATTCCCGACGCGATATAATATGTTATTCCTCCTGAGATCAGAGAGATCAACAGAGTGACCAGCAGACAGGAAAGAAACATTTTGTTAAAAATCCGCATATCCTTCATTCTTTTTTTTATTCGCAAAAACATTTTCTATCTCTCCTCAATACCCGGGTCGTTCCGCCTTATCCGATACTGCCGTTTTCCCGTATTCTTCCATATTCACCCAATATTACCGCAGCACTTTTGCTGCCCTGAGACTGGCCCTTGTCTCCTCCAGCATCTTCAGCTCCTCCGCTGTCATATCCTTCTGCGAAAAGATTTCCGCCATACGGAAGTGTTCCAGAGCCTTGTCCTCCTCATGTCTGGACAGGGCAATAATGGACATACAGCACTCCCCCACAGAGCGGAGCCAATAGGTGCCGAATTCATCGTAGATCCTGGCGCTCTTTTTAAAATACCGCTCTGCCTCCTCATAGTTTCCCTGCAGATATAAAATATAGCCGTAATCTTCATAGAACAGATCCAGGCTTTTGATCACCCGCTTTTCCCGGCAGAGACAGATGGCCTTCTCCATGATCTTTCCGGCCTTTTCATATTCTCCCCGCCGCCTGTAAATAAGGGCCAGATAGTCATAGGCACCCGCCACATTAAAGTAATTGGCCCGCTTCATTTTAGGACTTTCAAAGAGCTGGATGGATGAGCGAAGCAGCTTTTCCGCTCTTTCATACTCTCCCTTTTGAATATTGCAGTAACCCTCCAGACGCAGAAGTACGCCTCGTTCCCTGGCATAGGCCTCCAGATCCTCGATGGATTTCGCTTCTTCTATATACTTTTCCATCCACTCTACGCTGCCTTCCTTCAGGCCGTAGCAGATCAATTCCACATAACCTTTGAGGAGCATATCTATCCGATCCAGCTCACCGGCACGGCTCATCATCTTCCGGATATACACGATTCCCTGCTCACGCTTGCCGTCCCTTGTAAGAGAACGCCCGGCAAGGAAATCCAGCACCATATGCAGCTCCTCGTAATCCCGGAAATCCACATCGTCCTCCATGGCTTCCAGGTGCTGGGTATACTCCTCCATATCCTGATAAATCCTTTCCCTGTCAAGTCTCATACTCTTCCTTGTATCCTCATCATTGACCACAGTAGGAAAAAATTCATCATAATAGTCCAGTACATACTGCAGATCCATAATATTATAATAGAGCTTTTCATACTCACAGTCCGTAAAACTGTAATGATACCGCAGCTCAGACAGATAAAAATATTCACTTTTATTCCTCTGATATATTTCTGTATAATACCGGATCGCCAGTTTATGAAGCTCCAGGCGTTTAAAGCGGGAGATCCGTCCATAGATCATATCACGCACCATTTTTTCCCGAATCTTCAGCATTCTGTGTTTCCCCGCATCGGTCTCCGCAAGCAGTCTTCTGCGCATGAGAAAATCAAGGATCTTCATCACCTTCACAGGGGATTCTTCCAGCATGCTGCCAAGCTGCTGCACATCTGTTCCATGCTCCATCACGGACAAATACTCCAGATATTCATACTCCTCCTGGCAGAATCCGGAAAACAGCCGTTCCATTGCCCTTTCCGTATCTGGAAGAAACTGAAAATATTCTTCTGTCCCCTGGCGTATATTTTCCACCACATCTTTCAGAAATCTCAGGTTTCCCCCTGTATACTCATAGATACTGTGGGAGGATAGTTTTTCCGGAAATTTTTCTCCCAGCGCATCCACCAGATAGGCCCTGCCCTCCTCCTCTGTCAGATGGGGGAGTCTCACCACCCTGACCCGGGAGACAGCTTCCAGACGTGCCAAAAGCTGGGGCTGTGCCTGAAAATTAGGGCAGTATTCCATTAAAATGAAGAAGTCTCTCCTGTACCGCTCAAAAAAACAGGAGATGAGCAGATTGAGGCTGTGTTCATCCACAGATTCCATATTTCTGAGCAGCAGAATATATTTGCCCTCCTTCCTTCTCACAGATTTCATCAGCATCTCCATGCGGTTCCTATAGCAGATATCGCTGTGGCCTCCCAATGATTCAGGAATTTCCTGGGGGAGTGCTATGCGGCACCGGTCACATATCTGTTCCATCACCTTCTCCACCGCCAGATATGCCACCTGCTGATCGGACACCTGGAATTCCACGGAGATAACCTTTGCATTTTCCATGCTTTCAATAAAGGTTTTGAGGACCATGGTCTTTCCCATTCCTATACTTCCGCAGAGCATACAGATATCTGCGTCCTCCCTGCGGCTATATTTCAGATACTCCTTGGTAAGCTCTGCCACTGCCTGCAGATGCCCTCCGTAGAGACTGCCGTCCCCTTCTTCCTGACGCCGTTTCCGCATGAGCAGAATTTTCTCATACTGGTCTTTTGTGTGCTGTTCCGGTTCCACACCCACATCACTTAGCAGGCTCTCCGCAAATCCCGTATAGACCAGAACTGCTCTGTTGTAATCCCTTCTGGCCGCGTAAATCTGCATCAGTGCACAGCAGGCTGTCTCCCGATAAGGGTCCAACAGAAGAATTTTTCTCGCATAGCCCTCTGCGGCTGTGTAATCCTCTCTCTCCATACATTTTTTCATAGCCGGAAGAAAACGGTCCACAAACAGTTTTTCATATACATTCTGGATACTGGTGACCCACTTTTCAAATCCGGCACAGTTTTTCAGATGAAACTTATCTAAAAAACAGCAGTTTTCCATCTGCAGCAGATATTTCTCTGCATTGTCCGTAAGAAAGACATCTGTATCCCTGACCAGTTCTACTTTTGGATCCAGCTTAATATATTCCTTTCCCATGGTCACCAGGACACCGTCTCCCAACAAAGTCCGAAGCTTATACAGACTGTTTCTCAGATTCCGCCTGGCACTCTCCTCCTTTTGCTCCTCCCAGAACAGGGATACCAGTTCATCCCTGGAACAGCTCTCATTGAAAAGCAGATACAAAAGCAATGCCTGAATCTTTTTCTGCGGGATCACTACCCGGACACCATCCCTGATGATCTCCGGCTTTCCCAGAAAACGAACCGTTATTTTCATATCTTCATCCTTCCCCCTCTCTGATAAAGCTCATGACACTTAAACTTTGTTAATTTTTTCGCACATTAAAACATCTGCCTTACATTATATCTGAAACTATTCATTCCGTAAAGAATTCATCGGCAAATTTCGACAACAGTTCAGACTCGCTGCGCCCTGGCTGAACTTTTATGAGAAATCGTCATCCTGAACATCTCCTCTTTTTTTACTTTTCTTCGTTACAACTTTAATTTATACTCATTGTCAAGTCAGAAAGTGACGATAAACTGACAGCAATTGTTTATAATGAAAGAAAAGCTTGTGGAGAAACAACATAGAGAAAAGAGGAGGATTTTTTATGCAAACAGTAGTAATCACAGGAGAAACCTTAACCCTGGATGAATTGGCAGCAGTCTGCCGTTTTGACGCTTTGGTGGAATTGGACACTGAGGCAGTGGAGCGCATCCGTGCTTCCAGAAAAATCATTGATGACTTCGTAGAGCGGGAAGAAGTGGTATATGGTGTCACCACCGGATTTGGAAAATTCAGTGATGTAGTCATTTCCAAAGAAGACTGTGTACAACTCCAGAAAAACGTGATCATGACCCATGCCGTAGGTGCCGGCGAAGCATTTCCCACAGAAGTGGTCCGCGGCATTATCCTGCTTCGTTTAAACAACCTGGCCAAAGGTTTTTCCGGGGCTCGCCTGGAGACAGTGGAAACCCTTGTGTCCATGCTGAATAAACATCTGCATCCTGTCATTCCCCAGAAAGGTTCCCTGGGCGCCAGCGGTGATCTGGCTCCCCTCTCCCACATGGTGCTTCCTATGATGGGCATGGGACTTGCAGAGTATGAAGGCCGTATTTATCCCGGTAGAAAAGCCATGGAAAAAGCGGGGATCCCTGTCATCAATCTCCATGAAAAAGAGGGGATCGCACTCATCAACGGCACACAGGTCATGACCGCTGTGGGAGCCCTCACAGTCTATGATTCCATCCGCCTGATAAAATACGGAGACATTGCGGCAGCCCTCACCTTTGAAGCGCTGAATGGTATCACCACAGCGCTGAAGCCCCAGGTTCATCTCACCCGTCCCCACAAAGGACAGATCGACACCGCGCGCATTTTAAATGAGCTCCTGGAAGGAAGCGAAATGACCACCGAGCAGGGAGAACTGCGTGTGCAGGACCCGTATACCCTGCGCTGCCTGCCCCAGATCCATGGCGCCTCCAAAAATGCTTTAAATTATATTATTGAGCAGATTGAGGTGGAGATGAATTCTGTGACCGACAACCCTATCATATTCCCTCAGACCCAGGAAGTTATCTCCGGCGGAAACTTCCACGGACAACCCATGGCTCTCACCTTTGATTTCCTGGGGATCGCAGTGGCTGAACTGGCAGATGTGGCAGAGCGCCGCATAGAGCGGCTTGTGAATCCGGCTCTCAACTATGGCCTCCCCGCATTTCTGGTGGAGGGCGGAGGACTGAATTCCGGCTATATGATCGTGCAATACTGCGCCGCTGCTCTGGTATCTGAAAATAAAATACTGGCTCATCCGGCCTGTGTGGACAGCATCCCCTCTTCTGCCAACCAGGAAGACCATGTATCCATGGGTACTATTTCTGCCAGAACAGCCCGGGATATTGCGGATCATGTCCGCCGTGTACTGGCCATGGAGATCCTCTGCGCCTGCCAGGCTATTGATTTAAGAATCCAGTCCCAGGCAGGCAAAAAAGGCGCGCTTGGAAAGGGAACAAAAGCAGCCTATGACATGGTGCGGAGCAGAATCCCCTTCTATGACAAAGACCGGGAGCTTTACCCTGAAATCAATACCTGTGAAGAATTGCTTGCTGATGACAGCCTGATCAAAGCAGTGGAGACTGCCTGCGGCCCGATCATCTTTTAAAAAATAGAGGAGTTTAATTATGGAAAATAAGACAGTATACAATTCAAGTGTCAAAATACGTTTTTTCATCTGCAGTATTATCGGCGTTTTTCTTTTCTTTGTTACCATTCCTTATAATGGGAACAAAAAAGTACCCATGGTACATATCATGGACATCATCCAAAACGCTCTAGGTCCCAAAGTCCAGTACATTTTTGTCATGGTATCCTGCCTGGCTGTACTGGCAGCCAGCATCTATGTAAAATACGGAAAAAATGTTCCCAATATCCTGAAAAGTACCTATCAGAAGGACAACCTTTTTTCCTATTTCACCTATATAACAGCTGCTGTTTTCAGCGTTATGGCTATCTTTCAGATAGGTCCTGCCGCTATCATCGACCCGGAGATTGGTGAGACCTCTCTAAGCATTGCCGCTGACTCCTTCTTTGCCATTATGGTAGCCGGCACCCTGGTTGCCTTTATCACGGAATTTGGCTTTTTGGAGTTTTTGGGCAAGCTGCTTGAACCTATCATGCGCCGTGTCTATAAAGTACCCGGCAAGTCCGCGGTTGATGCCATCTCTTCCTTTGTGGCAGCACCTGCAGCCGGTGTTATGATCACCAATGATCTGTATCAGAAGAAGGTTTATACAGCCAGGGAATCCAGTTCCATCACGACCAACTTCAGCATTGCCAGCCTGGGTGGATTTGCCTTCCTGTCTTCCATAGCCGGGATAGAAAATCTCTACAGCGAGGTGGTTCTGGCTGCATTTATCTGTGTATTTGTACTGGCAGCAGTCATGATCCGTATCCCGCCCCTGTCCAGAAAACCTGACACTTATATTGACGGATCTGTGCAGACAGAGGCGCAGAGAAAACCGGAGCATTACAACAGCAAAACATTTCCGGCCGCATACCAAGACGCCCTAGAAAAATCATCCGGTACCAAATTTACTGTGTTTTTAGAGCAGTTGAAATCCTCTTTTATGTTCGGCATCAAAGTAAATGCTTTTATTGTATCTCTTTCCGTTATCTGCCTTTTAATTTTTAACTATACACCCATTGCCAAATGGATCGCCATTCCCATGGCTCCGATTTTAAGCCTTTTAGGCCTGCAGGACGCACAGCAGATCGCTGCCTCCTCTATTGTGGGAATCTTTGCATTATCCATACCGGCAACCTTGATCAAAGGCAAAGCTGTGGCTGCGGCCAGCGCATTTTTTGTAGTGGTACTGTCCACATCACAGATCATATTCTTCACGGAGAGCGCTAATGCCATGCTGGAATCCGATATTCCTGTGGGCTTCGGAGACCTGGTAAAAATCTTCTTCATCCGTACCATTATCTTGATCCCAATGGTGGCGCTGATGGCTAAAATACTGGTGTGACCGTAATATACCGTCACCGGTCGAACAAAAAAATCAATATACCGGCAAAAATAGATTCGGAGTGTGAAAACCATGAAAGAAAACCATAAGATTTTATTTGAACCTTATCAACTTGCAGGCTGTACCCTGAAAAACAGATATGTGATGGCCGCTATGGGTACCGGCGGAATGGTGACCCCTGAAAATACCTTCAACGAACGAGGGATTGAATACTATGTGGCAAGAGCCAAAGGCGGGGTAGGCCTTATCATCACAGGCACCATCTATGCGGAAAATGACATTGAAAAGGCTGTGGACGGAACCATGCCCTGCCCAACAGACAATCCATCTGCCTTTATTATGAACACAGCGGAAATGTGTGAGCGTGTCCATGCTTACGGTTCCAAAATATTTACCCAGCTCACAGCAGGATTCGGACGCGTGCTGAAGCCTCATCTTCTCTGCGGGCAGCCCCCTGTTGCCCCTTCCTCAATCAGCAGCTACTGGGATGAAACACTCATGTGCAGGGAACTGACTGTGGATGAGATCCACACCATTGTGGAGCGCTGCGGAGACACGGCAAAGATCTGCCAGCAGGCGGGTTTTGACGGGATCGAGATCCATGCCGTCCATGAGGGATATCTTCTGGACCAATTTGCCCTGCCCCTCTTTAACCAGAGGACGGATGAATACGGCGGCTGTCTGGAAAACCGCCTGCGTTTTGCCTGCGAAGTCGTGCAGAATATCAAGAAAAAATGCGGAGAAAAGTTCCCGGTCATCCTCCGTTACAGTTTAAAATCCTACATAAAAGGCATGCGTCAGGGCGGCCTTCCCGGGGAAGACTTTGAAGAACTTGGCCGTGATATCCCGGAAGGCATTGCATCTGCTAAGATACTGGTAAATGCAGGTTATGACGCACTGGATGTAGATGCAGGGACCTACGATTCCTGGTACTGGTCCCACCCGCCCATGTATTTTGAAAAGGGCTTGAATATCCACTTTGGCGAACTCTTGAAAAAAGAAATGGATGTCCCAGTTCTCATTGCCGGACGCATGGAGGATCCTGATCTGGCCTCCGATACGGTGCGGGACAAAAAAACCGACCTAGTCGCACTGGGCAGAAGCCTTCTGGCGGACCCGGACACGGTAAACAAAATAAGGAGCGGCAGATATGAATTCGTACGTCCCTGCCTTGGATGTCATGAGGGATGTATGAACCGGCTCATCACTGCAAAGCCTGTCTCCTGTGCGGTAAATCCCTCCTGCGGAAGGGAAACCTCCTATTATCTGCAGCCTGCATGCGTGCGGAAAAAAGTTCTCATTATCGGGGCAGGCGTGGCAGGAATGGAAGCGGCCAGAGTCCTGAAACTCAGAGGGCATCTTCCGATCATCCTGGAAAAGAGCAGCCGTCCCGGCGGTTCCCTTCACCTGGCCGGGGCCCCCTCCTTCAAACACGACGATCTAAAACTGGTTGACTGGTATCAAAGGACACTAGAAGATCTGGGCGTGGAGATTCATTACAATACCACTGCCACAGCGACCACTTTAAAATCTTATCCCCACGACACAGTGATCGTTGCCACCGGTTCCACTCCGCGAATCCTCCGCCTGCCAGGAAACCATGATATGTACCCTGCAGAGCGCATCTTTTCCGGTGAGATCACTCCCGGAAACCATACGGTCATCATCGGAGGCGGACTTGTAGGCTGTGAACTGGCGCTTGACCTGGCGGAAAACGGCAGGCAGGTCACCATACTGGAGGCCCTGCCGGAAATACTGTCTGCCGGTGCACCGGTACCTCACATGAACAAGATCATGCTGAAGGATCTGCTGAATTTCCATCATGTACAGCAGATAGCCGGCGCAGGGGTCAAATGCATTGAAGACAGGACTGTCACTTATGTAAAGGACAAAGAAGAACACCATTTGGAAGCCGACACCTTTGTCTGTGCCATTGGATACACCTCCAACAATACGCTCTATGAACAACTGAGTCTGGAGGAAAATGACATTTACCTGTTGGGGGATGCCCGGAGAGTGCGCAATATTATGTACGCGGTCTGGGATGCTTACGAGCTGGCCCGCAGTCTTTAAAGGCAAGGAAGGATAAAATATGGACACTATTTTATATGCATGGGAGGGGCCGCTGCCCTCTCCCGACTCCTTCGACCCGGCAGTACGCCGGGCACCGAAGCGGGAGGCCGCGCTGGGCGAAGCAGATATTAAACTTGCCGTCAAAAATGCCCTGCGCTACATTCCTCCAAAATATCACCGGGAAATCATTCCTGAATTTTATCAGGAACTCATGGAACATGGCCGCATCTACGGCTATCGCTTCCGCCCTCACGGAGCGATCTATGGGAAAGCGATAGATGAGTACAAGGGGAAATGTCTGGCCGGAAAAGCCATTCAAGTCATGATAGACAACAACCTGGATTTCGACGTGGCGCTTTATCCCTATGAACTGGTCACTTACGGAGAAACCGGACAGGTCTGTCAGAACTGGATGCAGTACAGGCTCATAAAAAAATATCTGGAGCAGATGACAGAGAAACAGACGCTTGTGGTCAGTTCCGGGCATCCCATAGGCCTTTTCAATTCAGCCCGTTCCTGTCCCAGAGTCATTCTTGCCAATGGTCTTATGGTAGGAAAATACAATAATCCGGAACAGTGGAACCGCTGTGCTGCCCTTGGGGTCACCAATTATGGACAATTTACTGCCGGAGGATGGTTTTATATCGGCTCCCAGGGAATCGTACACGGCACATATTCCACGTTCCTGGCAGCGGCAAGACAGATTCTCCACAAAAGCAGTGAAGAAGTCCTCCGCGGAAATCTGCTGGTATCCGCCGGTCTCGGCGGAATGAGCGGGGCACAGGGAAAGGCTATTGAACTGTGCCAGGGTGTGGGTATTATCGCTGAGGTGGACGCTTCTAAAATAGAACTGCGCATGCGTCTCGGCTGGATAAAAGCCATGGTGCATACGCCTCAGGAAGCGTTTGTACTTGCAAAAGAGTACCAGCAAAAAGGAGAACCTATCTCCATTGGATTCCATGGAAATATAGTGGACCTGCTGGAATATGCCGTAGAAACTGAGCAGAAAATTGACCTGCTCACAGACCAAACCTCCTGTCATGTGGCATTTGACGGCGGGTACTGTCCTCAGGGTCTGACCTTTGAGGAACGGACCAAAATGCTTGCTGAGCATAAGGATTTATTTGAAGAAAAAGTGAAGAAAACCTTGTTCAGACATCATGAATTGATCGAGATCCTGCGCTCCAGAGGCACCTATTTCTTTGACTACGGAAACAGTCTGACAACCACCATGTATGACATTGGGATCAGGGAAGTGTGCAGAAATGGAGAAAATGATTTAGATGGATTTATTTATAGATCCTTTGTAGAAGAATTCATGGGACCTACCCTTTTTGACTATGGTTACGGACCGTTCCGCTGGGTTGTACTAAGTGGAAAAGCGGAAGATCTGGCACTTACAGACCAAACCGCAATGGACTGTATTGAAAAAGACCGGAGATTCCAGGACTATGATAATTATCTGTGGATCAAGCATGCAGGAGAGAATCATCTTGTTATGGGCACACAGGCCAGGATCCTTTATCAGGATGGAGAGACCAGGAAAAAAATCGCCCTTGCCTTCAACCGCCTGGTGCGGGATGGCAAGACCGGGCCTATTATGATGGGCCGGGATCACATGGATACAGGAGGCGTAGACGCCCCCTCAAGAGAAACCTCCAATATCCATGACGGCAGCAACATTACTGCAGATATGTCTGCACTGGTCTACGGCGGAGATGCTGCCATGGGTATGACCATGATGACCATACACAACGGCGGCGGAACCGGCATCGGCAACTCCCAGAGCTGCGGCTACGGGCTGCTGCTGGACGGTTCCCCTGAGGTGGATGAAATCATCTGCCGAGCCGTAAACTATGATGTTATGTGCGGTGTGGCAAGACGCGCCTGGGCAGGCAATGCACACGCGCTGGAAACGGTTTCGCTCTATAAGGAACCTGGAAATACTCTCACCCTTCCTTTTGCCTGTGACGAACAGGCGCTGTCAGACGCAATCCGGATCCTGGAAAAAGAAAAGTAATGTCTCTTTGCACCCTCTAAAGCATAAAGACATGAAAAGGCCGCACGGTAGATTCTTCCGTATACCGTGCGGCTGTTTTTAACCTGTGGGGCTATATTTATATTTTATATTTATATGTTATCTTTATTATTGTATTTACATACCGTATTTACAGTCGTTATCTCTGCTGTTGTTCCGGCCTGTGAATTTTTTAATTACTATGTTAGTTTACTATAAACTTTATTTGCAGTTATTATAAAACTCCTTCAGCTCCGCCTTCACTTCAGATGAAAGCTGGCTTTTTTTAATTCCCTGTACCGCACCTTCCAATCCGTATAAACGGTTTATGCAGGCCGAGTCATCAATGGCCTTGATCTTCAGCCACGCCTGCCTGCTTCCCATTTCTTTCAGTTGGTCATAGGTATTGATACCTACTTGATTGAGTTGCTCTTCCACTACTGCTCCTATGTTTGGAAGCTTAGATAATTCCCCCATGTCTCTTCCTTCTTTCTTTTCATTTATACATAAATATAAAATATATTACATTCACATTTAAGTGATAAAAAATAATATTTTTGCTCTACATAAGTATCTCATATTCAAAATATTTCTCCTGAAAATGCACGGATTTTTCTATTTCCCGGCGGCTGAATTTCATGCCTTTGGGAGCTGCCACCCATTTATCTTCCACATCATTTTTCCGATGAATAACAGCAATTATAATGCCTTCTGCGCGCTTAACCGGCTTGTCTATTCCCAGAAAATACACATCCTGTTCCTCCTGATCACCGCCTAGAATCCCTTCCACATAGCCGTAATTAACCGGATAATATAAATCTTTATGTTCGGGATGAAAACTGCCCATCGGTCTGTCTATGACCACTTCGACAGGCTTATGCAGAATATCTTTTTTATTATTTTCCATATTTAAATACCACCTCTTTACCGCTATGATATTCTTATGGTTCCGGGATATTATTATACTCTTTTCTCATGTTTTATTATGTCCATGTTTTTTATATCTCTTTAATTGTATCCTAATAATATCTCTTTAACTGCATCTGAATATAATTCTTTAATTGCATCTGTTTAGTATATCTTTTATATATCTTTATTAATATCTGTGTAATGTATCTCTTTAATTACGTCTATATAATAAGTCCCTTTGATCGCGTCTATATAACAGGTCTCTTTAATCACATCTATAATAACAAGTCTCTTTAATCACATCTATAATAACAAGTCTCTTTAATCACATCTATAATAGCAAGTCTCTTTAGTCATGTCTATATAACAAGTCTCTTTAATCAGGTCTATATAACAAGTCTTTTTAATCACATCTATATAGTTCTAAAGTACCATTTTTTTGCGTATAATGATAATATTCATCATTTGTCATATCTGTAAAATACGACCGGATCACCCGGCAAATTCCACCGTGGCTGGCAAGCAGAACTGTCTTATCTTTGTCCCTTTTTCTTATCTCATCTAGCAGGTTATATACACGACAGGCGGTCTGCATCATGGATTCCCCGCCTGGATACCGGAATGCAAAATTCTTCTTGACATTCAAAAAATCCTCATTCTTTCTGTTAATCCCTTCAAAAATTCCATAGTCCTGTTCTATCAGCCGGTCCTCTGCGTAATAAGGAACCCCTGTCCGCTCAGAAATGACTCTGCTGGTTTCCATTGCCCGGCGAAGCGGCGATGAATAGATTCTCTGAATCCCGCACTCTAAGATGCTGTCTGCCAGCATCTCAGCCTGTCTGTACCCTTCCTGTGTCAGATTTATATCCGTTCTGCCGCATACCTTGTCCAGAGCGTTCCACTCTGTCTGTCCGTGTCTGGCTGCGTATATTTTCATCTTCTCCCACCCCACTCCTTATGACGTACCGCTTTTATCTCTACACTCAACATTATATACGAATTCGACTTTGAAGTATAGCGTTCTTTCTTTGTTTAATGCAAGTATTTTCCCTTGGCTTTTTTATCATATTCCGTCAAATATCACATATGTCTATTATCCACTTAGTAAATTTCGTATAATTATTTTATTTTTTTCTTGATTTTTTTGTATAACTATGCTACTATAACTGCAACTTAGGTATGCTTTAAGTATGCTTTAAATATTTCCTGCTTCATCACGGTATAACCTCCAACCGTGTTTGATCCAGAAAGGAGTAGAGACTTATGGAAAAAGAAGTAAAGACGCAGATTGCGGAATCTGTCCAAAAACACTTAAAACAAGCGGTCAAGCTCAGTGAGGAGCTGGCAGCGCACCCGGAACTTCCCTATGAAGAATTTGAATCCAGCCAAAAGATGGCCGAGCTTTTATCCGAGGAAGGCTTTGAGGTTACCTATCCCTATGCAGGATATGACACAGCATTCTGTGCCTGTTTTGACAATGGGCCTGGGGTATCTGTTGCGATTTTGGCAGAATATGATGCACTTCCGGAAATCGGACATGGCTGTGGACATAATCTGCACGGCGCTCTCTCTGTACTCACCGGACTTGTGCTCCGTGACCTAAAACATCTGTTTCAGGGAAAAGTTTATGTGATCGGCACACCTGCAGAAGAAGAAAACGGAGCCAAGGTGGGTATGGCCGATCAGGGAATTTTTGACCATATGTCCCTGGCAATCATGATGCATAGCTGGGCCGGCGGGTATTCTCTGCCTGATATGGATGTTCTGAGCCTGCGCTGCTATGTTGTAGAATTCCACGGACAGGCTGCACATGCTGTAGCTGCTCCCTGGCAGGGCAGAAGTGCTCTTGCCGCAGCAAGAAAATTCCTGGATCTGATCGATGCCAGACGAGAATGTTTCACCCCTGATATCCACGTAAATGCTGTGATCCAGGACGGCGGAAAAGCCCCTAATATCATCCCTGACTATGCAAAGATTCGGATGGAATTCCGTACAGACTCAATGGCAAAGCTGCTTCAGGTAGATGAAATGATCAAAAAATGTGCCAACGCGGCAGCTATGGCATTAGATTGTACTGTTTCTTTGGAGTTTGGCCTGTCAGATTTTGCGGATATGGTCCGTGTGGAGCCTTTGGAAAAAAGTATCTCAGAATATCTGTCAGATTTCGGTCATAAGGTGGGTGATGTTTCCCCGGCAACCGGTTCTTCTGACATGGGAAATGTCAGCTACCGCTGCCCTGCCATACAGCCACTTTTATCCATCACGGACGACAACCTTGCCCTGCATACCACTGCATTCCGAGACGCTACTTTAAAGCCGCAGGCACATGAATCAATCGCCTGCGGAGCCGCCTCTATGACTGCCCTTGCGCTTAAAATATTAAATGATGCCGATTACCGCAGTAATGTTCATCATTCCTGGGAAACTTCTTTGAAAAAGAAAGAAAATATGTAAATCAGGGGGGATTTGTTATGAATAAAAAAACATCCACAGAAAAGAAAAAATTTGAACTGCCTCATATATTTGTACTTTTGTGTCTTATAATCGTTGTCTGTGCTGTCGCAACTTGGATCCTCCCTGCCGGAGAATTTGACCGTACAGTAAACGAAGCCGGAACTGAAGTGGTTGTGCCCGGCACTTACCACACCGTAGAAGCCTCTCCTGTAGGTCCTTTTGAAACGGTTAAATCCATCTATTTTGGCATGCTCAACGGCGGCGGTGTTATTTTCTTTGTATTTATCGCTTATGCCTCCATCGGACTTATGATCTCAACAGGAGCTTTCAACGGTCTTGTTGCCGGCCTTCTGAAGATTCTCAAAGGAAAAACGCGTGCCATTATCATCCCTATCTTCATCACTGTACTGGGTATCGCCTCATCTACCATAGGAGTATTCGAGGAAGCTTTCCCCTTTATTCCCATCTTTGTAGGCATCTCCATTGCCATGGGATATGATGCCATTGTGGGGCTGGCTATTGTGGCTCTGGGGACAGGTCTTGGATACAGCGGCGCTGTTATGAATCCGTTTACGGTCGGCACAGCCCAGAGCATCGCTGGACTTCCGCAGATGTCCGGTGCGGGATTCCGTATTGTCAGTCACGTTCTCATGATAATCGTAGCTTCTATTTTCACCATTCGATATGCCTTGAAGATTCAGGCAGACCCATCCAAAAGCCTTGTCCGCGGCGACGACTTCAGCCATATGACCATGAATCCGGAGGACATTGAAAAACATCCTTTTGGTATCCGCGAAAAACTGGTCCTGGGTGTTCTTGGCGTAGGAATTGTTGTTATTGTGTGGGGCACAAAATACAAAGGCTGGTATTTTGAAGATTTAAGCGGTGTATTTCTGATCATGGGTATTATTAGCTCCATCATCATGGGCTGGGGGCCTAACACCATTGCAAAGAAAATTGCCCAAAGCTTCTCTGATATTGCTGTGGCCTGTATGATGATCGGAATTGCAAGAGGTATTCTGGTGGTAATGCAGGACGGTCATATCATAGATACTGTAGTTTACGGGCTCTCCATCCCTCTGTCCAAGCTCCCGGGATGGCTGTCAGGTGAAGCTATGCTATTAGTACAAAGTCTCCTGAACTTCCTGATTCCATCAGGTTCCGGGCAGGCAGTGACCAGTATTCCCATCATGGCTCCCCTTGCAGATCTGTGCGGCATCTCCCGTCAGGTGGCTGTTCTTGCCTTCCAGTTCGGCGACGGCTTGTCAAATATTCTGTGGCCAACTGCCATGGCCCCTATCATGTGCGGGATTGCGGGAGTCAAAATGGAAAAATGGTGGAAGTTCCTGGTTCCAGTCTTCTTGGTTCTGCTTCTTACACAGGCAGTTCTCATTGCCGCTGCTACTTTTATCATGTAGCAGGATAAAAAGAAACATTTTAAAAGGCAATCGGCTTTTTGTGTGCGGGAATAATGGATTATTTGTGAATCATTCGTTTTAAAAATACATAAGAAATGCAGGTGTGGTGCTGTCTGTTCTGCGGTTCTATCTTGCATTTGGATAACAACACATCATAGTTATTTATAAAATATCTGGGTAATCTTTATATAAAAAAGAATACCCAGATGTTTTTATAAGGCAAGTTTGATTGATCTGCTCATGATTCTGAAAGATTTCTGCATGTATATATGCATTACTGTGATTCTGTATTTCCATATATTACATTGCTGCATACCCATATTTTATGGTTACTGCATTTTTGTATTTTGTATCGCCGACTTTCTGTATTTTGTATTACTACATTTCCATATTTTGTATTGGTACATTTCCGTATTTTGCATTGCTACATTTCCGTATTTTACATTGCTACATTTCCGTATTTTGCATTGCTACATTACTGTATTTGCATTGCTACATTTCTGTATTTGCATTGCTACATTTCTGTATTTGCATTGCTACATTTCTGTATTTGCATTGCTACATTTCTGTATTTGCATTGCTACATTTCTGTATTTGCATTGCTACATTTCTGTATTTGCATTGCTACATTTCTGTATTTGCATTTCCGCATATCACTACTGGACTATATGTATTTCAATAATCCAACTTCAGATGATAAACATTTACCGGCCTTCCTTTATTCCCATTACGTTTCTGCTGAATGATAGCGGCAAATCCGTATTTTTCCAGATTAGAAAGAAATTTGTTGGCAGTTCTGAGGGAAATCTGCAGGGAATCCATCAAATCCTGAGAAGTAATCTCATTGGTTCCTAAAGACTGCATCACACCGATAATTTTTAAGATAGTCTCTGAAGACAGTTTCACCTGATTGGCAATTTGATTGACATATCCCTCCTGAACACTGATCACTTTTCCCGCTCCCTGTGTATTTAAAATAGTCAGTGTATCCTTTTCATCCACAAGAAAACTACCGTCGCCCATCTCTTTTACATTTCTCCCATAATGGCTGGCATCGATGGCATTTAATCTGGCCTGATAAATACTGCTTCCAATACCATATCCGATATAACCGGAAAAACCCATCTCTTTTTTAAGCCTGCTCTGTAACGGACAGCAGGTAAAACCCTTTGTCAAGGTCTTTAAAAATTCATAGTCTGTAAAAAACTCTACATCCATATAATTTTCTTTCAGGATCATCTTGTTGTAGTATTGTCTGTTGAACTGCTGTGCTGCCTCCATGACTTTCTTCTGAAACTCTCCAAATTCCTCACCCTTTTGTTTTCTCATCTCTTCCATATCGATATGTATCACTGCTGCCAGATTATTTTTCATATGGTTCAGTGAAATGTTATTCTTGATTCCGTCTATAATCTGACAAAAAGCCTGGGCGTTTGGATATACATAAAAGCATTCCACATCAAAATTTTTCAGAGACTCTACCACGCTGTAAAAATATGTGATAATAATATCAAACTTATTCTTCTTACACTGTTCCAGATAGAATTTGTTGATATCTGCCTCTTCTTTATTAATCTGAGAAATGCTCTCCCTGCTCTCCCAGCGGGCCTCGTAGATATGAACCGCGTCAGCGAACCGGTCGGTCATGATCAATTCTTCCAGATTCTCTTCACTTTTCAAAAAATCCATCCCAACTCTGGATAACTGCTGGTTTTTTACTGACACCATTTTCTGGATAAGGATCCTGTATGTATTCTCTATGTCTATTGGTGAATAACCGATCACCGCATCTCTGCCCTTTTCACCAAGGGTCTGAATCGCATGATACGGGATAATTCCACTCACATAAAAGCCGTCGTAATCTCCTTTTACTGTGAGAAAAATGTCTTTCATTTCATCCAGTGTCTTATACGGTAAAAAAGTCAGACTGGTGTCTGCAGGCATGAATTTTTCCCATTGTTTCACATATTTTCGGTAATGCTCCTTTAGCAGCAGCGCGATTTTGTATTCCATGAAACCTCCTGTCCCTGCTGCTTTTTGGGTATGCAGGGCGTTTTGTTAGTTTTATTATACAGGTGAGAAGGGGGTTCGTAAAGGTGTTGTCTTGAGATTCTGTAAACTGTCATTCAGCTTGTTAGTAAACGCCAAATAGTGAGTACCTTGACATTTTTAGGCGGCTGCTTTGCAGCCACCTATATTAAAGGGGATGTTGGAAAAGATGGCGGCAGTATCGGCACAGTCAAATAAGCATTTTCTGTATTTTCGTATGCAGCCTGTGGTATGAAAGGGACTGCCATATGCACATTATACACAGGGATTCTGTCCCACCGCTGCCACAACACCTGTCGTTATTAATGAATACAGAATTTGCGATTGTGAGATGATGATTATATGAGAAAAGAATTGATTACAGAGGCCGCCCGTTCCCTGTGGGGAACTTACCGGGAACGCAATCCTCACCGCCTCTGTGAATATCTGGAAATCTCTGTCGAGGCACTTCCCATAGAGCTTAAAGAGAACAGTATCAAGGCTCTGGTTGTCAGGAGCAGCCGCTGTTACAGTATTGTTGTAAACTCGGACTTAAGCTGTGTCCAGCAGGACTCCGCCATTTTCAATGAGATTGGCCATGTTGTGTTAGGACACGCAAAACTGGCACCCTGTACCTGCAGAAGCCTGTTTTCCACCCGGAAAATATCGATGCAGGAAATCGAGGCAAACGAGTTCATCGCAGAATACTTGATGGACACAGAAGATACCATGTCCACACTCTTTGAAACCGGAAATTTTTTTGACTCCGCCCGAATCCTGCGTGTTCCCCCGGCAATCATGGATTTCAAATGGAGGATGCTTGCATGATTATTCCGGGGCTCATTGAGCCATCTGTCCGGACTTTGAGAGCCACTATTCCGCAGAATGGGAGCCATGTATTCCGGTAATTCAGAGCCATTCCAGGCTCTATTACATATATTTCCTTTATACTGTAGATACACACTTTTGGTGTGAATACAGATAAAGGAGGGTCACCATTATGACCAAATATCGTGAAATCCTTCGCTTAAAAAGCTTAGGATTTAGTGAACGGAACATTGCACACAGCTGTGGCGTGTCCCGAAACACTGTTGCAAAAGTTACCCAGAAAGCAATGGAAATGAATCTTTCCTGGCCATTGGATTTTGACATGACCGACAGTGCACTTGCGGAACTATTGTTTCCTAAAAGTAAATCTGCCACCAACCGGCGGATGCCTGATTTCGATTACATCCGTAAAGAACTTTTACGGAATGGAGTCAACAAAAAACTTCTCTGGGTGGAATACTGCGAGGAATGTCGTCTAAACGGCGAAGATCCACTCATGTATTCTCAATTCTGCTATTACATCCAAAAGGAAGAAGAAAAACGCAGAGCAACCATGCATATCCCAAGAAAACCAGGACAACAGATTGAAGTTGACTGGGCGGGAGCTCCGGCTCATATCATTGATCCGGATACTGGTGAAATCACAGATGCATCTCTTCTATCTGAAGACCGTCCGGTATCTCATATAAAACAGTTCTTCCGAAAACGCCGGCCTTATAAAAATCCGGGTCATTTCCCAAATATGTAGTAAAGTCATGAAACGTCTTCCTGAGAAAACGGCAGGGTTCCACAAGCCCCTCTGCCACAATATCCCTATAGGTTTCTTCTGTCTTTTTCAGCTCTTCTTTTACGGGGGTAAAGATAATTTCAAGTGTATTTTTTCCCGGTTTCACCAGTGGGGAAATATCCATTTTGCAGGGCAGATAGCAGTCATGATGTCTGCCTGCTGTTTTCTGATTTACCTTGATTTCAGCAAACGTATCCAACCCTTCCAGCAGCAAAACATACTTCCCACAGTCTAAGCTTTTCGCATCCGGCCTCTGAGGTTCTATTTCAAAATCTGTTCCGTATATCCAGGTCTTATTATTGACCCATCTGCAGTCCTCCGTTTTTCCCCACTGATAGGAATCTCCTATTTTTCCATAATGATATAAAATATCGTGAACCTGCATGGGCATCTGGGGGATTTTCATAACCTCTGTACTTTCCGATTCCCGGAGAAACCAGTTATCTGTGAGTATTCTTTCTTTTTTCATATCACGGCTCACCCCTTTACACTGCCAGCCACCAGTCCCCGGATCAAATGCTTTGATCCAAAGGAAAACAGGATCAAAATGGGGATGGTGCCCATGGATAATGCCAGTATTCTAGCCGCATAATCTGTCCTGTACTCACTGCTGATCAGGGCAATGGACAGAGGAATGGTATAATACTTCTGGTCACTTATCATAACAAGAGGTGTCATATAATTATTCCAGGACCATAAAAAGAACAGAAGGAATATGGTGATCAGGGCAGGTTTTATGATAGGCATGATCAGGCGGAAGAAAATACCAAACTCTTTACATCCGTCCACTCTTCCGCTCTCAATGATCTCATCCGGAACCGAACTCTCTATAAACTGCCGCATCCAAAACACACCGAAGGCATTTGCCATTCCTTATATCTAACGCCATTCTTTTTCCATGTATCAATCACTCCTTGATATTTTTCTGCTTTTCCCAGAACAAAAGGGAAAATCCCAAATCGAAAAATAATAAAATGCTTTATTGATTGATACTTTGGCTTTCTATGCTTTGATAAATCTCTATAAAAATTATCCATTCTGCTAGTTACATAATCTTTGATTTTCTTATCTTTTAATGGATTAACCGAAAAAGTATTTTTGATAATCAATGAGCGGCAGAGTATAGCTCCAGAGTATGAAAGTAGTTTATTTAATATTTTAGAAGTATCTTTACCCCCGTAATTTTCGTATGTCACTACACTCATTGCATATTTCTGATAGAGTAATTGCTCCATTACAAAATGTCCTCTATCAATAATAGTTTTTAACTGTCCAGAAATGTTACTTGCATAAGTTGGTGTACCAATGATAATTCCGTCAGCATTTTCTATTTTTCTTGATAATTTTTCTATGTCATCTATATAAATACATTTTCCAATTTCATAACATTTACAACACCCTATACAATATTGCAAATTTAAATCTGAAACATGGACAATACTTGTTTCTAAGCCCTGTCTTTTAAGCTGTTCAGAAATATATTGTAAAATGGTTGCTGTCGCACCATGCTTTCTTGGGCTTCCGTTTAATAAAATAATCATGCTATCACTTCCAAACTTATATTTACAGCACAATTATAATGTTGTATAGTGATATTGAAAAGTACGCACTTTTTTGTGTGATACACACCAAAAGGAGAGTGTAACTGTGAAAAAGGATAATTGCTATCTTCAAGAATTTGGTTATGAGCGTTTTGAGCGAGTGGTGGAAATGATTGGTGGAAAATGGAAATTACGCATTATTTATATGCTTGCTTTACACGAGGTTCTACGATATGGAGAACTTAAAAAACTATTATCGCCAATCACTCATAAAATGCTAACAACTCAACTCAAAGAACTGGAAAAAGACAAGTTGGTTAATCGCAAAGAATATCAACAAATACCGCCTAAAGTAGAATATTCTTTAACAGAGATAGGGAAAGGCTTAGAACCTCTCGTGCAAGAAATGTATCAATGGATTATCAAACACAATTTATGATACAGGCTTAGCAAAAACTCATGACACTACACCTTATTTCCTCTTGTCCACCATAAACAGAAAAGAAAAAGCCCTGTCAAGAGCCTGCCACTTCCTAAGAAGTGGTGCTTTGCACTCTTGATCTGGGCTTTTTGTTTGCTGTATCTTCTTTGCAAGAGGAAAAAGAACCTTATCGTTTCTTTCTCATTTCTTCCATGTACTCGTTATAATCAAGCTCGTCAAAATCATTCTGCGGTAGCATATCGGGGATATTCTGTCCGTTATCCTCGTCCGCTAAGTCTGCAAGTTTTATGTCGTCATACGGGGCAACGAAAGCATAACTGGTCGGCATTTCTCCATATCGGTCAATGCTGTGCAACAGCTTGTATTGTTTCGTCAGCCGTTCTATCTTCTGACGCTGTACCAACTGCTTTATCTCGAAAAGTTCATCAAGAGAGGGCTTGATGTCGTTCAGATAATTGCTGATGTATTCTGTCAGCTTGACTTTCATGTAATACTGCCATTCCTCGTTACTGCAAAAGAAGTCATTGTTTGGCAGGTTTTCCAGCGATACGTTGAAATCTTCTTCCCGTCCTATCACTTCCATGATGAACTGTTCCGTATGGGACGTATTCTTAAATTCCCCCGACAACAATTCATTAGGCGTTACGCCCAGAACGTCCATTATCTTTTCCAGCGTGTCAAAGGTCGGATAATTTACCCCTCGTTCAATCTTGGAAAGGCTCTGCATATTGATACCGATAGCGTCCGCAAGCTCCTGCTGTTTCATTTTCCTGTGTTTTCTTATGGTCTGTATGTTCTCTCCCAAAAAATTTATTTTCTTTCTATAATGCTCCATAACTTATTATAACTTCTCCTTTCCCGTCTTTTTTGTTCCTTTATAAGCCTATCATACTTATTTTGGTTGAAAAAGTCAAGAAAAATATCTTGACAAGTAATTCTAATGACGTTATTATCATATCAGATAGAGTGATTAAGCACGCTAGGGTCAATCACACGCTTGAGTAAGCATTGAAAAGAGTTGTTTTTGCCTTGATAGCATGAATAGGCATGGACTATCAGACCGAAAACTATGTTTCTGACTGGGGCTCTCCCGTTTAGCCACGAGCCTTACAAGGCTCGTGAGCGTTAAAAACGGAGCAGGCACAGGCAGAAAGGGAACGCCGTAGGCGTTCGTACAGGGCGTATAGGTAACACCGCCCTGCGCATACATGTCATAGTACCTAGAAACTGTGATAAATAAAGGGAAAAACACAATTTTTACCCCGCAAAAAAACGGGAAGTACGAAAGGAGTAATGCACTATCGCAACACATGAAAATTTATCCGTAAAGATTGATTACATCAGTATCGTATTTGATACAGCAACGGCAAAAGAGGTTATCCAGTACGTTTTACATCTGCCGACAGATATTTTTAATGTATATCCCGCAACGGTCAAATTCAAGACGTATCAGACACGTTGGGAAATCGGGGACATTTATGTATCGGGAAACGCAAAAAAGACAGAGGACAACCCACAGGGGCTAGGCTGTTATCTCGTGATGACAGGCAGAGGGTGTGATGATATTTTCTATATCCTTGACGAAAACGGCTTGACCTTTGGGGATATGTTTGAACGCTGTGAAAGCAGATACGGGACAGGCAACTATCATTTCACAAGGCTGGACGTTGCCATTGACGACAGGAACGAAACGCCGTTCTTTACCATAGAGCAGATAAAGAAGAAATGCGAAAAAGAGGAGTTTGTTTCCAACAGTGAGGACTATCATTTTGACGAAAGCAGGTTTGATGATTTTGACACCGCAAAGACCGTCTATATCGGAGCTGGAAAATCGGGGCTTTCCTACCGCTTTTATGACAAGGACAAGGAAGTGTGTTCAAAGTATAACAAGACGCTTGATGAAGTGGGGAGCTGGAAACGGACGGAAATGCAACTGCGTGATGAAAAGGCTCATGCCTTTGCCATGACCTTCAAGGACAGACCGCTGGAGCTTGGAGTGCTGGCTTTCGGACTGCTGGCAAACAATCTGCGTTTTGTCGTTTCAAACAAAAAGGAAAGCAATAAGAGCCGTTGGAAAACGTGCCGTTTCTGGCAACGCTTTTTAGGAGCTGTGGAATTTCTGAAACTCCATACTCCAAAACAGCAGAATACCCTTGAAGAAACACAGCATTGGCTGACAGAGGGCGGTGTGATTTCAGCGGTCAAGGGATTTTATTTCCTTGAAGAACATGACGCTTTAGGAGAACTGGAACGTGTCGGGGATATGGTAGACAGGGCAAGATACAGCACGTCCCTTTCCAGCAAGCTGACCGCACATTTACAGCGGATAGACAGGGCAGAGCTGATACCCTACGTCCAGTACGACACAAAGAACAGGTAGGGGGTGGCAGGATGAACGAAAAGACAGATATTCCCGTATGGGAAAAATACACCCTTACCATTGAGGAAGCGTCAAGGTATTTCACAATCGGACAGAACAAGCTACGCCGACTGGTAGAAGAAAATCGACATGGGGACTGGTATGTGATGAACGGCAACCGTATCTTGATTAAGAAAAAGCAGTTTGAAAAATTTATGGATAAAACAGACGCAATCTAATGCAAAAGAGCCTTGTATGTGATATTATTTCAGTAAGTCATATCAAGGCTCTTTCTTACGAAAGGAGCAGAACAGAATGAAAGAACAAAGACGGGACAGCAAAGGACGGGTCCTGCATACAGGAGAGAGCCAGAGAGCAGACGGAAGATACTTATACAAATATACAGACGCATTTGGAAAACCGCAGTCGGTCTATTCATGGAAACTGACACCGACGGACACAACGCCAAAGGGCAAGCGTGATAAACCGTCCCTGAGAGAGCTGGAACAGCAGATTAGACGGGATATAGAGGACGGTATCGACACGACAGGCGGAAAAATGACGCTGTGCCAGCTATACGCCAAACAGAACGCCCAGAGAGCCAACGTAAAGGAAAGCACAAGGCAGGGCAGGAAGAAGTTCATGCGGACATTAGAGGGCGATATACTAGGAGCTAGGAGCATTGACAGCATACGTCTTTCAGACGCTAAAGAATGGGCGTTACGCATGAAAGAGAAAGGCTACGGCTATCAGACCATAAGCAACTATAAACGCTCGTTAAACGCTTCGTTCCGTATCGCCATAGCGGACGACCTTGTGAGGAAAAATCCCTTTGATTTCAAGCTGAATGAGGTCATAGAGGACGACAGGACGCCACGACAGGCACTGACCGAGGAACAGGAAGAAAAGCTCCTGTCCTTTGCCAGCAGGGACAGGGTATATAAAAAGTATTATGACGCAATCGTGATACTGTTAAGGACAGGACTTCGTATCTCGGAGCTGTGCGGACTGACAAGGCAGGATATAGACCTTGAGAACGAGGTTATCCATGTGAACCACCAGCTATTATCCAGCAAGGAAACAGGCTACTATATTGAAACGCCAAAGACGAAAAGCGGTGTGCGTGATGTTCCCATGAGCGAGGAAGTGAAACAGGCGTTTGAGCGTGTCATGACAAGCAAGACAAAGGCAGAACCGACAGAGATAGACGGGTACAGGGATTTCCTCTTTCTGAACGGGAAAGGATTTCCCATGACAAACGCCTATTATACTTCTACTTTCGCTAATCTAAGGAAAAAGTATAACAAGAGCCATGAGGACAGCTTACCAAAGATAACGCCCCATATCCTGCGTCATACGTTCTGTACAAGTCTTGCGAACAGGAACATGAACCCTAAGAGCTTACAGTACATCATGGGACACTCGAACATCAGTATCACGCTGAACCTGTACGCCCATGCGTCAATGGAGAACGTCAAGGCAGAATTAAGGAGCATGATAGCCTAAAGTTTTACCACGATATTTACCACGATTGACCATGAAAAAACGTGATGAAACGTGACGGTTTGGAAGTATCGACCGAAAAGAGAAATGCCCATAAAGCTGATAAAATAAGGCTTTGCGGACATTTGAGAAGATATGAAAAGATAATGGAAAATCTATTTTAAGTTTTGGTTAATCCTTAAAGTTTGTCAATGGAGCTGATTTTCCGGCTTTTTAAATGCAAAAGATATTATGGTACCGCCGCCAGGCCGTGTCTCCATATTCAGAGGCTGCACATCTTCATAGATCAGCTTCAGTCTGCCGTTTACATTAAACATACCGATATGTCCGCCGGTACGTTCACTCTCCAAACGCTGCCTGATACTTTCCCTCTCCTCTTCCGTGCATCCTATCCCATCATCCTCCACAGTTATTTTTATCCAGTTGTGTTCCCGGGCTATTACGATCCTGAGCAGGGACGCTGTGTTGCTGGGAATGATGCCGTGAAATACACTGTTTTCCACCAGAGGATAGAGAATCATCCGGGGAATCTGCTCCTGCATCAGATTCTCATCAATCTCCCACCGGATATCCGGAATATTTTTATAACAGATCTGCAGAACTTCAACGTAACGGCAGATATACTCCTTCTCTTCCCCCACTGATGCCATTGCCTGCAGATCCGTGCGAAGCAGAGAGCGGAGGAGAAGAATAAAGGAACGGGTCAGACGTATAATTTCCTGATAATCCTGTTTTCTGGCAAGGCAGATTACTGCATTTAAGGTGTTATAGATAAAATGAGGGTTCAGTTGATAGGACAGCATTTTAAGCTGGGAGTCATATTGCTTTTTTTCGCTGAGAAGGAGTTTTTCTGTATGTTCACTGATGCTTTTCACCATAGAATTGAAAACATTGGCAGCCTGTTCGCACTCATCCCCTGTATGGATCTCAATCCTCTCCTCACGGCTGCCGCCGGCGACACTCTGCATGCCCCGCACAAGGGTGTCAAGGGGCGTGATGATCCTCTGTACCAGACCTGCCACCAGGCTCAGCATCACAAGAAGGCAGATGACAATAATACTGATCACAATATTATTCATCTGCCGCATAGTGCCTGAGATATCCCCTTTTGCCACCTGATAACAGATATACCACCCATGACTTCCTATACTGTCTTTATAATAATCTTTTTCCAAAAGGGTCTCCTCAAGACCCAAATCCACATTGCTGTAGATCACTCTGCCGCTCTGGTCATGGAGTTCCATGCCTATTTCATTTTCATCAAACACAAGGGGAGAAATGATTTTCTCCATATCAGCCAGAATAAACAGTTTTCCTCTTTTTACCCCTATTTTTGTCTTATCAAAAATATCATTCACATAGGCGATGGTATTCTTTTTACCGTAAGACCTGTAGTAATTTACCATATGAGGAACCAGAAATTCCCCGCTTATATCATCTGACTGCATCTGCTCATAAGGGGATTTGGACATGAGCTGTTCGTACTGGTAAATAGTCTCCATCACAACGCCGTCACTGTCCACTGCAAATATGTCCAAAATAATATTATCCCTTAGAAGCTGGTATTCCTTCAGTTTCTTTTCCAGTGTCTGTATCACAGAATAATACCCATAGCTGCCTTCCCTGCACTGCGATTTTTCATAAAAAGATTCCTGTACCGTCTCATCAAATGTGATATTTCTCGCATACATACTGATTTCTTCCAGTGAATTTGACACCTGCTCCGCCATTTTAATTATCATGGTCCTGTTCTTCTCAACCAGCGAGCTTTCGATCAGCGGCTTCAGATACAGATATACAGCACCGCTGCAGAGAACTACACATATCATGATCGCGCTCAGTACCATAAGCAGCAGTCTTTTATATATTTTGGATTTTTTTTGATAAAGCATAACCTCGCCCCTTTTACTCTGAATGTATTCCTGCTAATAATCTTTTGGATTTTTCCCGGTCTCTTTTTTAAATACTTTGCTGAAATACTGTACAGTCTGGTATCCCACCATATCGCTGACTTCATATATTTTGTATTCCCCTGTTCTCAGCAGCCGTATGGCATGGTTCATTCTTACTCTGGTAAGATAAGCCGAAAATGTGGAACCTGTCTCTTTTTTAAAAAGCTGGGACAGATATATAGCGTTCATGCCCAAATCATCCGCCACATCATTCAGGCTGATATCCCGGCTGTAATTCTGCTCGATAAAAGCTTTGATATAGCGGATTTTTCCGGAATATTTACTGTCGGTATTGTTCTCCAGCATAGCGATGATACCCTCATACTCTTTCATAAAGCTGTAGATATCCATCTTCTGAAACTCTCTTTTAAATTTATCCAGACGCTCTTCTATTTCCGGCTGTTCCAGAGCCGCACAGCGGTGAATGAGAAAATAGAGCAGTTTCTCAGACACTTTACGCCAAATGTATACATTTTCTGTCCTTATCAAACTGCGGCACAGAACATTCTCCAAAAATCCTGACATCTCTTCGTAGGAATCCTTTTCAATCTTTTCTTCGATAAGACTCAAAGTCTCCTTTATTTCTGCCGGAAATTCCTCTTTTTCATCTCTTGGCACCTTGTCCAGAATGCAGATCCCCCTGTGAAAGACACGGCCTTTCATGATTTCTTCCGCTGTCTCTTTTGCGGGAAGTATATCCTTATTTTTCCTTATCATGCCCCCTATGGATGCAGCCATAGGCAGCCCCATCTGTGATGAAAACAAGCTCTGTACCTTAGTTATAAACTCCCTGATCTCACTGTCCAGATGCATCTCGGAAATGCAGGAATGTACTCTGTAAAATATCAGAATACCTCCTCCCGCATTCTTCATCACCCTGATCTTTGATCCCAGAAGTTCCGTCTCGATCAGCTCCCGTATTCCCTCCTCATCCGGATGCATCAGTGGTTTTCCGATTTGCTCCAACAGGATCAGGACACTTTTCCCTATCCACTCCAGTATAGTTTCATCACTTTTGCCTATCTCATTTTTACCCGCAAGAATCGCCTCCAGATACTGTTTCATCCTGACTTTTTGCACATTTTCCTTTGTTTTGAGTGCTTCAATGCAGCCGTTCAGTTCACGCAGAAGGACTTCCTCATCTATCTCGTATTTCAGTATGAAGGTTCTGACTCCCATCTGAAGTGCTCTTTTGGCAAGTTCAAATTCCTCATAGGCAGTCAGAAGTATGACCTCCGCCTCTATATTTTCCTTTTTCATCTGCTCCACCAGGTCAAGACCTGTCATGACCGGCATTTTTATATCTGTGATCACAATATCCGGACGATACCGCTTTGCATATTCCAATCCTATTTTCCCATTCCTTGCGTCGGGAAGCAGTTCAAAACCGTATCGTTCCCAATCGATCAGACTGATCAAATCTTCTCTTGTCAGGTCCATGTCTTCAACTATCAGTACCTTATACATTTTTCTCCCCCTGCCCATAATATTATTGTCTATTATAACTCATATTCAGAAAATTCCACTTATATTTTTTAAGTGTTTTTTACAGTTATTTAAGTAATCTTCATGCATTTTTGTTGATGATAACCCCAAAGATACTTGACAGCCGCCTTTAAGAATAATATAGACAAGTTTTCTCTCGCTTTACGAATCACCCGCACACGAAATATTTTTGCAAAAAAAAGACAGTGCCTGTATCACACTGTCTCATTACGCTATATATGATATTCTATGCTGCTCTCCTCACAGCTTTCCGAAGCACCGGGCCTACAGCCAGGGCTGCTGCAATCTTGATCAGATCTCCGGGCACATATGGGATCACTCCGGCAGCCAAGCCAGCGCCAAATGACAGATTTGCCTGTACGCAAAGCCATGCGGTTCCGAATATATAAGCCACCACAGTTCCCAGGATCATTCCTACAGCCTGCATGACTCTGTTACCCTGAAACCTGTCCACAAAAAATCCGGCGATCAACGCCATGAAAATAAAGCCGACCAGATATCCCCCTGTAGGTCCTGCCAGTTTTCCAAACCCTCCGGAAAATCCGGAGAACACCGGCAGCCCCACCATTCCAATGAGCAGATATACCAGATAACTTACTGTAGCTGAATAGGTACCGAGTACAAAAACACTGAAATAGATGGCCAGATTCGTAAAGCTGATTGGCACAGGGCTGAACGGCAGCGGTATGGACAGGGGACCTAAAATGCAGGTTACCGCTGTCATCAGCGCGATGATCGTCATCTGTCTGGTGCTTATTTTTTTCTTTTTATTTGGCATTGCTGTTTCCATATACTTTCCCTCCGTGATTTCAGAACGTCCTCAGATGCTTTTTGGTCTCTGTTCTGTTTTTTACATAGAAAAAGTATAATCAATCGGCAGCCTATTGTCAACTTATTTTTATTATAAAGTTTACAATAGGCAAATCTACGTTATTACTTACGACCACTGCCCCGCAAGGTGTTTTTATGCGCCTGTATATGAAAATACTGAGGCAGACAGTGCCATATGGCGCAGAATGCTTCATATCTGTGCATTGCGGAGCATGTTACTGTCCATAGAACTGTGCTTTTTGCAGAACTGTGAAATTTTTTCTTAGTTCTTTCAGGAAATTTAGGGGATGATTGTTATAATGCAATTGATATACAGACAGCACATATTGTACTCAATAATGTACCCATAAGATAATATTCGGCAAAATCCTGTTCCTTTGAAATCTTATCGTAACGAGCAATAGATTTTGCCGTCAACACCAACCCAACCGCTGAATATTGATTTATAGAAATAAAAATTGTCATAATAACTCTTTCAAGTGTTCCAATAAATCTTCCTGCATTTTTGTCATTTCCAGTTGGTTTACTCTTTCCTGATGGTTTATACAAATCAAGTATACTGGAAATCAAAATATTCGTGGGTTTATGTATCAGTAATAGCTTTACAGTCCATATCAATACTGCCGATTCAGATATTTGAAATACCCGAAAAATCTCTTGAATATTTACACGATACAGACTTCTAATATCCCCATCTCCCACAAAATATGTAATGATGACAATTACTATCAGATGTAGAACCTGATCGATCATAAAAACAACACATTTATTCAGTAAAAAATCATTTATCCTTTTACCATTGGATTTGAAAATAAAAAACTTCAATACATCGATCAATGCATGTGATATGCAGAAGAATGCTATGTATTTCCAGTCCAATCCTGGCAGGAATAGATAAAACCATAGCATGGAAGTCACTGCATATATTATTACATGGTACAATGTCCATCTAAAATATAATCGTTTCCTTTGTGCCATTTTTCCCGTTTAAAAATAAAAATCTGCCAATATATGAATCGTTAAGAATGAAGCAAATACATATTTTATCATGTCATTTCCTCTAATATATTTCCAATATTTTTCAATGCTCTTTCATATACATAGTAATTCCCCGCCGCTAAAGCTTTCTGAACACTGGACTGCGTTATCCCCATTCTGTATGCTGTATTTTTTTGTCCATCCTGGTGTTTTAGCATATCCCATATTATCTCTCTCTGCCTTTCTGTCCATGACCGTTCAACTGCACTGATCAGCTCAAAAATAGTATTTAGCATGATTTCCGTACTTTTATTTACCTCATCTGTCACCAAATAAATATTAGACGGCAGAGTTTTATTCCTGTTCTCATTTTCCTTTAATAAATTGATGGCCATTCTTGCATTATAATAACCTGGTCCGTCAGCCCCCAGTGCCATCTCCGTATTGATATCAGTCGTTATTTTACCTATTCCGATTCCAAAGCGCAGTTCAACAGGGTATAACCGCATTTGTATTTCACTGATAATTTTTAAAACACCTTTGGCATTATATAATAATCCCTGAAATTCATCGCCTAATGTTATGAGAAATTTCGCTGAAATATCGGCTTCATACTTTTCATTGATTTCTTCAAGTACGTTTCTCAACTGTACTTGAACCTCATTTCTCTTTTCCAGATTTCTTGAATTTTTTATATCACCTATGACAGCCGTAAATATCTTGTCATTCTGAATTAGGAACATAATTCCACCTCCTGATTATGACTATGATACACCCTTATATATGAATAATCAAGTTTTATTCATATATAAGGCGATATTTTTGTTTTATTCATCAAACCTTCTCCTTTGAACGTCTTTCCTCTCCCCTGCATACTATACAATAGATTCTCCCGTCCGGAAATCCCGGTCGGAAATGGAGGAAAAAATGTCTCTTACTCCGCTTTTTACCCTGTCTCTGGATGAAACAGGGATTGTCAAATCCATACTGACGGACAATGCCAGTCCGGCGCAGCAGCAGACCATCAAACGCCTTATGGATTTAGGTCTGATTGAAAACACAAAAGTTACCTGCGTTGGAGTGAGTGCCTTTGGAAGTCCAAAAGCTTTTCTCATCCGGGGCGCTGTCCTGGCTCTCAGAAAAGAAGAGGCTTCTCTTATTCTTGTTAAAAAAAATTAAAGATGGAAGTGTGCTGTGACATGCTTCTGTCATATGGATCAAGAGGTGAATAGTTCTGAAGAAAGAAAAGAAAAGGGAGGTTCCCCTCCGTAATATAGCATTGATCGGTAATCCCAATGTAGGTAAAAGCACTGTGTTCAACGCACTGACAGGTATGCATCAGCATACAGGGAACTGGTGCGGAAAGACAGTGGAATGTGCCGCCGGTACCCGTATTTGCCGGGGAAAGGAATACCGTTTTGTAGATTTGCCGGGATGCTACTCTCTCTCCTGCCGTTCCAGTGAGGAGGAGATTTCCCGTGATTATATCCTGCAAAGTCACCCCGATGTGGTGGTGGCAGTCTGCGACGCCACTTGTCTGGAGCGGAATCTCAATCTGGTGCTCCAGATCTGTGCTGTCACTCCCCATGTGCTTCTATGCGTAAATCTCATGGATGAAGCCAGGAAAAAGCATATCCGAATAGACTTTCCCAGGCTCCAGAAAGAACTTAAGATCCCTGTAATCGGAATAGCAGCCAGAAGCCGAAAGGGCCTTGAACGGATATTCGGGGGAATAGAAGATGCCCTTTCCAACACAGCGGCTGTTACCCCTGTTCCTGATATTTATGGCAGAAATGCAGAGATATGCTGCGCGTCTGCGGAATACTGCGGCACCTATGTCCAACAGGCCGCAGGTATCTGCAAAGCCTGCGTCACTTTGGAAAACCCGGATTATGCCAGAAAGGACAGGAAGCTGGATAAAATTTTCACCAGTAAATGCACCGGTTTTCCCATTATGCTTCTCTTCCTGCTCTGCATTTTCTGGATCACCATTGTGGGGGCAAATGTGCCCTCCGACCTGCTGAACAAGGGACTTTTTTGGCTGGAGCCGCAGTTTTACCATGGACTTCTCATGATTGGACTTCCTGAAATCCTCTGTCAGATTTTGATCTACGGAGTATACCGGGTTGCTGCCTGGGTGGTAAGTGTAATGCTCCCTCCCATGGCTATTTTCTTCCCGCTTTTTACTCTGCTGGAGGATTATGGATATCTTCCCCGTGTGGCCTTTAATCTGGACCACTGTTTCCAGAAATGTTGTGCATGCGGAAAACAGGCGCTCACCATGTGCATGGTTGATATCAGGATATGATTTTTCTGAATCTGAAATAAATTCTCACAGACTGTTTTTTTATACGTCCAAACTCCGTTTCCCGGTAACTTCCCTGACCGATTTCAATACGGTCAATAAAGTGAAAAAGCAGTTCACGGGACAGTTTCTCCGGCTCGGTGAAACCACGCAGTACCTTTTTCAGTTGTTCTATCGTATCCTCTTTTCTTTCATTGCTGACATTTGTCTTCAGACTTTTTATCTTCACGGAAATCTCATGGTTTTCTCCCTCATATCTGCTGAGCAGTTTCTTCATCCTCTCTTCCCCCAGCACGCCCTCCACGTGATCCTCATAGAGCTTTTCAATCAGTCTGTCCAGTTCACGGCAGCGCCTTTCCAGGAGAGAAATCTGTTTTTTTCTGTCCGTTTTGGCATTTTGTTTTTCCAGATATTTCTCCGCACGTTCCAAAATTTCATACTCTTCCTGTCCGGAAATAGAAACCGACTCCCGGATAGCGGATAATATAATACTGCAGAGGGTGTCATAATCCATAAAATGATTTGTACACTCTTTTGTTCCGTATAGTTTATAAGCACCACATGCGAGATTCGCAGAAGAGCCTTTTTTCCTGGTCCCCACAGCGGACATGTTCCTGCCGCAGTCCGCACATTTTGCAATTCCTGAAAATATATTTTTAAATTCACCTTTTTGGGCGCAGGTGCGCTGCCTGCTCCTGCGGCCTGCCATGGCAAAAACCTCCCGGCTGACTAAGGGTTCATGTGTATTTTTAACTACATACCAATCCTCTTTTGGATTTTTGACTGTTGTCCCGCTTTTAAAAGATATTTTTGTAGTCTTTCCCTGCGCCATATGTCCCAGATATACTATATTGTGCAGCATTTTCGTGATGGTCGATGAGGTCCACCCTCTCCGTTTCCCAAAATCCACCGTACTTTCCGAAGGCTTTTTCTTTTGGCGGTATTCCAGAGGAGTAGGAACCTGCCGCCGGTTCAGTTCCCTGGAAATATCAACAGGCAAAATGCCTTTGGCGGCTTTCCCAAATATCTCCCTTACGATCTCTGCCGGCTCTTCATCCGCTACCAGATGATGTTTATCCACAGGGTCCCGCATATAGCCGTAAGGTGCAAATGCACTGACAAAATCCCCCTCCTCCATATGAGTCATAAAAGAGGAGCGTATTTTTTTGCTGATATCCCTGGCGTACATCTCATTGATAATGTTTTTAAAGGGAGCGATATCCGTGTAGGGGCTGTCAGAATCATATCCATCATTGATGGCAATATACCGCACCTTCTTCGATGGAAAATAAATCTCCGTATACTGTCCGGTCAGAATATAGTCACGCCCCAGACGAGACAGATCTTTGGTGATCACCATATTGACTTTACTGTTTTCTATATCCCGGATCATACGCCTGAAATCGGGACGCTCAAAGGTGGTGCCCGAAATGCCGTCATCCACATACTCATCATATACGTAGTAATGATTCTCCGCCGCATAAGCTCTGAGCATTTTTCTCTGCGTGGTAATACTGGCACTCTCACCTTCGCCTTCATCGTCTTTTGAAAGGCGCATATAGAGAGCCGCCGAATACCGTTTCTTTTCAGGCAGCATATTGTTACTCAATAGATTCCCCTTTCAGAACAATACCACTGACGACTGTTATCAACTGTCGGCGCACCTATTTTTTCAATCAGCAGCTCCAACAGCAGCTCTTTCAGTGTTACTTCGTCGGAAAATCTCAACTCCACAACATAGTCCGCAGTTTTCTCTTCCATATAATACCCCTTTTCACATCATACATAAAAAGCTATGTATAACTTCTTCATAGACAATTTATGTTGCTCTGCTTGTACGGTATGATATCTGCTGAACAGCGAACCTCTGATATTTCTCTAAAAGAAAGGCTCTCTCTTATTCATGTGCCTTCCACGCACATTCCATAAGCTCCATATCTGTAAACACAGCTTTAAAAGATGATTCCTCAGGGCTGCAGGCGTACACGCCGAAAGAGATCTCATCTGCACCCTCCCAGAAATGACAGATACGCATCTGCTTATAATTCACCCCGTCTGTACTGCATTCAAAACAAAAATCCGACTCACGTCTGCTGAAACGATACCACATTTCTTTGACAGACGCAGGGATATCTGTTGTGGCCCAGTCAGAATATCCGTGGTTTGTGACTACGCTTCCCAGACGTTGTAATTCTTCATTTTCATATTCTATAGAAGCTTTCATCCAGTTGTCGCTGTCAAGGTATGCTGCTACCCCGCACTGATCAAATCTTCTTTTACTTTCAAATGTGGTTTTCACAACAAAAGAAAAATACTTCTCTTTTGTCTTCATCTGCAGTACAGGCGCATTGTCATTGCGGAATCCGTAATATGTGCGCTGCCACAGATCCGTTCCCGGTTCTGTGTAAATTTCTATCCTTTCATTCGTTACTTTTGACTGCTTTGGCTCTCTTGTCCAAAATAAATTTTTGCTGTTAAAACACTCCATAACACTTTCCTCCACTTTCTTTGTACTTTTATGCAATTACTCCGATTCCCTGTCTCCAGCTCCTTTGTCAGACATAAACCCACTATTTTTTATGCTTCCATATTCTGTCTGATGAGCTTTTCATTTCCAGGAATATGTTTATATTATAAAGCCCGAAGCCGGCTGCAAGTCAATATCTTTTTCCATATTTCATATATTACAGTATCAGAGTATGTCTCAGAATTGCTTTTATCAGACTGCGCGCCGAAATTTGTGGGAAATCTGGAAACAACAACAAAGAAGCCCGGCAAAATGTGACATTTTAGCCGGACTGCTTTAACATAACCCCCTGTCTCTGTCTTCCCAATTCTCTGTCACGCCAGATTTCCCGGCCCGAATCCCATAGGCAGAAGTTCCTTTAATGTATAAATCTCATAATGCTCCGTATCCGTAGCCAGGATGATCTGAAAGCTCTCCGGGCTGCAGAATTCCATCATCACCTGCCGGCATACGCCGCAGGGCGCTGTGTATTCCGTAAGAATACCGTTTTTTCCGCCCACGATACAGATGGCGTCGAACTCTCTCTCCCCTTCGCTGACCGCTTTAAAAAAAGCTGTTCTCTCTGCGCAGTTGGTGGGAGTATAAGATGCATTTTCAATATTGCACCCCTTATATATTTTCCCCTCCGGTGTATGGAGCGCTGCTCCCACCTTAAAATGAGAATAAGGTGTGTAAGCACTCTCCATTGCCTCAATCGCCTGTTTGATCAATTCTTTTACTGGAATCATAATGTTACTCCTATACAAGTCTGATTAGCCTTTTGACTACTTGTTGCTTTACTGTTTCTATCGCTGTGCCTTCGCCGCTTTTACCAGACGGCTGGTCCCAAGACGGTCCGCACCCAGCTTTACAAACTCTTCCCCATCGGCAAAGGAGGATATCCCGCCGGCTGCTTTTACTTTCTTGTCATTTCCCGTGTATTCTCTCATAAGCTTCACATCTTCAAATGTTGCCCCATGGGTTGAAAAGCCTGTAGATGTCTTGATATACTCCGCATCTGATTCTGTGACTGTTCTGCACATCTGGATCTTCTCTTCCTCTGTGAGCAGGCAAGTCTCAATGATGACCTTCAGCAGTTTTCCATTGCAGGCTTTCTTAACTGCCTGGATCTCTTCTCTGACCAGATCATACCGGCCTTCCTTCACCCATCCCAGGTTGATGACCATGTCAATTTCCTCTGCCCCGTTCCTCACAGCGTCCTCAGTTTCAAAAACCTTCACGGCAGTGGTATTATATCCGTTTGGAAAACCGATGACTGTACATACCGGCATTTTGTCTCCCAGGTACTCTGCTGCCTGTTTCACATAAGATGGCGGAATGCAGACAGATGCCGTCTGATAGGCTACCGCATCATCGCATATAACCTTGATTTCCTCCCAGGTAGCTGTCTGAGCCAGCAGTGTATGGTCAACTTTACTTAATATTTCTCTCTGTTCCATCTTAATATCCTCCTTGAAATGACAGCGGTTATCTTGATTCTGTGATCGCTGTTCTGTTATTGTTATTCCGTTATTGTTGTTATGTTGTAACTATTCAGTAGGTCTGCGCATTTACTGCGCTGACCGTAAGAAAACGTTCAGCAGCCAGGCATAAATCCCATCGCCAAAGGCGATTTGCATGGATTTTTGCACGTAACTGTAAGGGTACTGAACAGTTACGTTCTGTTATCGTTATCCTGTTATCTTCTTATATATTATTCCGATACTGTCAGTTTGTCCAGACAAGAAATCCCTATAGTTCCCTCCGGCCTCTTCACCTGGAAATTATCCGCCACAGTTGCCCCGATCCTTCCGAAATCACTGCTCTCTTCCAGCTCTCCCCCGCGTGTAAACGCCGGCGAATATGCCAGAAATGGTACTTTTTCCCGTGTGTGGTCTGTCCCGGTATATGTCGGGTCATTTCCGTGATCCGCAGTCAGGATCAGCAGATCCTCTTCTCCCAGACTTCCAATCAGTACACCCAGTTTTTCATCAAACTGTTCCAGCTCACGGGCGTATCCCTCTGCGTCCCTTCTGTGTCCCCACAGGGCATCAAAATCCACCAGATTCACAAAGCAGAGTCCGTGAAACTCTTTCCCTGCCATTTCTATGGTCTGTTCCATCCCGTGGAGGGAACTTTTTGATTTATATGCCTGGGTAATGCCCTCTCCGTCAAAGATATCCTTGATCTTCCCAATGGAGATCACATCATAAGACGCCTCTTTCAGCGCATCCAGAACTGTTTTCTGAAAAGGCTTCACTGCATAGTCATGACGGTTCGATGTGCGCTTAAACTCCCCTTTTTTTCTTCCCACATAAGGGCGCGCAATGACTCTTCCCACCATCCATTCCTCCCTCATGGTCAGTTCCCTGGCAATCTCGCAGTAATGATACAGAGTCTCAAGACCCATAGTCTCTTCATTTCCGCAGATCTGCAGGACGGAATCCGCAGAAGTATAGACAATCAGATGTCCTTTTTCTACTTCTTCCTCCCCCAGCTCCTCCAGGATTTCTGTGCCGCTGGCGCTTTTATTTCCGATGATTTTTCTCCCGGTGCGCTTTTCCAGCTCATGGATCAGTTCTTCCGGAAAGCCATGCTCTGTAAAAGTCTTAAAAGGCCTTGTGGTGTGAAGCCCCATCATCTCCCAGTGTCCCGTCATAGTATCCTTCCCGCTGCTGGCCTCCCTCATGGCAGAATAATAAGCAAGAGGAGACGGCGTGCTGCCAACCCCATTAAGGGGAAGGATATTCCCTATCCCCATTTTCTCCAGGTTGGGGATCTGAAGAGTCTTCCCTTTTTTGTACCTGTAATCCGCAATATGTCCCAATGTGTTGGCACCTGCATCTCCAAACTGTTCCGCATCCGGCATGGCGCCTACCCCCAGTGAATCCAGCACCACCACAAAGATACGCTTGAATTTCTCCATAATCAGTCTCCTTTATTCTGCTCTTAAATCAGTTTCACATTCACATACTCAGCTTCTATTTCTGTCGCGTCAGTGATCCCCTCATCTTTTAAAATGGTGATCTCATTATCCGCTATCTTTTCATATATGGTATCATACTGCTCCTGTGTAAATACAGTAAATCTGGAAGTATCCATGGGAAGCTGTACTCCATCCTCTGAGGCGTCCAGCGTAATGCTCTCTCCTCCTTTAAATTCCCCGTTATAAAAATCTGTCAGATAGTCATAGACTGCTTTGCTCAGATTTTTCATGGCGGAGGTAATGACCGTCTCTGACTCTGCACTCTGGTCCACATCCACGCCGATCACCTTTTTCCCTGCATTTTCAGCGGCCTTCATGACAGAGTTTCCCACAGGACCACCGCAGGAGAAGATCACCTCTGTCCCCTCATTATACCAGGACGCCGCTTTTGCCATGTTCTCCGGGGATGCCTCGAAGTTACCCACATATGTATATTTCATATCAATACTGCCCGGAGCCATACCCTTTTCTCTTGCTGCGTAATCAGCTCCCTGGATAAAGCCATATCCATACCGGATAACCGCCGGAACTGCGATCCCGCCCATAAATCCAAGCTTTGTATAGCCTTCATAGACCGCCGCGTAGCCTGCCAGAAATCCTGCCTGCTCCTCCGCAAAATAGATTGATGCTGTATTCTCCCCTATATCTGGTTCCGGGGAATCCGCGGAATGCGGTGTCCCATCCAGAATTATGAACTTCACTTCCGGGTGCTTCTGCTGCATGGTATGGATGGGGATCTCGTACAGATATCCCGGACACACCACCACTTTCGCGCCGCCTTTTGCCGCCAGATTGATAGAGGTGGTGAATGCCTCATCCGATTTCTCCGTGGGCTGATAATACTTATGGGTGATACCGAATTCCTCCGAATATCTTGCAAGTCCTTCCCAGGAACCTTGATTAAAAGAGCGGTCATCTATACTTCCCACGTCTGTGCTCAGGGCCAATTCCGCGCCTTTTCCGCTGCTGACCTTTGCCGCCTGCTTTGCGCCCAGCCCGCATCCGACCAGGGATACACTAAGAACTGACGCCAGTAACAGACTTATCACTTTTTTCATCATTCTATTATATCCTCCTATCTGCTTCCTTTATCATACGGAATACCTTCTGCCTTCGGAGCTTTGGATTTGCCGGAAGAAAAGGCAAGTACGATCAGTGTCACCACATACGGCAGCATTTTATAGATCTCATTGGGAATCGGCAGGTCCTTGATAACCGGGATCCCGGAATAAGCACTGGCAAGTGTCTTTAAAACACCGAAGAAAAATGCCGCGCCAAGAATTCCCTTTGTTCTCCACTGTCCAAAGATCAGCACTGCCAGCGCCAGGAATCCGTATCCCGCTACACTTGCATTAAAATTGGTGGAGGTGGGAATCACAAAGATCAATCCCCCCACACCTGCAAGGACACCTGAAATCAGGACACCCGCATATCTGATCTTATATACATTGATGCCTACCGAATCCGCTGCCTGGGGATGTTCCCCGCAGGCGCGCAGCCGAAGTCCAAATCTGGTCCTGCTGATCAAAACAGAGGCTGCAATAAAAATAAAAATACCAATATAGGTGGAGAGATAACAGTTACGGAAAAACATAGGTCCGATGACCGGAATGTCTCCCAGGACAGGCACTTTCTCTATATGGAAGGTATCTGTAAAAGGAACCTGGGATTTTCCCTGCACCATCCTTGCCATAAAAAGAGCAAAGGCCGGTGCAAACATATTCAGAGCTGTACCGCTGATCGTCTGGTCTGCCTTCAGATTGACAGAGGCAAAGGCATGGAGCAGGGAGAATACAGCCCCGGCTGCTGCTGCCACTAAGAAAGCCAGCAGAAACAATCCCTGTCCGCTCAAACGGTCCTGAAATACATTGATAAAGCCAATACTGATAAACGCTCCCATGACCATAATACCTTCCAGGGCGATATTGATAACACCGCTGCGTTCAGAGAACATTCCGCCCAATGCCACGATCAAAAGGGGAATAGAAAAAAACATGGTCTGCTGTATTAAAAAATAGATAATGTTCATAATGCTGTCTCCTCCCTTTTTGATCTCTTTGTCCATTTGCGGATAAATGTCTTAAACAGCAGGGAAAATGCCCCAAAATATATGATCGCCGAAATGATAATATCTATCAGTTCCGGAGTAAAGCTGAGAAGCTGGAGATTATAGCCGCCGATGGTGATATGCGCAATGAACAGACTGGCCAACAGGATCCCAAAAGGATTGGACAATCCCAAAAGCGCAACGGAAATCCCTGAAAATCCCTGGGACGCGATCACATCTAATACCTGCATATGCTTTCCGAAATCAGACAGGTATAACAGTGCCCCGCCTACACCTGAAAGTGCGCCTGCAATAACCATGGACAATATGATATTCTTTTTGGCATTGATGCCCGCATAACGGCTGGCATCCGGGTTCTTGCCGCAGGCTTTCAGTTCATAGCCGAACGCGGTCTTATTGATCAATATGTACATTCCCACCACGAACAAGACTGCGATGAGGATTCCGATATTCAGATTCGCCTCAGGAAAAAGCTTATCCAGGCCTGCCTTGGGCAGATATGCCGTCTTCGCCACCGGAACACTCTGGTTCCCTGTCTGGTCATAGACTGTCTTTGTTATCAGCAGATTTGTCAGGTAAAGGCCGATATAATTCATCATGATAGAGGAGATCACTTCATTTACATTTGCCACCGCCTTTAAAAATCCCGGCACCAGCCCCCACACCGCCCCAGCGGCGGCTGCGCCCAGAATGGCTATAAGCCAATGGATACTACCCGGAAGTCCGGTGCACTTGACGCCAATCAGAACTGCCACATAAGCACCCACGGTAAACTGTCCGGATGCTCCTATGTTAAACAGCCCTGTCTTCCAGGCAAAGCCTACGGAAAGTCCGGTCATCACAATGGGGGTTGCCAGATAAAGTGTCTGGGAAATCCCGCTCATGCCGTCCACAAATCCGCCCTCTAAGATTGTGAGAAAACCGGAAAACATTTCATTGGAGTTGGTGATCAGAAGGATAAAAAGTCCGAACAGCAGCCCCGCCGCCACAGCCAGTACAGAGGAAAGAAAACTTTCCACTCCCTCGTTCCCCCTCTTATTCTTTTGTTTTAACATGCTGCATTCCCCTTTCCTGTTCCGGCCATATAAAGCCCCAGTTCCTGAATGGTCACATCCTTTGGCTTCACATCCGCAACAATCTTTCCTTCATACATGACAAGTATCCTGTCACTGACATTCATGACCTCATCCAGCTCAAAAGATACTAAGAGAACCGCTTTCCCGGCATCCCTCTGTGCTATGATCTGTCTGTGTATATACTCAATAGCCCCCACATCAAGTCCACGGACCGGCTGGACCGCGATCACGATTTCCGGATTTCTGTCCAGCTCCCTTGCAATGACAGCCTTCTGCTGATTACCGCCTGACATGCCTCTGGCAATAGAATCCGCTCCGTGAGCACTTCTGATATCATAGCGCTCTATGAGCTTCTCCGCGTATCTGTCAATCTCATCGAATCTCAAAAATCCGTGCTTGTCAAACTGCGGGGTGTAGTAGTTCTGGAGGATTAGGTTTTCTTTCAGTGTATAGTCCAGAACCATTCCGTGCTTGTGTCTGTCTTCAGGAATATGAGCCATACCGTCCAGACATTTTCTGCGGATACTCTCTTTTGTAATATCCTTATCATTCAGGAATACCTGTCCCTGGTCAATTCCCATGAGTCCGGTGATCCCATAGACAAGTTCTGACTGACCATTGCCGTCAATCCCTGCAATACAGACGATCTCGCCCTTCTTTACATCAAAGGATACATGATCCACAACGTTTTTGCCTGTACGTTTGGAACGCATGGTCATATCCCGGACAGAAAGGGCGGTTCCCAAAGGCTTCATTTCCTTTTTCTCCACAACAAAGTCCACCTTACGCCCCACCATCATCTCAGACATTTCTTCTTTACTGGCTTTCGCCACATCAATGGTTCCGATATACCGTCCTTTTCTGAGTACAGTACAGCGGTCTGCAACTGCCTTGATCTCTGCCAGTTTGTGAGTGATAAACAGGATGGATTTTCCTTCCGATACCAATTGTTTCATAACCTTCATGAGTTCATCAATTTCCTGCGGCGTCAGCACGGCGGTGGGTTCATCAAAGATAAGTACCTCGTTGTCGCAGTAGAGCATTTTTAAAATTTCCACTCTCTGCTGCATGCCCACTGTAATATCGCTGATCAGGGCGTCAGGGTCAATTTTAAACTTGTACCGCTCGCTTAATTCCACTACCTTTTTTCTGGCCTCATCCATTTTCAGAAAATGATGCTTTACAGACTCATGACCAAGTACGATACTCTCCAATACCGTAAAATTATGTACCAGTTTAAAATGCTGATGCACCATTCCGATCCCCAGCGCGTTGGCATCATTGGGGTTATTGATCGTCACAGGTTTCCCGTTCATCTTGATCATTCCCTGTTCCGGCTGGTACAGCCCGAACAGTACACTCATCAGAGTGGACTTTCCTGCGCCGTTCTCTCCCAGCAACGCGTGTATCTCACCTTTTTTCAGCCTCAGCGTAATATCATCATTTGCCTTGAAACTGCCGAACTCCTTGGTGATATGTTCCATTTCAATCACATACTGCTCCACCTTAAAACCTCCTCCGCCGTATTTCAGCCGCTCCCCTCTTCCCCTCGGGAGACCTGACTGTACAATTACTTTTTATCTTCTCTGATCAATATTCTCAGCGCTTCCACAGCCACCTTGATCGCAGCGTCCGTATCGTGTACCACCGGATTGGACAGCCCCTGTTTCTCACGTTCCTGATTGGCCACCACCAGGAAATTGGAACCGCAGCGCACTCTCAGATAATTGGCCACAACAAACAGTGCGGCAGATTCCATCTCCGACGCCTTACAGCCAAGTCTGAGCCACGCCTCCCATTTGTTCATCAGCTCATAGCTGACCGGCTTGGTCTCCGGCTCATGCTGTCCGTAAAACGCGTCCTTGCACTCTACAACACCTGCGTGATACTGATATCCACAGTTCTCGGCTGCTTTTACGAGGGCATTTGCCACATGGAAGTCAGCAACTGCCGGATATTCAATGGGGGCGTACTCTTTGCTGGTGCCTTCCATACGGATAGCTCCTGTGGCAACTACAATATCTCCGCCCTTCACATCTACATCCATTCCACCGCATGTACCCACACGGATAAATGTATCTGCTCCGCTCTTCACAAGTTCCTCCATGGCAATAGATGCTGACGGCCCGCCGATCCCTGTTGATGTGACACTTACTTTTTCTCCGTCCAGGTAACCTGTATATGTCACATACTCTCTGCTGTCTGCCACCAATACAGGGTTATCAAAATATGCCGCGATTTTCTGGCATCTCTTGGGATCTCCCGGAAGAAGCACATATCTTCCCACGTCCCCTTTTCTTATATTCAAATGATACTGCACGCCCTCTTCTGCGTAATTCATACTTACTTCCTCCTTGTTTGTACCTGTATATTTTTTCTATACATGTATATTACCACTTGTATAACTTCCCGTCAATCAAATTACTATGCACAATATAAACAATATTTCTCGTTTATTTTTGTACATATATTACAACCCACCCATGACAGCGCTTACATTTATCCGTCAAATATTAGACATGTTTTCAAATTGACTAATATAACAAAAAGTTGTATACTTAACATATCTTATTTCGATAGTGACTTATTTCCGGACGGAGGATAATGATATGAATGAACCACTGGACAAAAATATCCCTAAAACAGGCATGTCCGAAGAAAAATCCAGAAAACTAAAGCATGTAAAGGTCTATGACCAGCTCTATGCACAGATTATAAATGGGGAATATCCCAAGGGTTCCCAGCTGCCCAGCGAACCAGACTTGTCTAAAGAAATGGGTGTGAGCCGTATGACGCTCCGACAGGCACTTGCCCTGCTCAGGGAAGACGGACTGATCCATAATGTACAGGGGAAGGGAAACTTTGTACAGGGAATAAAGAAATCTCCTGCCAAAAACTCAACCAATCTATGTAACCCTGTATTCCAATGCGGTCAGACCGTTACAGAGACTGAGACGGAGTACCGTCTGGAACCTCCCACGGACTTTATCAGTGATATGATCGGTCGGAAAACCCCTGTGGTGGCCATCACAGACCGCTGGTACAAAGATCAGGCAGGCAGCACATTTGCTTATTCCCTCAGTTTTATTCCCATTGAAACCGTTACACAGTTCAATATCGACTTTACAGATATGGACAGCCTGACCCGCTTTCTGAACCAGGATATTTACCGCCATGCGGTCTCCTCCACCCTGAATCTGAGGGGGTCTGACACAGGAAACTTCACAGCCCAAAAATACAGACTCTCCGAAAAAAACACATTCCTCATGATACAGGAAAATCTGTACAGTGATTCCGGCCTCACTTTAGCGGCCACAAAGCACTATATTCCTCTGGAATCCTGTAACCTGGTACTGACTTTCCAGAAATAAATTCCGAAATATTTGTATTAAAAAAGCCGTAAACAGTCGATCATAATCCTTAGATCAACTGTTTACGGCAACCGGCAAGAAACGCTCCATCCTATCATACGCTTATCTAACCGTCTTTTATCAGGAACCGCTACGGTTCTTATTCCAATACAAACTCCATGGTATCTTCCCGCATCTCGAACTGAATACCATTTTCAACACTTACTTTCTGTATTTCCCTGTCACTTCTAATGTCAGTGACATTTATGAGCTGTACAAAGACATTTTTCCTCTGTCCCTGCAGTTCCAGTTTTATTTTTTCTCCTCTACGATTCACATTCAGTTTCAGGACCATCTCCCCGGAAGTATTATAGACTCTGCAGTCCTTTTCAAAAGTTTCGGGAATTTCATACAATTTAAATGTGATCCCATCCGCATATTCATAAACCGGTGTGTCCGCCTTTGCCCCAACAGGGAGTATGCTTCCCGGACGGACAAACAGCGGCATATGGAAATAATCATACGCTTTGTTATACCACTTACCGCCTCCCAGGATTTCACCGTCCAGATAATTGGTCCACTGGCCTTTCCCCGGCAGGTAAAATTCCGCCTCACCGCTTTCATTGAAAATGGGGGCCACCAGAAGATCACTCCCCAGCATATACTGCCTCTCCAGATGCAGACAGGTGGGACACTTGGGGAATTCCAGCATCATGGCTCGCATCAGAGGAACTCCCTCCTCCAAAACCTGAACACTCTTGCTGTACAGATAAGGCATTAGCCTGCATTTCAGATTGGTAAATTCTTTCAATACCCGGCAGGACTCCTCATCAAAATACCAGGGCGCCCGGTAACTCTGCTCCCCGTGAAGCCTGCTGTGCGTGGAGAGCATTCCAAACTGCACCCAACGTTTATACAAGTCCGGTGTTGCGGTCTTACAGAATCCACTGATATCGTGGGCCCAATACCCATATCCTGACTGGCACAGTGACAGGCCGCCTCTCAGGCTTTCTGCCATGGAGATATACGAAGCCTCATTATCTCCGCCCCAGTTAAAGGGGAATTTTTGGGTTCCCGCTGTAGCTGACCTGGAAAATACGCATCCCTCCCCCTTTTTCTCCCGAATCAGTTCGTATACCGCCTGATTATAGAGATATGGGTAATAATTATGCATCTTCGCAGGGTCCGAACCATCAAAATAGACCACATTCTTAGGGATCCGCTCTCCGAAATCCGTCTTAAGAGCATCTACGCCCATATCCAGTATGGCACCCAGTTTATCCTGATACCAACGTACCGCCTCAGGATTTGTAAAGTCCACAATTGCGATCCCTGACATCCAGTTATCTGACTGCCACACATCCCCGTCCTTTGTCTTTAGAAAATATCCTTTGTCTTTCCCTTCCTGAAACAGATAAGACTCCTGGCTTATATACGGATTGATCCAGACACAGACCTTTACGCCTCTCTCATGGATGGCATCCAGCAGTTTCTTGGCATCCCCGTACCGTTTTGACCAGACAAAATCACAGCATTTATAATCATCCATCCAGCGGGCGTCAAAATGAAATACGGACAGCGGAATCTCATATTCTTTCATTTTATCAATAGTATCCAGTGTGATCTGCGCATCTGAGTCAGGCATCCAGCTTGTAGAGATCCACAGACCATAGGTCCAGGCAGGGGGAATGGGTGTCCTTCCGGTGAGAGCTGTGTAATTTGACAGAACCTCTTTTGGTTCACTGCCCCCTATCACCATGTACTCCAGTTCTTCCTCCTGTACCGCGATCTCCACGTGGCGTACACTTACATTTGCCACCTCAAACCCCACCCTGGCAGGAGTGTTTACAAAGATACCGTAGCTTTTACTGGACAGATAAAAAGGAATATTCTTATATGCCTGATTTCCGTTGGAACCGCCGTCACGGTTCCAGCAGTCAACTGACTGTCCGTTTCTGATACAGGAAGTAAAACGCTCGCCCAGACCGTAAATGTATTCCCCCACGTCAAGACTCAGCATTTCCCGGATATAATTTTCGTTTCGGCTGTCTCTCCCGTTTCTTCCGTTATAATCACACAGTTTATCCGCCTCATATTCTGCGTCTGTGACATAGGCCGTACCTTTTTCCCCGCATTTTGTCAGAAAACGCCCGTCATAATAGAAGGCGATCCCAAAATCTCCTGTTTTACTCACCACTGCCTTCATCTTACCATTTGTTATAAGGATCTCCTGCTCTGTCTCACATACCTGGGTGTCAATATAGGAAACATCCAGGTCAAAAACAGGACCGCGCTCCTTTTTGCCTGTAAAATGGTATACTTTCACAGCCAGTATATCCTTTCTCGGGGCAGTGATGGTAAAATGGAGGACCGGCCCGGATATCGTATCTCTGAGCGAACGGATCTCAGTACAGGGTACCATGAAATGAACCTGTTTATCCTCTGCTCTCCATTCCCACAGGGAATGGGCCCTGTGAAGCTTATACCCGTTTCTCGACTCCCATAATCCGTCTGTAAACCGCATTGTCAATCTCCTTTCAAACTATGCATAGCTGCTGTAACATCCGCTTCTGCTGATATTTACATTGTAAGCTATCCTGTTTGATTTTCCATTACAAGTTTGCGATACTGCCATGACTAATTCGTCTTTTCCCGCTATCTGTCCGCGTTCTCCAAGATTCCCTCATTCATCACGCACAGCGCTTCCAGCGCACTTCTGAAATACGTCTGTCTGCCGTCCGCTCCCCTGAGCTGCCCCTGCCAGCTATTATGCTGTGTATACAGCACCTGAAGCAGATAAAAGCACACTGCATTCTTTCCAAAACCGCAGTCCTGCAGGGAATGATATTCCGGCAGCTCCGCAGACTTTTCACCGCTTATTTCCAGATATGTTAAAATCCGGTTTATTTTCAGCAGCATATCCCCCAAATCATGAAATCTAAGTATTTCACAATAATTGGGATTCATGATCCACCCTTCCGGAGTATGATCTCTGATGTTTTCCACATGAATAAAAAAATCTCCGCCTCTCATTTCTCAATCCTCCTATGTACTATCGATTTTATATGTAATCGGTTCATTGATGGATTGAGTACATAATGGTGATTATGCTGTAAAATTTCATAACGATTCCGTAGGTCTGCACATTTTACTGCGCTGACCGTAAGAAAACGTCCGACAGTCAGGCAAAAGCCCCATCACCGCAGGCGATTCTGCATGGATGCCTGTTCTCCCTTCAGAAAGGCAGTATTACTGTTTGGAAAAAACATGAAAACCAGACCGGTGTGTGGAAAATAAAGGCCCCGGTCTTTTTTCCATGTTCTCTTATCCCTCAGGCGTCTAAAACCGACAGAAAATAGGCCGGCAGATCAAAAATTTGTATTTCCGTATCAGATATGTTAGAATATCACTATGTAAAATTCATTGAGGATTCCAAATGCATGATGGCATAATCACCATTATGCAGTCATTTCACGTGGTAATAACAAGTTCCATCCTTTCAAGCTGTCTCAAATGCTCTTTTCCGCTCTCCATTGTATAGATACGCGTTGTGGAAATATTTGCATGTCCCAATAGATCCGCCAGTTTTACCAGATCCTTCTCCAGCATATAATAGGCCTTTGCAAACAGATGGCGCAGATTATGTGGAAATACCTTTTTCGGTTCCACCCCTGCACTTCCACATAAGGACTTCATATCTCTCCATATATTGTTCCGATCCAGGGGCCTGCCGCTTTTTGTGCGGAATACAGGGCCGCTCACAATGCCTGTCTCCCTGCAGTAATTCCGGAGCGCACGACATAAGTCACGATGCAGAAATACAACGCGGTTTTTTCCCTTGCACGTTACAGCAGCCTGCCCGGTGCACAGGGCTTCTTTGGTGATATACTGCAGTTCCGATACACGGATCCCCGTGGCGCAGATAGACTGCAGTAAAAGAGAAAGTCTACGGTTCCCTTTTTGCTCTGCCGTTTTTACAAGACGTACATACTCCTCACGGGTCAGTTCTTTTTCCGGTTTTGAGAAAATTTCCCTCTGCATTTTCAGGGGTTTCACCTTCATCTGCGGCACACCTGTAAATTCCAGATATCCGTTCACAGCAGCCAGCATGGAATTGATACTGGCAGGCGCATGAGTTTCTCTCAGCGTTTCTTTCCACTTCAGCACTGCTTCTTTTTCTATTTTCTTTCCGTTCAGAAATATAAAAAAAGCACGCAGATCACGGATGTATTTCTCGATTGTCTTTTGACTGCGTTCCTGATACTGTAAATGTTTTTCATACTCTTTTAAGATTTTCTGGATATCTCTTTTCATTTTCCTGCTTCCTTTCTTCTGTTTTTACTTATTCTACCGCATCCAGAAGAAAGTTATGCTCCTTTTGTGCACAGGGTGTATCTTGACAGGAGGGCTTTGCTTGATTTTTATATCCATATATTGCCCCACCATGTGCATGGGCTTTGGATGCAATGCGGCAGGCGTTACCGGGTGCCGCATCATTGACTCTCCCAGGGAACGTCTGATCGCCATACTGACGAACAGCCTTGTTCCTTGTAATGGAAGGTTTCCGACGATTTTAGCTGTACTCACTATGTTTTTTGCTGCAGGCACCGGGCTTTTTACTTCCTTATCTCTTGCCCTTCTGCTGGCAGCCACCATACTACTGGGCATTTTTATGACATTTTTCTCATCCTGGCTTCTGTCCAAAACAGTATTGAAAGGGGTTCCTTCCTCTTTTACCTTGGAGCTTCCGCCTTACCGGCGCCCCCAGTTTTTCAGGGTACTGGTGCGTTCTGTTATGGACCGCACCCTTCACGTACTTTGGCGGGCACTGATCGCTGCGGCTCCTGCTGGGCTTATTATATGGGTACTTGCAAATGTTAATGTGGGCGGCACTTCCCTTCTGCTGCATTTTGCCGGATTTCTGGAACCTGCCGGACAGCTTATGGGACTGGATGGAATCATCCTGCTGGCTTTCATCCTCGGACTGCCGGCCAATGAGATTGTGGTGCCTATCATGATCATGGCTTATACAGCGCAGGGGACACTGACCGATTCCGGCAGTCTTGCAAGCCTGCATACGTTACTTGTCCAAAACGGCTGGACCTGTTTCACTGCTGTCTCTATGCTTTTATTTACTTTGATGCACTGGCCCTGTGCCACAACTCTTTTAACCATAAAAAAAGAAACCCACAGCTTGAAATGGACATTTTTGGCATTTCTTATTCCAACGGTTTTAGGCTTTGTGTTCTGTTTTCTATTCAATTGTATGGTGCGGCTGTTCTTATGAACAGCCGTTTTCCCATCAGAGAACAGTATCTGCGCGTCAAACCAGTGCTTTTCATTAAAATAACCTCCACCTACAATACATCAAGGCAAAATATCCACATTATCCAATAAAAATCTAATAAAAACTTTACTTGCAATGGGAATGGTATTTTTATCTTGTGTAATTATCCCTATCTTTCTCTTCACAACAGGCTTAATGGGCAGCACAGCCACCTGGTGGCTGGACTTGCGCAAGATCAGTTCCGGAATCACACTCACCCCCAGCCCCTCCTCGATCATGGATAAAATGGAGTAATCATCATGGACGCGCAGCTTGATATCCGGCTCTATATGTTCGGCATGGAACGCTGTCATCGTCTCACTGAATGCCCCTTCCTCCAAAAGCAAAAACGGCTCTTTTGCCAGATCCTGCATAGTGACATAACTCTGTTTTCTAAGGGGATGCTCTGTGGGAAGCACGGCCATAAGCGTATCTTCCTTGATCAGATGGGTCTTTATCCCTGTAACGGCATCCGGGTTGACAAATCCAAAATCAACCTCCCCGATACGTACCCACTCGGGAATTGTAGTATAGTCCCCCTGATGAAGTATGAATTGCACATTCGGATACTGAATCTGAAATTTTTTGATCAGCTTCGGAAGCCAATGAGCCGATACACTGGAAAATGTACCGATCTTAATCACACCGGACTCCAGCCCTTTGATTTCCTTAACCATCTCCTGCATGGCCTGGTACTGTGCCACTGTCCTCTGGATGAACGGATACAGCTTTTCCCCTTCCAGCGTCAGATGGACACCATAACGGGAACGATACAGAAGTTTTACGGACAATTCTTTTTCTAATGACGATATCATCTGACTCATGGCAGGCTGTGTATACCCCAGCAAATTGGCTGCCTTTGTAAAGCTTCCCAACTCAACTATCTTTTGAAGTGCTATATATCGCTGCATTCTCAAATAACCTTTCTGCATATTTATATAATATCTATTTATTTCCCTTATTTTAAAATCCAGTATATACTAAAATCAAACCAAAGACAAGGAGATGGAACGAATATGAAATGCTATGTTGTGGATGCTTTTACGGATACTGTTTTTAAAGGAAATCCTGCTGCCGTCTGCCTTTTAGACCAGTGGCTCCCAGATGACCTGATGCAGAATATTGCAGGGGAAAATAATCTGTCTGAAACAGCTTTTATAGTCAGAAGAGATATTATTTATGAACTGCGCTGGTTTACTCCGGGAGGTGAAATCGGTCTGTGCGGTCATGCCACGCTGGCTGCTGCCTATGTGCTGATGCGTTTTATAGTCAGAGACCTAAATCAGATATCCTTTCAGACAAAAAGCGGAGAATTGACTGTTAGAAAAAAAGGCCGGCAGTATGAACTGAATCTGCCCTCTTTTCCTTTAAGTCCGGTACCGGTCACAGAAGCAATGGCCGAAGCAATAGGATTTATGCCTGATGAGGCGTGGCTTGGGCGGGACCTGGTCTGTGTCATGGAACGGGAAGAATATGTTCGGAAAGCAGCGCCCAACATGGAATACATAAAACAACTGCCCGGACTGCTGCTTCACATCACTGCAGAGGGGAAAATGTTTGACTGTGTGACACGTTCCTTTGCACCAAAATTAAAGGTTAGCGAAGACCCTGTATGCGGTTCGGGGCACTGTCATGTAATACCTCTATGGGCAGAAAAACTGAAAAAACAAGATTTCCGTGCACTGCAGGCTTCCGAAAGAAGCGGAATTTTGTACTGCCGTTTTTCCGGGGACAGGGTTCTGATTGCCGGTGAAGCAGCACTTTACTCCATTGCCGATCTGTACGTGCAGGAAAGGCGGGAAACAATATGAACAGCAAAAAAGCCGAGCTTCTGATGGTCAGCGTCTCTTTCGTGTGGGGTTCATCTTATCTGCTGATGAAAATAGGACTGGGGAGCATTGCCCCATTTAATCTGATCGCGCTGCGCTTTGGCATTGCCTTTCTTTTTATGACGCTGATCTTCTTTCCCAAATACCGCCTTGCCAAACGTTCAGACATGGTGAAAGGGATTCTGATGGGAATTCTTTTATTTCTAACCTTTTTCGGTATGGTTTATGGGGTCAACCGCACCACAGCCTCCACAGCAGGGTTTTTAGCCAGCACCACTGTTATCTTTATTCCCATTTTGGAGAGCCTTATCCGGAAGAAGCTCCCTCACAGACTGGTATTGTTCAGCATTGCCCTGGCCGGATCAGGGCTGTATCTTCTAACGGCCAAAAGCGGACTTTCCCTCACAGGCGGGTCCTTTTATTGTCTTGCAGGCGCGTTCTTTTACGCTGTTTACATTCTTCTTCTTGAAAGAACAGTAAAAACATCGGACACTCTCCTTCTGAGCATGATCCAGTTTGGAGTCATTGCCGCATGTGCTGTCATCTGTATGATGTTATTTGAAAAACCAGCACTTCCGTCATCTCCTGTACAGTGGGCAGCCGTTCTGTGTCTGGGGCTGTTCTGCAGCGCCTATGGCTTTATCGCACAGTCCGTGGCTCAAAAATATACCACAGCGGAGAAGATCGGACTGATTTTTTCCCTGGAACCTGTATTTTCTGCTGTCCTATCCTTTCTTATCTTACATGAGATCTTGGACTGGACAGATTATCTTGGAGCCGGTTTCATACTTACGGGTGTGATCCTGTCAAAACTGCTGCCGGCACCCAAAATTGCAAATGCAGAAATCTGCAGGGAATCTCTGGGATGAATCCCTCTGCAAAAATCAATCCTTGACCGGACAGACAACAAAATTATACCGCACCCAAAGCACTCGGGTGCGGTATATACATATCATGTGGGGGCAATCCCGCGTTCCTTCTCTTTGTCCTTCTCCCTTTCTTCCTTGAAAAAAGCTTTCGTCTCTGCGATCACCACAGAACTCAGCCCCAGAAGTCCGATAAGATTTGGAAAAGCCATACAGGCATTGGTGATATCCGCCAGAAGCCAGATAGGTTTCAGGGATAAAAACGGAGCCACCGCGATACACGCAATATAAACCATTTTATAAGGAAGTATGTATTTCACGCTGTTGAACAGGTATACCAGACAGCGCTCCCCGTAATAACACCAGCCGATGATGGTGGTAAAGGAGAAAAAAATAAGACCGATGGTGACCATGTACATCCCGATATCCCCCGGAAGGCTGGCATTAAAGGCCGCGTTTGAAAGCAGGCCCCCGTCCAGCTCTGATGTCTCCAACAGACCGGAAGTGATCACCACAATACCTGTCATGGTACAGATAATGATCGTGGTAAAGAACACACTTGTCATGGAAATAAGTCCCTGGCGCACACAGGATTTCGTCTTTGCCGCCGCCACAACAATGGGGGAGCTTCCAAGACCTGCCTCATTGGTGTAAATGCCCCTTGCAAATCCTGTTCGCATGGCAGTCATCACAGAGATCATAATGGTTCCGCCGGCGCCGCCCAGTACAGCATGAGGTGTAAAAGCCGATTCAAAGATAACTGCAAAGGCCTGCGGAATCGCGGAGGCATTCACAAAAAGTACCGCGAATGACCCTATCACGTAAGCAGCCGCCATAACCGGAACCACCAGCTCCGCCACACGGGAGATTGATTTTAGTCCTCCCAGGACAACCGCAGCCACTGCTATAGTCACCACAACCCCTATAGCTGCAACTGGAAGATGGAAAGCCTCACTTGCGGACTCTGTGATGGCATTTACCTGAGGAAAGGTTCCGCAGCCCAGAAGGGCTGTAATGATACCAAAAAAGGCAAACATCTTCGCAAGCCAGATCCATCTCTTTCCCATACCATTTTGGATATAATACATAGGGCCGCCGGCTATCTGGCCGTTTTCATCAACTGTGCGGTATTTTACCGCCAGAAGACCTTCGGCGTATTTTGTAGCCATCCCCACAAAGGCGGAGACCCACATCCAGAAAAGCGCACCCGGGCCACCCACCCGCAGCGCAGTGGCAACACCCACAATACTGCCGGTTCCAATGGTGGCCGCCAACGCAGTACAGAGGGAGCCAAATGCGGAGACATCTCCTTCGCCCTCCTCTTTTTCAAAAATATACCGCAGCGCTCTCGGAAGATGCACAACCTGCAGACATTTCAGTCTTAACGTAAAATATAAACCTGTCCCGATCAATAAAATCATAGTAGGCGGTCCCCAGACGACTGCCTGTACTTTTTCCAGCAAATGCAGAATACTATCCATAAATCTACCTCCAATCGTATATCCAGTGATAAAAAGAGCGCGGCAAAGGTACGAAAACCGACATCTGTCTTTAACCTATTGCCGCGCTGTAAATACTTTATGTAATATAAGTGATAGTATCAGAACAAGGTTGTAACATCTGTATTTTCCATATTATAACTTAACGATACATTTTTGCATGTACTGAATCCATTATACGTATTAATAGCAGAATACACAACGTTATTTTCTTTGCATGCTGTCTCAAGGCCCTTCTGTGCAATCTCAAGACCGTATTTTAAAGTTGCATTGGTCAGGGCGATGGTGGAGGTCCTTGGTACCGCACCCGGCATATTTCCCACACAATAGTGCACAACACCGTCTACAACAAAAGTCGGATCATCGTGATAAGTCACTTTTGTCGTCTCACAGCATCCGCCCTGGTCCACGGCAACGTCCACGATCACACTTCCCGGTCTCATTTTCTTCAGGTATGCCTTCTTCATAATCTTGGGGGCTGCCTTTCCCGGGATCAGCACAGAACCGATGACCAAGTCCGCATTAGCCACTGCATTCTCAATGGCAGCGTCTGTGCTGTACAGTGTCTGGATCCTGGCACCAAAAATGTCATCCAGATACGCAAGCCGGCTCAGGCTGATATCTGTGATCGTCACATTCGCTCCCATTCCCACAGCAATTTTACAGGCATTGGTACCAACGTTGCCGCCTCCCAAAATGACAACATTGGCCTTTGGCGTGCCAGGTACGCCGGAGAGCAGAACTCCGGAACCGCCGAAAGGTTTCTCCAGATATTTTGCGCCTTCCTGAATACTCAGGCGTCCTGCTATCTGGCTCATAGGTGCCAGCAGTGGCAGACTGCCGTTTCTCTCGATCAGGGTTTCATATGCAACACCCTTTACTTTTGATGTCAGCAGAGCATCCGTAAGGGGGCGGTCAGCAGCAAGATGCAGGTATGTGTAAAGGATCAGCCCCTCGCGGAAATATTTGTACTCCTCTTCCAGCGGCTCTTTTACTTTTATCATCATTTCTGATCTATCCCAGACTTCTTTCGCAGAGTCAAGGATCACGGCCCCTGCTTTTTCATACTCATCTGTGGTAAAACCAGAGCCAATACCCGCGTCTTTTTCAATATAAACTTCATGGTCGGCATTGACATAGGAGACAACATTATCCGGGGTTAAACCCACACGATACTCATTGTTTTTGATTTCCTTCACGCATCCTACTCTCATAATCATATCCTCCTGATATTTTTTGTTCCGCTTATTATGGAAACATCCCAGGCCGCGGAATAACTGGGTGATTTATTTATTTCAAAACCGTCTGGTTATGAAATTCCAAAGAGATACACTTATGAAATACTATGATGTAATTACTGAAATAAGTAACCGTGCTGCCGATACATTTATGAATAATATTTTTCATTATTAAAATAAAAAGATTTATTTTCTTCATTTCTTCTATGGCTTTACTTTAACACACATCAAGTATTTGTGCAATAAGACAGATTCACAAAAAATAATACAGTTTTTTTAGTTAAATTGTCCATTCTAATTTTTATAATATATGTTACAATTTTAACATACACAAAGGAAGCCCGTAATTTTCTGAAAAATCTGATTATTTAACAAAATCCCTTGGGAAAGGGATGTAATTGGGGGAATTGCATGAATGAAATAAAAGAATTACTCAAAAGTACCAAGCTTACAAAGACAGGCAAGGTTATTGCAGAATTTATCATAGATAACGTAGAGGAGGCCTGTTTTATGACCTCCACTGATATTGCCATGAAGCTTAATGTCAGTGAATCTTCTGTCATCCGCTTTTCCAGGGCACTGGGGTTTTCCGGTTTCATGGATTTTCAGCGGAATCTGCGGAACAGCTACAAAGACAAGGTCTACAGCATGTCCAGCAATATCACCGTTCCCTATGAGCGGCTGAAAATGAGTATGGAGCGTGGGGAGGCCAATTTTATGGAAGAATTCCTGGTAAACACAGAGGCTAACATTTCCTCTGTGTTGAAAAACAACTCCAGAGAAACCTTTGACAGAGCTGCTGATCTGATCATCAAAAGCCGGAAAAAATTCGTCATTGCTTCAAGAGCCAACTCCGGTGTGGGGGCCTATACTTATTTTCTCTTAAAGCACATGCTGCCGGATGTATATCCTACCAATGATTCCAATGCCAATGTCATTGACCATTTAAGTGACATCGGAAAAGAGGACTGTGTCATTGTCTACAGCTTTCCCAGATATTCCAAACTGGACAAAATGGCTGTCCAGATGGCAGAGGACGCCGGCGCAGGCATTGTGGTCATCACGGACAAGCAAAGCGCGCTGCTGGCTCAATACGCAGATATTGTCTTCACTGTAGGCCTCAACAGCAGTACCTTTTTTAACTCTTATGTGGGTGTGGAATTCCTTGCGGAGATGTTGTGTGCTGACATCAACAACAAAATCGGATGTTCCAATGAGGATAAGCTTAAGAATATTGATAAATACATCAATGAACTTCAAGTGTATTAAAAGTTTGCTTGTTCTGCTGTCTGCCCAAGAAAAAGACTCGCAAAAAAGTGGGAATACCATTTCCGGTATTTTCCCACTTTTTATTTATAATACTTTTATGAAATCCTGCTGCCTCTTAAAATCTCCGTCAGTTTCTGATAGAGCAGATCCTGGTCAATGGGTTTTGCCAGATGTCCGTCCATGCCTGCCCTGGCTGCCCGCACTACATCCTCACGGAAAGCGTCTGCAGTCATGGCAATAATGGGAATGGTTCCTGCCCTTGGATGTGAAGATTTCCGTATCAGCTCCGTGGCCTCATATCCGTCCATCACCGGCATCTGCACATCCATAAGGTTCAGATTATAGCGGTCTCCGTTCTTCATAAACTTATCCACCGTCTCTTTTCCGTCCTCCGCATAATCCACTGTGATATTGGTCATTTTCAGCAGCTCCATGGCAATTTCCCTGTTGATCTCATTGTCCTCCACTACCAGGACACAGTTTCCCTTCAGATTTGGTCTGTGTATGTCAGAATTTTCTCCCGGTATTATGACCGCCTTCTCAATCCCGGTGACGGACAACAGGGTATTATAAAGCGTGGAGGCAAAAATAGGCTTTGCAAGAAAGGCATTTGCCCCCGCCTCCCGTGCTCTGGATCAATGGCGCTCCAGTCATAGGCAGTGATAATGATGATCAGCGTATCCGGTCCTACCAGGTCACGTATACGGCGGGTCGCCTGTATGCCGTCCATATCCGGCATTTTCCAGTCAATAATGCAGACATCGTAGTCTTCCCCAACCTCATGCGCTTTCCTTACCTTCTCAACACACTGCCCTCCCGTCATCACCCAGTCAGCCCGGATACCCATTTTTTCAAGAAGAAGGGACGCGTGGATACAGCTGTCACGGTCGTCATCGGAAATAAGCACCTTCAGAGATTCCAAAACAGGCTGTTACTGCACCTGTGGGGCACCGTCTGACACAGACAGGTCAAAATCCAGCTCCACAATAAACGTACTCCCTTTTTCCAGTTCACTTTTGACTGAGATGATACCGCCCATCAGAGTCACCAGATTCTTAGTGATGGGCATTCCCAGCCCTGTTCCGCCAAATTTTCTTCCCACAGCCGCACTTTCCTGTTCAAAGGGATTAAATATGCGCTCCATAAACTCCTCACTCATACCGATCCCCGTATCACTCACTGTAAAACGAAGGCGGACCCTTCTGTCCGTGCGCTGGAGCTGACGGATCTCCAGAAGAACACTCCCGTTCTCCGGCGTAAATTTCAGGGCATTGGATAGGAGATTCAGCAGCACCTGATTCAGCCTCATGGAATCTCCTATGAGCAGAGTATCGGTAACGCCGGAAAGCGGCACTGTAAAATTAAGTCCTTTTGCCACAGCCTGAGGATAAATAATGGAGGTGACAGACTCGATCACCTTTTCCAGGCAGTCCGCCACCCTTTTTCTGTCATCAATGTAAGCTGCCGCAATGGTTGTCATACCGATAATGGCATTCATAGGCGTACGGATCTCATGGCTCATCCTGGAAAGGAAGTCCGCCTTTGCCCGATTGGCATGTTACGCCACCGACAGAGCGTCTTTCAAGGCTTCGGTCTGCTCTGTCAGCCGCTTCTGCATCTTCCGCAGTTCTGTCACGTCTGTTATATCTATAAAAATAGCAAGATAAACAGGACAGCCATTCTGCCGGTCCACACAGGTTGCATTGATCTGCAGCCACAGTGTCTTGCCAAACCGGCTCTTTACGCGCATAACAAAATGAACCGGTTCACCGGCCAGCAGACTTTGAGAAACAACAGTCTGCTTCGTAAAATGGCAAAAGCCCTTTTACAGAAGTGACATTTTCAAAAGGTATTGACACCAAACTGTAATCCTCACGTTCCTCACTATCCCTGTATCGTACACTGTCCGAAGCTCAAACTCCGCGCAGAAACTGACTGCAGTATGTTTTTATCTCCTCCACACATTTCTCCAGATTTTCATTGGTAAATCTCACTTTTATTCCGAGAGCAGTAAGGTTACTCTCAGAAAAGTCTTTTTCATCGGCCAGATACCGCCTGCATATCTCATCGATATGAGGTTCCCTCTGCATTTTTTCTCTGTCAAGTGCTCTCTGAAGACGTTCCGCGCCGCTGATTTCCAAATACAGAGGCACCATATTGCCGCTGCCATAATACCTCAGCATCTTCTCATATGATTCAAGGGTTCCTATCATTAAATAACTGCTTTTTTCCAAATCAATCTGTCCGTCATCAATTGTAAAATAGTACCAGGGACCCAACATTGTTTCATAGACACGGCTTTCTATCAAGTGTATATCATTCTCACATTGTTTATAAAACGGTATATTGCGAAAATGATATGTAACCCCATCTATCTCTCCGGTACGTATTGGTCGTGTTGTGTATATAACGACAGGTTTTAAGCATAGCGAGGCATCCTGGAGCAGCCGGTCATAAACCGTATCTTTTCCCGATGCGCTCTTTCCTAACAAATAAAATATTTTTCCTTTACTGTTCACTGTCTGCTCCTTCCGACACAGGAAATCGCGATTCAAAACCAATCAGCCCATCCCTTTTTTTCTTCTGATTTTCCTGTATGCATTATTAATGATAATACAGGAAAAAATGTATACCGAAAAAAACATCACATCATAAAACGGATCCTCTATAAACCCATAGATCATGGTAAAAAGCTGGACAAATACTGCAAAAAACACAATCCACTGTATAGCATCCTCTCTTGTTCTCCTCACCGTCATCCGTCCTACAAATACTGCTCTGCGGACCATCACCAGGATAGGTATCATCATCAAAGTAAATCCCGTGATTCCTGTTTCACACAAAAACTGGAGATAATCCAAATTTACTTCATGGGTTTTTGGATGTCCAAAGACACTTACTGACAGATCCGCAAAATGCCTCCATCCGACTCCCCAGAAAATATTCCTGTGCCACAACAGAAGCGCCTCACCATAGAGGACACTTCTTCCGGAATCAAACTGTTCTCCCGATGAAAAATTCTGAAAAAAAACCGCAAATCTATAGACCAGTGCATTATTGGGATGGGTGCTTATATAAAATCCCATCACTAAAAGCACCAGAAAAATGCCAAGAAACATTTTCCCGGCTTTGAGCCATTGTTTTTTTGAGCCGAATAATAAAAGCAATACTAAGATGCATGATATCAACAGGCAGGCCATAATCCCTTTTTTTCCGGTCAGAAGCAATGCCGCCATCATAACACCTGCTGCTATATAATTTCGTCTCTGTCCAAACCGTTTTCCCCGCTTCTTTCTTTGCAGAATCCCCCACAAGAGAATCGCAACAATTCCAAAGCTGATCGCCCCTGCAGTTTCATGAGGCCTGTAATTCACTCCAAAGTAATATCCTCTTGAATAATATGTTTTTGCAATATCTAATGCACCTGCTGATAAGAAACGGTAATAGATAGAATTAAAACTGTCTTTTAACAGAAACTGCAATACTACAAACACGGCATTCAGTTCTCCTATTAATACAATACACTTAATTCCATGTGACAATTCCCAGAGACCGCACTGCATTAACATGGCCTGTAAAATCAGCAGTGCCACTATCACACTCTGATATACCTGCCGAAGAGATGCTCCGTTGATAAACAAGCTTAACAAAATACCCGCCAGATAACAGACCAGTATAAGAGAATATTTTTCTATCCTTATTTTCGGGAAACCAAGAAGAATCACACCGGCTGAGAGAATGGTTAAAATAAGAACGTTGCTGTCCACTATTCCGTCAAAAAACCACATGGAACATGTCACCAACAAAATGAGAATGACTGACACCTGCATTTTATCAAATTTTAATATCAACTTTTTCTTCATATTGTCACCGATACAGACCTGCACTTCCCAATATTCTCCTTACCTTCATTACGGTTGCACCCATAGCAGAATTTCTGTAATTAAACAGCGGGAATATCACATTTGGTATAATACAGCATAGGATGCCTCTTAAAATCAACTGTATATAGCTTCCTCCCTTCACAAAACTGCATGCCGCATACGTAGCTGCGCAGGCAGTAACTGCAGTTCCCAGATATTTCAATGAAACAGCTGCGTATTCCTTGATCTTAACCCCAAATAAGTATTTATGGAGCACCAGTCCTGACCATGGCACAGATATGAGCAAACTAAATATAGTTGAGAGAATAACCCCGTAAACTCCAATGATCTTAACTGATGCAATATTGAATACCAGGTTTACGGACATAACCACATATGGTCTGAACCGGTCCTTCCACCAAAGCCCAGCCGCATCTTTATAAGTAAGAACTATCTTCTCACTCTGATAAATATAAAAATAAACAGCAAACAATACAACTACAGCATTGGGAAACATAAGAGACTCCCCAACCCAAATCTTCATAAACGGCTGCATCAAACACATAATACACGCAGAACACCAGGTGATCACCCAGGCATTGATAAAGGACAGGATTTGAAAGTCACGGTAATTCTTTTCCATGGTCTCTGTCTCTATGCTGTTGCCAAGCCCGGCAGTCAGGGAATTATAGATAACAAGCATGAAACCGGTCACAGCATTGAATACATAATAGTAATTATCATACATGGCGACCATGGACAGCCCGATAAACATAGACAATACAAGATTGTCTGATGAATTCAGTACAATATCACTTAATTTGCCGCCTATCAGTGCAAGCACATTCCGCTTTATATTGTTCTTTGTTTCCTTTGATACGCTTCCTCTGCACGAATACTGTGGATAAATCCTGTCCACAATAATGCTGTTTGCAAAATTTGTGGCAATGGTAAAGAGCGGCAGCATCAAAATATACCAATAATAGTTTTTAAGAGCAAATAAAAGAGCAGTCTGGCTGAGGTACATGATCATCCGCGCGATCATTGCGCGCTTACTGATGATATCATTCCTTTGGAATGCCATTAAAATCGACTGCTTATATCCAAACAAATAATAGCTTATCACTGTATTAAACAGATATATCAGATACAAAATATATAAATTCACATCTGAGGGATGAGATCCCTTCACAAGATATCCAACAAAAGGAAATAACAGAAGACCTGCTGACAATATGATGGTACCGATAATTCTGTACAACTGTTTGTATAAATTTAATAAGGCACAGATTGATTCCGTGTCATCCTCTGCAATGGGCTTATACATAGCATAGACCATTGCATTTCCCACACCTAATTCCGCCAAGGATAAAAAACTCAGCAAGGATGTAAACAAACTGTTCAGTCCCAAATATTCCACGCCGAGAACATACAATAAAATTGTGCGCATTGCAAAAGGACACAGCGTTGCAACCATACGGTACATGATCCCAAAAAATATATTCCTCGTGGCGTTTTTTGTCCTTTGTATTTTCACACCGCTCCTCCTTTCTGTAACAATTTCAGAGTTCCACCGAAGCTCTTCTCGGTTCAAAGCAGCAGCACGGCCTCAGGCAGACCACTCTCACTCCGCTGGCTCTCTGTGGACCCACCTTCATAAAAGTGGCCAATACTGTTGTGCTGCCGCCAAATCCCATAGGTCCGGTACCGGCCTGATTTACCCTCTCTGTGATCTCTCTCTCCATATGGCTTTGTCTGTCATAGGTTCCATCAACAAGCGCCTGCAGCATCATAGATGAGGCCTCATAGTGTGAGCGTCCCACTCCAACTGCAAGCGTACATGGCGTGCAGCCCAGCAACACAGCGGCATCTGCTGCCCATGAAACGATCTCATCCAGCACAGTCTGCACACTGTGTCTATGAAATATCCGGTAAGTCTTTCCCCTGATCGCAGGCCCCCCGCCGAACATCAGCACATGCAGCCTGACCGTATCCTCCTCTGTACTTCTTATCAGTATGGGGGACGCCTCAAGAGCACCCGGGTCCTCATCCATGCCAAGGGACTGGTCTATCCTGTGATAAGCATCACCTTTAACTGCCATGGGGCGACCCGGCAGTTTTCTCAGTCCCTGCCGTATTCCCTCCCTAATGGATTCCAACATTTGTCCCGTAACCGCTTCCCGGCGCCCTGCCTCTAAAAGCAGATGGGGAATTCCGGTATCGTCACAAAGTGGACTGCTGTTTTTTTCAGCCGCCAGCGCGTTTTTCAAAATAATCTCCAAGGCCCACTTTGCCCTCTCATTCTTTTCTGCTGCAATCGCTCTTTCATAGGCTTCCTTTTTATCCGGAAGAAATACGGAACCTGCACGTACAAGGGTTTCACTGACTTTATTCACAATTGTTTCATCGTAATTCATAATGCCTTTTCCTCCCTTAATAAATGCTCCTGTTATGCGCTGCCCCTATAATAGCCGGAAACTCTTTTACCTTAAGCTCATAGAAGGCTTCCATTCCCAGATGGGGAAATGCCACAAGGCGCCTGCTTATGGTGTTTTCCTCCAGCAGTGCCGTCACTGGAGGAATCACAGCATATACGGAATTGCATGTATCAAGCACTGAAACCGTATTTTTTCCGATTGCTCCCTTTCCGAGATGCAGCTTAACACCAGCTCTTGAAAGAGCCGGAAAACTGCTCTCGATTTCCAGCTTATTACTGGATGTGGGGCCCACACCGGCGGGGCTTACTGCCGTGTGGAAAATAACACTTCCACGCAGATCGATCCCATATTCCCACAGTGTATTCTCCTCGATCAGTTTACAGATCTTGGGAAGGACAGCGTCCCTCCCGCAGTAAATCCTCCCTGACAGCAATACCATATCCCCAATATGTAAATCCTCTGCTGTCTCCTCGGAAATGGGTGTAGTCAGCATTTTCATATCTGTTCCCTCATCTCATTGTGTCTCATCCGGTGAAAAAAGTCTGATATAACTGTTCTCATTTTCTATTACCCCATACGCACGTGCTCTCATATATATCTTGGTGGCCCAATTGGTATGAGGCTTCACCTCATTCATCTTGTTTCCGTTCTCTCCTTTGAACACCCCGCCCTTTTCGCTGCTGAGAATATTGACTGCGTCCCGGTATTCCTCCTCTGTTACTGCCTGCATCGCATTCACATACTTGATATGGGTGGGATGGATAACAGTCCTTCCCACAAAACCATTGGCTTTATCCAGAATGACTTCCCTTAGAAGTCCGTCAATCTCTGTATTGACTATGGGAATACGCTTCAGCAGACAATCCTCAATATCGTAGCTTGGAAGTTCGTCGAACATCATATTTTTGCTTGCCCGGAAATATTCCCACACAGGACCTGATATAACATAGTCATTATTTCTCCCGAAGACATTAATGATATCGGACAGGATTTCCCTGACTGTCAGTATGTCATATATGGAGTAATCCACTCCTCTTCTCACTCCGAAATAAGAGGAGAAATCTGTTGCGCCCACGCGAACCTGCAGGACAATATCTTTATACTTGTCCAGAATCTCCTTGATACTTATGAGTTCTGTCATCCTTGTATCCTTGAATGCAGCCTCCGGGTCTTCTATGATAGGCATTCCGTATAAAATCTCTCCGAATTTCTCATTGAGATGTTTCAGGTAGAACATATAGACATTGCCGTTATGAGCATTGAACTTAGGAAAATTGATTCCCGTCAATGCCTTTACATGATGCTTGGTAAGTTGTTCTGCGAAACGGATAAACTGTTCCTGACTTCTCACGCGGCAGAATATCAAAGGCAGATCCTCATATGTCAGTTCACCGCTATCAAGCGCTGTGCTCAGGACATCCAGAACATGAATGACATTTTTTTCCGCTTCTTCCACCTGTCCTTCCGGACAGGCATCCTCAAAACAGAAGACCATGGAGGTAAGACCCGGCATTTCGTGGTTTAATATCTTTTGAGAAAAATCCTTGGTACCCGGCATATACATAGTTGCCCCAAGACAATACTGCAGAATATCTTTATCTGAGTATTTTGAAAACTCCTCAGGCTTTACTATGAATTCAAAATCGGGATTATATTTATGGTGTCTCATCTCTCGTTACCTTATTGAGCCTTTCTCCGAACAGATTGCTTCCGGATAATAATTGTCAATCATTCTCTTAACAAGGGATACCTGTCTGGCACGCTTCTGTGCATCATCCGCAGAGGATTCCCAACTGTGTGTCTGTGCCACGGATCCGCCGGTCTTCAGATAAATAGGCGCGGCTATGCGGATCATCTCCGGTACCTCATAGTGCCGTACAAAACCACCTGTGGACTTTGGATTCTCTGTATGTATGTCAATGGGCACATCCACTGCCTGACGCATAGCTGCCAGCATCTGAAGCTGAATATCACGCACCGGATTTATGGAATCTGCGCCAATCATCTCCAACAGCCTGGCTGAACAAGGATTTCCATGACCGGCGTGGGCGGAGATCTTAAAGCGGCAGTCTTTTGGGATAGCTCCCTCTTTCCGCATCTCATTCAGCAGCCACAGACAACCCTCATCATATACCAGGAAAGACCGGCAGCCGAACGCTGCAGCACGTTTTACATCTTCTACCGCGCGTACGATCTGTTCTTGTCCCCGCAGGCGGTATCCCATGCGGACTCCCTCCGGTGTATTGACAGATGCGCTGGTATCCGTAGTTGCCCTGGGCCCAATGGCCAGAAGCAAATCTGTCTGTGCCTCTTTTGCAAGACGGACCATCTCTATAATTTCATTGTCTGTCAGCATCATGATCCCTTTTGTCTGGGTCACGCGATGCAGGCTGATCCCGTATTTATCCATGGCCTCCAGTAATGCCTCCATCACTTTAGGACCCTGGATCCCCGGCACTTCAAACCGGTATTGTGCACCGTCTGCAAATCTTTTTTCCGATGTAGGAAGGTCATAAGCATCTCCCTCAGGCAGTCCCATACTCTTTAAAAACTCTCTTGTTTCTTTCATTCCATAGTCCTCCTTTTATTTGATCATCTGTTGTTACCCTTTGATAATTCATCCATCAGTTCCCGGATCAGTTTTTCATGTGATATTTTCAGGGCCGGCAGTTCTCCTTTTAATCCTTTACGAATTCTGACATCTATCAATGCCGCCTGTTGTCCGTGCTTCAGTATCCCAAGTACTTCTCTAAGTGCTTCCCTTGAACCCACCGGACCTTCCACGGTCTTATATCCGGACCCTTGGGCAATTTTTGTAAAATCAACCCGGTAGCCGGCGGACGGCTGGCCGCCTACGGATTCATGGGCACCATTGTTCAAAATAATGTGGAGAAGGTTGGGGACATCCGTCTTACTTGCCATGGTGAAAGCCCCCATGTGCATCATTGCCGCGGCATCTCCATCCAGACAGACAACCAGTCTCTTCTTATTGGCTGCGGCGATCCCAAGAGCAACAGAAGATGCATGTCCCATGGAACCAACATTCAGGAAATCGTTCTGATGCCCTTCCTTTCTTCTCTCTCTCAAGAAATACAGCTCTCTGGAAGCCCTGCCTGTAGTTGCCGTATAAATGGTATTTTCCGGCAGAGTATCCAGGATGATTTCTATCGCTTCCTCCCGATACAGGGGATATTCTGTGTCCGTTATATTAGGCTTCTTCCCTCCGGCGAATACGCCTTTTCGCCCAACGATGGCAGCAGGGCGCTTTTCCCTTTTGGCATTCTCCACACATTCCCTTACCTGCTCTTCCAGACTGTCATCCTCATCTTGGGCGATCACATAGGGAATCCCCAGCATATCCAGGATCTTGAGTGTAACCTCTCCCTGTGTCTGATGCTGCGGCCAGTCACCGCTTCCCGGTTCTCCCCGCCACCCGATCAAAAGGATCATGGGCACACTATAAACATTTTTATCCACCAATGAAAGAAGCGGATTCAGTGCATTTCCCAGTCCGGAATTCTGCATATAAACCAGCGGCACCGTATCTGTACTGAAATAATACCCTGCGGCAATGCCGACGGCATTTCCCTCATTGGCTGCTATCATATGTCTTTCAGCCGCCACATTCTTCATCAGGCAGTTGCAGAAACCGTTCAGATAGGAATCCGGCACACCTGTGAAGAATTCAACGCCGGCTGTCCGCAGTACATTTAAAAATCTTTCCTGATCGATCATTCTCTCTGTATCTCCTTTTAATTTCCCCGGCTCTTCTCCGGAATGTAATATTTAAAATATTCAGGTGCATCTGCCCTGCTTATCTCCCATGCCTCCCAAACAGCCTGGACGATCTCATCGGGAAGCTTCCCTTTTTCCAGGGCCGCCATATTCTGCTCCAGTTGTGAAAGCCTGGACGCTCCGATGATAATGCCGTCACCTCTCCTGGCTTTCAGCATGGAGTGATAGGCCAGCCATCTGTAGGATGCCTCAATGATATTGATATCATGATCCGCACATGCCTCTCTGATATGGTCTGCCGCACGGAAATAAGAATTTTTCCAATACCTCTGTTGATAGTTGGGGCGGTTTGTAAAACGTCCTTCCTTGAGAGATTTGTCTTTTCCGGAATATTTGTTTGTCAGCATCCCGCCTGCCAGTGGGTTATATGCGTAAAAACGCATTCCATAGTGATCCAGGGCACAGTCCAGTTCCCGCTCCGCAAACCGGCTCAGCGGATTATAAAGTCCTTCATATACTTTTGGAAGCATCCAGCCATGGGTATCACAGATGTGGTAAACTTCCCCTACAAGCCATGCGGGAAAGTTGCTTAATCCTAATTCAGAAAATTTTCCTTCCTCATAAAGCTGCGCACATGCCTCCAGTGCGGATTCCACCGGCGTATCAGGATCCGGAAAGTGGAGATACAACGTATCCGCCTTATCCAGCTTCAGTCTCTCCAGTGACTCATAAAATTGTGTCAGTACAGCTTGTCCATCTAGATGGCCTGTGATCCTTGGATTGACCTTTGTGGCAATTTCAAATCTGCTGCGATCTATATGTTCCAGGGCTGTACCCAGCAGTCTTTCACACTCTCCATTGTTATAGACATAAGCAGTGTCCAGCTCCCGGTACCCGTGGTCTAAAAAGCACCTGACCATATCCTCTGTATCTCTGCCAAATATCTGTTCCCCGAACGTCATAGTCCCAAGGATGAGTTTTACCTTTTCCTGCATTTTACCTATTCTCCATTCTTATGATATGAAAGGTATTCAAACAACCCTTCCATACTTCCATTCATGTTTTCTACAGCATCCAAGATTTTTCCGGCCTCTGTCTCTGTCATTCCTCCATAGACAGCCAGCTCCAGAAACCGATCCGCAAACTCCCTGTCGGAAAGAGGATTCTCCGGTTCCCCTTTGGGAAAATCAACTCTTTTTGTATACTCTTTCCCTGAATATGTACTCAATTTAAGGACCGCGGATGTCTTCTCCGGAAACTGAGCGGTAAGCGCCTCGTCCGATCGCACGGTAACCTTTGCAGCCAGATCCAATACTTCCCGCTCTTTTACATGGGCAGGATCATATTCCCTCAATCCGGCCTTTCCGTACACCAGACCTGCCGCAACCCCGTAGGGTATGCTCATCTTAGCGGATGCCGGCCCCGGAATCACTGTATGGTCATGCTTATCCACAGCCCAGTAATATGTTTTCACCTCTACCGCTGAAATGTCAGAGATCCTGAACCCATACTCTGCTCTCATACTGATGGCAGCTTCAATGGCCGGATGACAGTAGCGGCAGGCTGCATATGGTTTGGTGTAGGTTTTCTCTACAGCGTAGGTTCCGTGCAGAAGAGGGTTTTTGAGTTCTATCTTCTCATCTCTTATCATCATTTTTAAAAATCCGCGGAAACCGCCCAGGGGATCCGGATGCCCTGTAAATCCTGCCTGTGCCATCTGAACAGATGTTAAACCCAACAGCGCTGATTTTGCCACATTATACGGCTTCAATTCAGCCCCGTCATCCAACACTTTCAGCATTCCTGACGCAGATACACATGCGGCCGAAAATGCATTCCTTGTCTGTTCCTCCGTAAAATCCAGCATATGAGCTACCGCCAGCGCAATGCCCAGCACTCCACAGGTCCCCGTCGCATGGTATCCCATTTCCTTATGTCCGGGCTGTATGGACACTGCCATGGTAAAGGAGGTTTCGTATCCTATGACAGCAGCTTTCAAAAATTTTTTATATGTAATATCATATTTTTGTGCTAAAGGCAGCAATACAGAAAATATAGGGGAACCCAGATGTATGATTCCCGTATTGGTTCCATCATCAAAATCCAGTGCATGTCCGTTTAAACCATTAAGAAAGACAGCATCCTTCAGTCCCATTTTCTGCTTCACGCCAACAGCGGTAAATGCCCCAGCCTCCGGCTCCGCAAACTGTAAATACGCCTGAAGCTTATCACTTATTGCCTCTGCACCTGCAAGTGTCACTCCTATGTAATCCAATAAGGATTCTTTCGCCCTTTTGTATACTCTATCCGGAATTTCATCTGCAAAGGCGTTCCGAATCCTCTCAAGAAATATATCCGTTGCACTCATAACAACCTCCTAATCCAGTTCAGGCAGCAAATCGTGCCTCATGATATCCCGTCCATCGGCTGATATCACCTTTATCCTTGAAATTGCCTGATTATGTTTTTTTACATATTCTTCATAGGAATCCGCAACAAAAGTAATGGCGGCGATCCTGTCCGCGCTGCTCTCCACATGCTCAAATTCCACACCCGGATTCTTCAATACAAAAGCCGCTTCCAGCAGGCCGTTATCCAGACATTCCCCAACATTTTCCATGTGATCGAATACGCCTTCACTACAGTAAATGAACTCATTTACCACAACTCCCGGATAGAAAGAAGGCCTTACATCCACCTCTTTTCCTTCAAAGGCATCCACCGTCAGTTTTATTACATCTATACCGGATGCCGCCTCTATCATATGATACTTGACACATCCGCCTGTTCTGGCGCTGAATTCTACAATGTAGATATGGTCCTGTTTTTGCAGTAATTGTATCAGCATGGGACAATTGTTCAGATGGAATACATCGGTAATTTTCTGTGCTGCGTCTTCAATCTGCTTCATGACCGAATCCTTGAGCCTGGCCGGATACTGACCTTTATAGATAACGAACTTTTGCCTGTCCCGTATTTTCTCACTGAAAGAACAGCAGATTATTTTTGCCTTTTTACCGCATACAAACAAATCCACAGAGACCTCATTTCCTTCTATAAACTCTTCAATAACTGCGGTGCCGGTTCTGCTTAATTTCAGCGCATCTCCCACTGCTTTTTTTAATTGGGAATCATTCAGCACTTTCACAACACCTTTAGAACTGTTGCAGTCAGCCGGTTTGACAACAAGAGGATACGGAAGATCACAGTGAAACTCCATAGAATTTACAGTCATATGTCTGGCCGTAGGGATTCCGTTTTTCTCAAATATTTCTTTCATATACTGTTTGTTGGTGACAGCAAGTCCTGTATCTGCCCCAATATAACAAGGCAGATCCAACTCCCCGGAAAGTCTTGCAGCAGTCTCCAGTGCCTGGTCGGTACAGCAGGTGATGATCATCTCCACTTGTTCTTTAACAGCAATTTTCCGAATTGCCTCCACGTCTAAGGTGCTCTCTCTGTAAAATTTATCGGCAAAAGGTTCTGCAATGGGATGTTCTGTATAATCGGCTAAGATCACATAATAACTCCTGTTCTGTAATTCTTTGATCAGCCTTATCTGCGGCAGACCTCCTGCTAAAACCAATGCAGCCTTACGTCTCATTTGCATATCTCTCTCCTTAAATATTTTCTCATCATGCACAATTCCTTTCGCTGTATCTGTCTGCAACTGCCTCATCTATGCTTTTATATCCATGGGTTGTCAGAAACTCGTCCACAAATCTATCCGGCACAGCCTTTGTGTAAATCACATTTCCATCCGTGTCATATCCCATCAGACCACCGGTTTTTGCCTGGGAACGGCTGGACGTACTCCTGCGGTCCAAAGCAATAGCCACCATCCGGAATAATAATCTCACATCCAGCATAAAGCTGCAGTTTTCCGCATACCATACATAGTTGTCCAGCCGCTCCTGCCAGCTTAAACAGTGATCCACATGCTGGGGAGTAGGGCATTCAAGGCCCGGACGTACTTTGTATATGGTTTTATGCCTGTCGCTGAGACGCTCAAAATAATAATCAAGCAGCGGCCTTGGACCTATGATGCTCATATCGCCTTTTAAAACAGAGACAAAATTAAGCAGTTCATCCAGGGACGTCTTTCTTGCAATTTTTCCCCACTTTGTCACCCTCTGGGAGGGTGGGAGAAGTTCACCATTCGCATCCGTTTCATTTGTCATATTTCTGAATTTGTATATGGTGAACTTCCTGCCCTCTATACCGATCCTCTTTTGATGGAACAGAACCGGACATCCCACATCAAAAAAAGTGATCACGGCAAGCACTAAATTAATAGGCGCTGTGACAGTAAGCGCCAGGAGTGAAAAAACAATATCTATACATCGTTTTCCATAGCGGGTATAAAAGGAGTCTTTCACCTCAGCAGGCTTCAGTTTATGGTTTACAATTGTTAGATTATCCCGTTTGATATAATCTGCGATCTCTGCTTTCTGGGAAAATGATAATTCATTGATATCTACCATATGTATGTTCTCCTTACGCTTTTAGGATCAGCTCACAGATCCTGTCCACATCTTCCAGTTCCAAATCCGCATACATTGGCAGTGTCAGGATGTTCAAAGACACCTCATGCGCAACAGGTGTAGGCAGTACACTGTAATTCTTTTTATAGCATTCCATATCATTTATCGCGGGATAAAAATACCTTCTGGCAAAAATATCATTTTCTTTCAAATAGCTGTAGATATCATCCCTTGTCTTACCAAACGTATTGGCATCAACAAACACCGGATAATAAGAATAATTAGGTGTCACGCCATCTCTCAGTTTCATGAGGCGCAGTCCCGGCACATCTCTGAGATTTGCATCATATCGCTCTGCTGCCTGTTTTCTGCCGGCAATGTTCTCATCCACATGACGCAGATTGCAAATGCCCATAGCTGACCGGAACTCATCCAGTTTTGCATTTCCACCGATGTCGGCAACATCATCTTCTCCATGGATACCGAAATTCTTCAGCTCATGCAAGCGGATACCATAGCTCTTATCCCTGAAAGCCACAGCTCCGCCCTCAATGGTATTGAAAACCTTCGTGGCATGGAAACTGAACATCGTCATATCGCCGTAATTTCCAATTCCGACCCCTTTGTATTTCACACCGAAAGCATGGGCGCCGTCGTAAATCACTTTCAGTCCATGTCTGTCAGCAATCTCCTGGATTGCCTCCACGTTGCATATATTTCCATATACATGGACAGGCACGATTGCTGCTGTTTTATCTGTGATCAAACCTTCAATTTTGCTTACATCCATCGTGTAATCATCCGGGCTGATATCACAAAATACCGGCACCAGTCCATTCCGAGCTATGGCATGTGCGGTTGAGACAAAGGTATATGGAGTGGTAATAACCTCAGACCCTTTTGGAAAATCCATAGTTTGTATTGCCATCTCCAATGCCATGTGCCCATTTACAAAAAGTGACAGTTCCGGCACGTCCAAATAGCGGATCAGCTGCTGCTGCATTTTTTTATATACCGGTCCCATATTGGTCATACGCTTTGATTTAAAAATCGGCTTGATCTCTTCTACAAATTCATCCCATGATGCAATTGAAGACTGCGTGACATAAATACTCATTTCCTCATAATCTCCCTCATATATTTCCGTATTTTTTATCGGTTTCTCTGGTTTATTTTCCAGCTCTCTGTATAAATATTTCCTGTTCTGTATCTTCCCTCTTTCTGTCACCTGAACTGATTTTTGCAAGGGCAAAAATCACAGCGGATAAAAGCAACATCATCAGAACTACCAATACAAAGATCATCAGCCCCATGGTCTTCCCTCCTGCCTTTTTCTTTTATTACTTTGAATATTCTCTGCCGAAAACGGCAATTCTTTACCGACTCCCTAAGGGGCCGGACGGCGATATTCAACCGGAAACCACACGTCACTGGCATATGGCCTCCTGCCGGTTTCCCGGCATTTATGATAAGAGTGAATACTCACACTTATGCCTTATCTGATTTTCTCTTATCGGCAAAATCCTGCAGACATTTCAGCCCCAGATTTCTGGCACTGTTCAAAAATCTGCTTCCCTGATGTCCGTTTTCACATATAAACATCTTTCCTTTTTTCTTTACCTTCCCGCCGCAGTTAAAACATCTGCTGCTGGTTCCCTCTGCACTTAGCTCCAAAACCACAATCCCCTCACACCATGCCTTATACTTTAAAAATTTTCTGATCCTGCACTCCAACTGAAGCGGAGAATATATTCCGGAACGGTATCTGACCATTTTTGTGAATGCCTCATCATAAGCCGGAAGAACAATTACTTTTGCCTGTTCCTGTATACAAAGGTCAACCGTTTCCCTGCTCACTTGGTGGGCATAATGTTCGGAAAGATTTTTCAGATGCATATAATATCTTCGGTTTGGCTGCGGCGTGTCATCATTGTCGGTATAGATCCTGGACTTCGCGATTTTTTCCTTGATCGCTTTACACTCTGCACTGTATGCATCGCCTCCCCGGCAGGAATATACTGCCTTTTGTCTCCCATCTGCATCCAAAATACAGCACATGGCAAAAATATCAGTATTGGTAAATTGAACGCTGCATATATTCTCTTTATCCCTCATCCGTTCCTTGGCATTTCTGGCATCCGATGTCTGCAGCTTGACCGGAACATGAAGCCAATACTCTTTATTTTTGAAAACTACGGATGGGGAAAGCAGCAGACTTCCCTCAGGAACCGCCTGCCCTTTTAATCTGCTGTCCATCCAGTGCCACTTTTCTCCGTCCCATACCTTGAGATCGATCCTGTCCTCCTGCATATTTTTATACATGCCTTTAAAATAAGTCACAGAGGCATTGATGGATTCCGGTATAGTAAAATCCGGTGTCTTCCCTGTATGTTTATATTTTGTAAGGAGGCTTTTCAAATTCCCGGAGGCTTTGTTGATGGCTGAACGACGAAAATAAACCGGTACTTTATCATATGGAATGGGATGTTCCGGCTGTCTTCCATCTCTGCCTGCAATCGTCAGATGTTCCAGGTTTCCCTGTATCTGAAGCAGATTCTGCTCCCATAGTTCTTCATGATCCAAAAGGAGATGATAATAGAAGATCAGCACCTTACGGTAATGTTCCTCTGTTCTTTCCAGCCATTCCGGATGCGGACAGCGGAGTTTGTATTTCATTGTTTTAATGCAGTATCCTGTTTTCATTTTTTTCCGTAAAATAGACATATTTTTTCTGAAATACGACCGAAATAAAAAAAGACAGGCCAGAAGCCCATACTGCGGCTTCTGACCATTTTACAGACCACCAATCATTTGATTTCAAGGTGTTGTGAGCTGGTTCATATATTCCCTCTTTGTCTCAGCCTGTATGTGGACATAAAGGTCAAGCGTTGTTTTTACAGACGTATGCCCCAGAATCTCCGACAGGGATTTTGTGTCAAAGCCCTGCTCTATCCAGCGGCAGGAGAACTGATGGCGGAGGGAATGTATTTTTATGTGGGGTATCTGGCATTTTTTCAGAAGAGACGCGTATCTTCTCTGAACCGTACGGGGTTCCACGCAGTTCTCCGTTCCTGTCAGGAGAAAACAGCTGCCATTTTTCTTCAAAGCCGTTCCGAGAGAAAGCAGACGGTCCGGAAGAGGGATTTCACGGATGGAGGTGGATGTTTTAGGTGTGCCGATATTAAGGCGAGTCCTGGGGGATACCCCTTTTCCCTCTGAGAAAGTCACATCCAGATTCTTCACACGCGTAACTGTCCGGCGGATGTAGATTTTACGGTGGCTGAAGTCTAAGTCTTCCCATTTCAATCCACACAGCTCTCCCACACGTATGCCTGTATACATACACAGAAGGATACCAAATGTAAACGGGTCCAGGCCCTCACTCAGAAAAGCATCCAGCTTTCTGAAATCCTCCTTGCTCATGATCCTTATCTCCTTTCCGCCGGCGGGAATCCGCGGAAATTTCAGAAGTTCAGCGGGAAAGCACCCCAGCTCCTGCCCATAATGAAGCAGATTCTTCAGCACGCCCATGATCACGTGGATACTTCCGTAGGACATTCCTTTTTCCAGCTCCCGCTGGACAAAGTTCAAAAGGATACGATTTGTAAATTTTCTGATAGGTGTATCCCCTAAAACCGGCAGTATATGGTTGTCCAGGATCTCACCGTAATTTGAATAGGTACTTACTTTGATGGTATAGCGGATATGGTTCCTCCACTGAACGCTGACGGTACGTATCCTGTCATCCTCTAGCAGTACAGACGGCTGATTTCCATATGCAAGAAAAGACGGGTATTCTGAAATGATTTTTATTTTCTTGTCCTTTACCTCCTTATACGACTTGCCATACAGGTAACCATACCTGATTTTCCCGTCCACATCACGACCTTTCATATAGCGTGCCTCCCAACGGCCGTCTTTCCTTTTTCTGATGTTTTCACCTTTTCTGGGCATTTTGACCTCCTTGATCTGTTGAATCCTGTTCACAGATTCATACCACTTTTTTGACCACTCATAATCGACAGTTTCCACCGTGAAAAGGCTTTATTTCTTATTACTCTCATGACAGGGCCTTTCTGCCGCCCTTCATGTGCTATATCCGACAAAAAAATCTATTATTTTTTTTGATATATTGACTTTAAAGCCTTTTCGCGTTAAACTAAAGTCTATCTGATAATGGAAAAAAGTTTTAGTTCATAAATTTTCATTAGTTAGGATGTCGCATTTCAGAAATAATACGGTGAAGCAGAAAAGTCCACGGCCGTAATACTTCCCCACTATAATAAAATGTTAATATATAAAAAAAGCCATTACCTCCGTTTCTGTTGGCAATGACTTTCCTTATGGATTTTGGTCTTATGAATTCCGTCCTTCAGCACTCTGCTGGCTGCTGTACACTCTGTGACCGGCCCGCAGCAGCTCACTGCAATTTTTTTGTGCTTTCTTTTGCTTTTCATCACATTCTATTATATAATGTGAGAGTATCTAATGGTTTATTTACATAGGGGATTTTCCATGCTAAAAGATAAATTATATTCTCTTATTCATTTTCCTTATGAAGAAAAATACAGGGACCAGCTGGAATTGGGAATGGTCTCTTTAAATTACAAGTCAGAGCGAGTCATTGCCTATGTTATGCTGGTCATGCAGCTATTTTTGATCCTAGTCTTTACCCTTCGTCCCGGCAGTATCTTCTACAGCTTTCGCAGACTCCGTTATGTGATAGCCTATGCTGTAATGGCGGTGGGACTGCTGGTGCTCCTATCCTTACACAGACGGGCCAAAAATAACTGGAGACTGCACTTCAAGCTCTGTGCAGTTTTCGGCATTCTGTTGTCTCTCTGGGTCTGCAGCATCTCCTATCTGGATGCGCTGGGTGATCTGAGTATTGTTGTATACTGTTCCTTTCTTCCTATGATGGCTGCTTTTCTTATACTGTCGCCATATATTTTAAGCATTCTGTTTATTTTCACCTGTATCCTGACCAACATACTGGTGCTCAGGACCCCGTATGGACAGGAAAATGTGTTCAGTACATTGGTAAACAGCATTTTTATCTGCCTGTTGTCCATTGTCTATTCATACCGTATGTACCAGGCGCGGCTGACTGGCATATACGATAAGATTGTCATTGACCAGAAGAATCTGGAGCTGCAGGCCGCCAACGAAAAGCTGGACCTGCTGTCCATGACCGATACCCTCACTGCGCTTGGAAACAGGCGCTATCTGGAAGAATCCGTGAAAACACCCCTGGAAAAGTACGGGATCCACATGGGTTCCCTGGCTGTCCTGCTGCTGGACATTGACTTTTTCAAACAGTATAATGACCGCTACGGCCATCAGCAGGGAGATGAATGCCTCAAGGCTATTGCCTCCGTCTTGTCCTCCTGCGCGGAAGATGAAAATTTTCACGCAGTCAGGTACGGGGGTGAAGAGTTTATTCTGGTAACCACCGGAATCTCCTCAGAAGCCATAATGGAAAAAGCGGAGCAGATCCGCACGTCCATCGCGTCTGCGAAAATCCCTATCCCCCATGGCGGTGACACTTCCGTGACAGTCAGTGTGGGCATCTCCTTTCGCGGAGAATGGAAACCCGGACTTCTGGAAACTGCCATTTTGGAGGCTGACAGAGCACTCTACCAGGCAAAACAAAACGGGCGCAACCGCAGTGTTCTGTTTGCAGAAAAGTCATAAATCAAATCCCGCAGGCTTTACCTTACAAGCCTGCGGGATTTTTATTTCCTTCCTAAATTCCATTTTCTCCGGCCAAAATCTGCATGGCAGATTCCTCCTCAAACTGCCTGGAATACAAATCATAGTAATACCCTTTCTGTCTCAGCAGTTCTCTGTGGCTTCCCTCTTCTATGATCTTTCCATCCTTCACCACCAGGATCAAATCTGCCTGCCGGATGGTGGAAAGCCTGTGGGCAATGACAAAAGAGGTATGGCCTTTCAAAAGCTGGTCTGTGGCCTCCTGTATGAGCTGTTCCGTCTGGGTATCAATGGAGGATGTGGCCTCATCCAGAACAAAGATACTTGGATTTGCCAGAATCGCCCTGGCAAAAGATATAAGCTGCTTTTCACCTGTGGAAAGCCTGCCACCGCTCTCCCCCACATTGCTCTCATACCCTTTCTCCAGTTTTCCTGCCACAATATCTGCCGAAACCTTCCTGGCCGCCTCCCTGACCTCCTCGTCTGTGGCCTCCAGACGTCCGTATCGGATATTGTCATAAAGCGTGCCTGAAAAAAGGTGGGGATTCTGCAGCACATATCCGATCTGGCTGTGAAGCCAGAGCTGGGAGCGCTCCCGGTAATCTTTTCCGTCGATAAGGATACGCCCTTTCGTGGGTTCAAAAAACCTGCCCAGCAGGTTCACCAGAGTAGATTTTCCCGCCCCGGTCTCCCCCACGATGGCCACGTTCATTCCCGCCGGCACATGCAGATTAAAATGTTCCAGCACGTATTCCTTTCCGTCCGGATACCGGAAAGAGACATCCTCGAAGACAATGTCCCCCTCTATCCTCTCCCAGTTTTCCTTCTTTGCCTCAAACATATCCCCATATTTTTCTATTACTTCCGGGGTGTCTGTCACATTGGGCTGCTGCTCCAGCAGATCCATAACCCTCTCAATACTGGCCTGGCAGGATATCAGATCTGCCAGAAGACGGGCAAGCTGCTGTATGGGCTCAAAAATAACCACTGCGTAGGAGATAAACACTGACAGAGTTCCCAGCTGCATTATCTGGCTCTGCACCATGTATCCGCCTTGTGCCAGTACAATGGCTGCCGCCACAGAACTGAAAAATAAAATAGTCGGAATATATATGGCGTTAAGCATGGCAGACTTTGTTGCTGCCTGGTGCATATTCTTAGTGATCCCGCGGAAGTTATTCTGATTGTCCTCCTCTATCACCATGCTCTTTGATGTCCTTACACCGGTGATCCCTTCATTGTACGCGCTGGTGATCTGGGAGTTGACCTTCCGCACTCTTCTGTTCCAGTGAAGAATCTTATTCTGGAAATAAACGGTCAGAACCGCAATACACGGCACGATCAGCATGATGATCAAAGCCAGCTTCCAATTGAGCAGAAACATGATCACAAATACGCTGATCACATAGATAAATGCCCAGAACATATCCACCAGCCCCCACGCGATCATACCCGCTATCTTGAGTGTATCACTCATGACCCTGGCATGGATATATCCCACCGGAGTTGTATTGTAATAAGAAAATGATAAGGTCTGGAGATGCTCAAACTGTGCTTTCTTCAGATCCTTTCCCACATTCATCTCGATGGTCGTGGCTGCGTGAACGGATATATACACGGATACTGTCTGGGTCACGATCATGGCCACATAGACCAAAGCAAAAATATTCAGCCCTTTTAATGTGTTCAGCGCGATAAAGTTGTCTATGGCATAGCTCTGAAACAGCGGAACCAGCACATCAATTCCCGCCAGGATCAGATTCAGGCCAATGGTAACAGCAAAAAATTTCGTATAAGGCTTAAAAAAGGGCAGCATTTTAGCCCATGTTTTAAAGCTGAAGGGTTTGTTATAATCCTGTTCTTCGTATGCCGCCATTTTACACCTCCATCTGCATTCTGTCGTCCTGGCTCATCTGAATGTCATAAATCTTTCTGTAGATTCCCTGTTGTTTGATCAGCTCCTGATGTGTCCCCATCTCTTCAATTCTTCCCTGGTTCAGCACCATGATCTTATCTGCGCTCATCAATGTGGTCACCCTGTGGGAGATGAGGATCACAGTGGCATCTCTTCTGTTCTCCAGAAGCGCTTTCCTGATCTTGGAATCTGTCTGGGAATCCACTGCTGAAAGAGAGTCGTCAAATATCATAACAGGTGCTTTCTGAAGCAGCATTCTGGCTATGGCGATCCTCTGTCTCTGGCCTCCTGACAACGTTACTCCTCTCTCACCCACCAGCGTTTCATACCCATCCGGAAAATTCATGATCGCCTCATCAATACAGGCCACTTTAGCCGCCTGCCTGATTTCCTCAAAGGTGGCCTCCGGCACAGACGCAGCGATATTTTCTTTTATGGTCCTGGAATAGAGAAATGGTTCCTGGAGCACCATTCCCACATTCTTTCTGATCCATTCCAGTGGAATTTCCCTGATATTTTTTCCTCCCAGCGTGATATCTCCCTGTCCTTTCTCCAGCTCATATAACCGGTTGAGGAGCTGCATGATCGTGGACTTGCCGCTGCCGGTACCGCCCAGGATTCCCAGTGTACTGCCCTGGGGGATAGAGAAGGAGACATCTGAAAGCACCTCTTTCCCATCCTTATATCCATAGTTCACATGAGAAAATGCAATGTCATAGCTCTGAGGTTCTTCCTGTTTTTTATACTCTTTTTTGTCCTGGTACTCTTCCTCCTCAGCCCGTATGATATAATCCACACGTTCAAAAGAAACACCCGCCTTACTCATGTCCGAGAGGATTCGTCCAAGTCCGCGGATAGGCCATACTAAAGTCGTATTATAAGAGGCAAACGCAATAAATTCTCCCACGGAAATATTCCCGTGTACAGCCTCCGCTGCCCCAAGAACGATCACCGCAACCACCTGCAGACCGGTGATCAGATCCCCGATTCCCCAGTAAAGCCCAGACAAGGTGCCAAGCTTGATCCACAACTCCGCAAATGCGTTATTTTTCTCATAAAAACGTTCCATCTCAAACTTTTCCCTGCCGAAAGCCCGCACCACCCGGACACCTGTGGCATTCTCCTGCACCACAGTGGATAATTCCCCTTCCGCTTCGTCGGCCGTTGTAAAACGCCCTGCGATCAGACGGTAAAAAATCGTGGAGTACAGCGCAACTAACGGCACGAAAAACAGAACTATAACGGACAGCTTCACATTCATGGAAAACATCATTGCAAAGGAGACCGTTACCAGAAATACCGTACGGAACACCTCCAAAAGCTGCGTGACTACAAAGTTGCGGATCACCTCCACATCTGAGGTGCAGCGCTGAATAATATCACCTGTCTGATGTCTATCGTGCCATTCCATAGGAAGCCTCTGCACATGGGAAAACAGCGCATCCCTCATGTTCTTGGCAAAATTCTCTCCCGCTTTGGCAGTATAAGCACGGCTCAAAAAAAGTGCCGCTCCGGAAAAAAGTGCCACTCCTACCAGCATCAGAGCCATGATCCACAGATGCTCTGATAAATATTTATATTTATCCCCGCCCAGCACAGAGTCCACGGTAAACCTAAATATCTGTGGTGTAAGGGAATTTAATCCGGTTGTGACCAGCGAGGCCAGCACTGCCACTAAAAAATACTTTTTTGAACCCTGGAAAAATCTCAGTACCAGGTCCGCTTTTCTACGTTTTTTTCTCATAATCCTCCTTAGGCTGTCTCAGCAAATTTCGTACTATATACATAATAATCGGTATTGGATGTATATTCAATATCTATATCATTTTTTCTCCATTCGTGCTATAATTTTGTTACTATTTCGTTCTGTAACTGCAGATCACAGAAAAGGAGGACCTCATGCAGATTTCTAATACCTCAGACAGCCCATATGAGGGCAGCTACAATACTGCCATTGCCCGGACCGCTGTCAGTCCCCTAAAAAACCATGATCTCCCTTCTACAGAAAACACGCCTGCATTGGAAACCCAACGGCTTATTCTCAGAAGATTTACCCCTGATGATGCCCCGGCACTTTTCCGTATCCTCAGCGACAAGGAGGTAAACACATTTCTCCCCATGTTCCCGCCAAGAACGCAGGAGGAAGCCGAAGAATATCTGCAGAAGCAATATCTGGACACCTACCGACAACCGTCGGGATACCGGTATGCTGTCTGCTTAAAAACAGATAACGTTCCAATCGGATATGTCAATGTAAGCAGTGATGACAGTCATGATTTCGGCTATGGACTGCGAAAGGATTTCTGGCATAAAGGGATCATAACAGAAGCCAGCCTCGCTGTGGTGGAAAAGCTGAAGGCTTCCGGCCTACCTTTCATCACTGCCACCCACGATGTGAATAATCCCAGAAGCGGGGAGGTCATGAAAAAAATCGGCATGACTTATCAGTATTCCTACGAGGAGCAGTGGCAGCCCAAGGATTTTCCTGTAACCTTCCGCATGTATCAGCTTAATTTTGACGGGCAGAAGGACCGTGTCTTTAAAATATACTGGGAACAGTATCCTGTCCATTTTATAGAAGCTTTATAACGATTCTGTCAGCAAAAAAGTAACAGGATTTCACTTAGGAGTGATCAAATGTTTATCCAATACAATAATCTGGATATTAACTTTACCATAGGCAGCACCCAATTCCGTACACTCAATATCGCATATGAAGACCTGCACCGCATCATTCCCAGCCACAGCCATGGGGATAACAGTTATGAGATCCACTATGTAGCCTCCGGCTGCGGATACATAAAGGTAGGGGAAAAGACATACGAGATCACCCCTAACACCCTTTATATGGCAGGCCCCCATGTAGCCCACGCCCAGATATCCGTCCAGGGCAATCCCATGGCAGACTACTGCATTTATTTAAGAGTACGCCGCACTTCTTCCGGAGATAAAAAAACGGACGGACTGGACCATCTGTTCACAGAAAAAACGTTCTGGATCGGACAGGACAACTGCCAGATCCATAACACGATGGAGCAGCTTTTCCAGGAACTGAAAGAACAGAAAACAGGCTATACGGTCTGCGTGGAAACGCTCCTGCGGCAGCTTATCGTACAGATGATACGGAATTATCAGGGGGGAGCAAAAGCCCTTCATCATTTCAGTCCCGCAACACCGGCTGAGGCCCAGGACTTTATCATAGAGGAATCTTTTCTGTATGACTACCCTGTCCTCACACTGGAACAACTTTCCGGGAGACTTGGACTTGGGTGCAGACAGACCGAGCGGCTTATGCAGGACATATACGGCAAAACATTTCTGCAAAAAAAAGGAGATGCCCGCATGTCGGCTGCCTCTATTCTGCTCACCTATTCAGACCGCAGCATATCCTCCATTGCGGAGGAGCTGGGGTACTCATCTGTGGAGCATTTCTCCGCAGCCTTCCGAAAATACTATAATAAAAGTGCCCGCCAGTACCGGAAGGAAACCCGGGAAAGTACCTGAACTTATGTTTCGGCAGTCACAACAGGCACATCTGCATACAGCATATTTTGCCGCACGCAGATGTGCCTGTATCGTCTCAAGGGTTAACTTCCCCTGCAAATTCAATTGACAGATGTATTCACTTCCCTCTTCTCCGCCTTCTGGTAATTCAGTAGTAGGATACCGGTACATACCAGCAAAAGTGCTGTCACGATCTTCCATCCCTCCGCCTGATTCTGCTCGTGCAGAAAAACCGAAGATAAAACCACCCCAAACACAGGATTGGTAAATCCAAAAATGGCAATTCTGGATACCGGATGATACTTCAGCAAAATACCCCAGACTGAAAATGCCACTGAGGAAATAAGTGCCAGATATATCAGCATGGCCACCCCCTTTGGGGAAACGGTATGGATACGCCCGCCCAGCAAGAAGCCACAGACCATCATGACAAGACCACCTATCATAAACTGATATCCGCTCAATACCACAGGGTCCTCATCACGTGAATATATTTTGAGAAGGCTGGACGCGAAAGCATAGGCAGTCACGGATACCATAAGAAATCCTTCGCCATTTATTTTCATGCCTGCTCCCATGCCGCTGCCGTTCAGGTTCACCAGCACCACTCCGGCGAAGCCTACAATACACGCGGCGATCTTCCGGCCGGTCAGTTTCTCCTGACGGAAGACAAGACTTGCAACCAATATACTTAAAAAGGTATTGGATGCCGTTATAATGGAGCCTTTCACACCTGTCGTATGAGCCAGCCCCAAATAGAAAAACACATATTGTAAAATCGTCTGAAACATGGAGAGCTTCACAATATTTCCCCATGACTTTCTCTTTGGTATCAGTACCTTTCTCTGAAGGATACTTCCAAACCCCACAGCCAGCAGTCCTGCCAGGGCAAAGCGCATGCCTGCAAATAAAATCTGGGAAGCCGGGCTGTCTCCGGGTATCTCAAAAAGTCTGTATCCGATCTTTATACTTGGAAAAGCGCTGCCCCAGAGTGCATTACATAAGACAGCAAGTCCGCAGACCACCCAGACTCTTTCCAGCATTGGTTTTTTATATGTATTCATTTCTCCGTGCTCTCCTCTTCAGAAACACGGTAATCCTTCAAAATCCCATCCGCGAATTCTTCCTTCACATGAAACTCTTCTATAAGACATTCTTTGACCAGTTCTCTGGCTGCCTTTAACTGTCTGCAAGTCTCCAGCATTGCAGGTATTATGCTCTCCAGCCTTTTCTCCTCTTCAAGCTCCCGGCTGCTTTCCTGTTCATCACGCGCCTGCATAGTTCCTCCTCGCTTTCCTCCGTACATAAAAGACTATTTCCCCGGCACATACCAAACCGGAAAAATTTACAAGATATATTATTCAGTATAGAGGATATTGCCTCATTTGGCAAATAAAATATTTTTTAATGCACAGATGCGGTTTTTGCAGTCCGTGTACATGCTTTTGCTGCTATGAAGCCGAAAAACTGAATAGTAACCAGATACAGAGTCTATGCTTTGAACAGCAGCAAAGGGCGCCCTCCCAAACGGAGCACACCCTGTCTGCCGGCTGTAAACTTTATTTTTTAAGAACCATATCCACCGCGTTTTTCCAACCGGTATACTTTTTATCCACAAGACTGTTCTCCATCCGGGGGGTAAAGGAGGTTCTCTTTATCTTCACAAAAAGCTCCTCTTTCTCATAGATGCCAAGACCGATCCCTGCCGCATAAGCCGCTCCGATCCCTGACAGTTCTTCCGCTTCGGGCACCTGCACCGGTATACCTGCCATATCACTTTGAAACTGCATGAGATAAGAGTTTTTTGTAGGGCCGCCGTCTGCCCGGAGTTCCCGGATAGGTATTCCCGCGTCCTCCTCCATTGCCTTTAATATGTCAGTGATCTGGTATGCGATACAGTCAAGTCCTGCACGCACCATCTCCGCTTTCCGGGTAGTCCTGGTGATCCCGCAGAGAATTCCTGTGGCAGTGCTGTCCCAATACGGAGCACCGAGGCCGGTAAACGCCGGGACAAAATATGTCCTGTCCTCCGGCGCCGCTTCTCTTGCCAGGCGCTCTGTCTCCGCCGCGGAGGCGATCATCTGAAGATCATTCTGCAGCCAGCTGATCACAGCTCCGGTATAGTTGATATTTCCCTCCAGCACGTAATTGACCTGCCCGTCCATTCCCCAGGCCAGGGAAGAAACCACGCCGTGGCTGCTGAATACCGGCGTATTTCCCACATTCATCATCACAGAGGAACCGGTGCCGTAAGTGGCTTTCACCATTCCCGGCTCCAGGCATCCCTGCCCAAAAAGGGCGCCGTGTGAATCCCCCAGCACCCCATGGATGGGAACCGGTTTATCCAGGAATCCTTCAAAATCCGTCTCTCCATAATAGCCGTTGGAATCTGTCACACAGGGCAGATTCTCAGGCGGAATCCCAAAAACATGACAGATATCTTCGTCCCAGGCAAGTGTCCTGATGTTAAAAAGCTGGGTTCTTGACGCGTTGGAATAATCTGTCTGATATGACCTATTACCGGTAAGCCGGTATACTAGAAAACTGTCCATGGTTCCGTAACACAGCCTTCCCTGCTCTGCCATTTCCCGGGCATCCTCCACGTTTTCCAGTATCCAGGCAATCTTTGCCGCTGAAAAATAAGGGGAGAGCTTAAGTCCTGTCCTTTCCCTGATCATCTCTGCACTGTCTGCGATTCTTTCACAGATTTCTTCGCCTCTGGCGCACTGCCAGACAACAGCATGATATACAGGCCTGCCCTCTCTATCCCAGGCAAGGGCAGTCTCCCTCTGATTGCTGATACCTATACCCGCTATCAGGTTTTTATCGATACCGGCTTTCTCCACCACGTTTTTTACCGACTGTACAGTATTTTTGTATATCTCCTCCGGGTCATGCTCCACCCATCCCCTGCTGTCGATCATCTGTCTGTGGGGCAAATCCGCACGGGCAAGCAAGGCTCCCCCACAGTCAAAAAGCAGTGCTTTTGTCCCCTGTGTGCTCTGGTCGATTCCAAGTATATATCTGTCCATATCAGACCAACTCCCCAGCTTTTTTTGCTATCCCTTCCGCATTTAATCCATAATGATCAAAAACTTCTTTTGATGTTCCTGTGATCACAGGTGCATCGGGCAGGGACATATTTACAACTGTTTTCGGACATTCACATCCCACCGCCTGGCTCACCATACTTCCAAGGCCGCCGAACGGTGCGTGTTCTTCTGCTGTTATGACGGCCTTTACACCGGAAGCCATCCAGATCAGGGTATCTTTGTCAAAAGGCTTAACACAGTACATATCCAGAACCGCTGCACTGATCCCCTCTTTTTTCAGGATCTTTGCTGCATCCTTTGCAGGCTTTACCATCTCGCCGCATGCCACGATGAGCACATCTTTTCCCTCTTTCACCACAGTGGCCTTATCCATTTCAAAAGGACAGTTTCCCTCTTCATAGACATCCTCCACCGCATTTCTTCCCACCCGGATATAGGCCGGTTTTTCATCCTTTAGCAGGGCTTCTGTCAGGCATTTGGTCTGATTTCTGTCGCTTGGTATGTACACTCTCATATTGGGGACCGCGGACATGGCGGCGATGTCCTGGGCAGAATGATGGCTCATGCCAAGAGCGCCGTAACTGATGCCGCCGCTGATGCCGATCAGTTTTACATTCGTATTGGAATATGCCACATCCACCTTGGCCTGCTCGTAGCTTCTGGTGGACAGGAAGCAGGCAGGGGATACTGCATAAGCCTTCTTTCCGCACTTTGCCAGGCCAGCGGAAATGCTCACCAGATTTTGTTCCGCAATGCCCACCTCCACAAACTGCTCCGGAAACCCGTCTGCAAACGGTGTCATGGATGCGGACCCGCGGGAGTCACTGCAAAGCACCACAATGTCCTTGTCTGTCTTAGCTTTCTCCATTAATACCTGGCATATTACCTGCTTATTTGCTGTCTTATTCATGAAGAGCTGCCTCCTTTCCTGCGGCGAAATCACTGACAATCCGGTCATATTCCTCCCGGGTGGGTACCTTGTGATGCCAGTCTGCCTTGTTTTCCATAACAGGAGAACCGAAGCCTTTTATGGTGTTCGCTATGATGACGCTCGGCTTTCCCTTTGTCTGTGAAGCCTGGGAAAATGCCTGCAAAAGTTCATCCAAATCGTTTCCGCACACACAGATCACATGCCATCCGAAGGAGGAAAATCTCTCTGCCAGATCATCATGTCCCATCACATTTTCCGTACAACCGGAAATCTGCAGTCTGTTTCTGTCCACCACTGCACAGAGATTGTCCAGATGATACTGTCTGGCCGCCATAGCTCCCTCCCATACAGAACCTTCGGCCAGTTCACCGTCTCCCATAACCGTATAGACTCTGTATTGTTTTCTGTTCATCTTTGCCGCCAGAGCCATTCCCACGCATACGGGAAGTCCATGTCCAAGAGAACCTGAATTCATTTCAATCCCCGGTAGTTTGTTGTTCGGATGTCCAATATAAGGGGAACCGAACTTTGAAAACTTTTCTTTTACATCCTCCAGGTCAAGGAAACCTTTTGCGCACAGCACTGCATAATAGGCTTCCATGGAATGTCCTTTGCTGAGGACAAAACGGTCCCTGTCCGGATCATCTGCTTTGTCAGGAGAAACATTCATGACACGGAAATACAGCGCTGTCAGGATCTCCATGACGCTCATATCGCCTCCGATATGGCCTCCCTTTCCGGCCATAATAATGTCAACTGTATCTTTACGAAGATCAAACACTTTCGCTTTCAGATTTTCCATCTCATTCACCTCTCAAATATGCCTTAACCTGTTCCTCAATGGGATCATACAAATCCGGTTTTACACCTATATACTTACATGCCTCGTAGAGCACCGGCACCACATCCTTGTGGATTCCCACACAGTGATGGATATATGGCCCCTCCACCAGTTTCGCCTCCAGACGCTTCAAATTTTCCACCTCAACCCAGACATAGGTCCCTTTTGTATATGGTCCTTCCACCCCTTTTGCATGTCCCAGAAGCAGGGAGTATTCTCCATTGTCCCCGTCAAAACGGCACAGTGTCATATCCCCGTGTTTTGCCTCCGCTTCCACAGCGCCGGGATGATCAAATGCCAGAGGATAGCCAATCGTCGGTTTCTCCTTTGCCACGGAGACAGGCCATGGACCGCAGTGCTGTAAAAGTTCTCCGTTTTCATTGTCCGGATGTCTCACAGTCCAGTCCGCAAAGAAGGTTCTGGCCTCATCCATACCTGCCGCCTCCGCGAGAAGTGCTGTTATGGCACCGTGGATGTCTGTCTCGCACACCACAGGGATCCCTTCCTCATTCAGCAGGGAATTGGCCGCACAGGGCATGATCCCGATTTCCCCCTGAAGTGCGTTCCAACACTGGATCGCTATGGCACTGCATCCGTATTTCTCAGCCAGATTCTTCATGGCCGCCTTCAGGGCAGCCACATTTTCCAGTTCATTTTCCTTTATTTTAATACACATATTGTCGTGGCAGTATGTCATTATCTTTGCTACTTCAGTGCCCTCTTCCTTCACTCTTTTCATCTCACTTGTCAGTTCCGGGATCGGTATGGGAGAGAGCTGTATATGAAACCTCTCAAGAAGTTCTCCCTCATTGCACATGGTACTCCAGAAGTCAAACGGGCGGGGGCCTATCTGCAGAATTCTTATTCCTCTGAACACCTTCACCACATTGCACACTGCCAAAAAATCCCTGATTCCCCTCTCAAATTCCGGGTCCTCCAGGCGGCAGTTTGTCATATAGGTAAAAGGTACCCCGAATCGTCTTAAGACCTTGCCCGTCGCAAAAAGTCCGCACTGGCTGTCGCGGAGACGGACACCATTTTCATCGGGACGCTCATCTCTCGGTCCCCATAAAAGGACCGGAACATTCAGCTCTTTCGCCAGTCTGGCAACTTCATATTCTGTTCCGAAATTGCCGTGTGGGAAGAAAAGTCCGTCCACTTTCTCAGCTTTGAATTTCTCTGCGATTTTTATTCTGTCCGCTTCCCTGTACAGAAGGCCTTCTTCATTGATGTCCTTAATATCTGCAAAATCCACATCCAGCTCACGCAGTCTTTCTCTTGTCAGATCCGCATATTTTACAGCATCCGGAGCACTGAAAATACTCCTTCGTGTTGGGGCAAACCCTAATTTTATTTTTTTCAATGTCATACACCCTGCTTTCTCTACAAATAAATATCGTAACTGTTCAGTGCCCATACAGTTGCGAGTAAAAGTCCATACAGAATCACCTTTAACAATGTGATTCTTGCTCAGTTGTTAAACACTCTTGTGATCACAATCCAACCTTTCTAATGCGGATTGCCATAAACTGTTTCCCAGGTAAAACTATTTTAAATTTTCCGTGGTAAACCCCAGTCCTTTTTATAGTCATATCCCATGTATCAATAACTTCCACCTCATACTCTGTGCTATCGTCAAAATAAAATTCTCTGAATGACGGCTGCATAAAACTGTAATAATAAAGGAAATATTCTTTCTTTATTATCCCAAGGGCAGTAGATTCCGGTACTGCACATATTTCATCCCAAGCGCCATTATCATAGGGAGCAAGTCCAATGCCTGGTGTTTGCTTCATTATCTCACTTAAAAATCCAAATCTTTTATGACTTTCTCCATATAATTTTCCTCCATGAGACCACCAAAGAACATTTGATGGATTCAGATAGGTTTCGCCGTGTCCCGGATACCCACCCCTGCAAGCTGCTTCCCAAAAACGTCTCACCATTTCTTTTCCACTGATATTTCCCCACCCATGCTGTATATTTCCTTCATATGCGATTTCATCCAGCACTATAGGTTTTTTATATATTTTTCTCCACTCATTCACAAATTCTGAACTCTTATAAAGATCTTGTCTCTGTATACTGCAATGTGTTATCCAGGGACGATTATAATCATAAAAAGGTATACAGTTATGTATAGATCTTAAGTGTTTGTATGGATCCTTTTCACAAATTATTTTTGCATACCGTTCCCAGTCACTTACCGATTTATGTTCAAATAAATCGTACTCATTGGCTAACGACCACCAAATATTTCTATATGCACTAAAACGGGAAATCACATATTTCCAATATAAATCATCTTCCTCCGGTTCCATACATGAAAATCCCCATCTGTCATATGGATGCATGATTATTAAATCAGCTTCTATCCCCATATCCCGCAAAGCAAGGATACATTTCTCTATATGCTGAAAATGTTCTACATTAAATTTTTTAAAATCCCATATGTTTCCCTCTGTTTTTCCAGTATATTCACTAAAATTTTCTTTTGTCAGTATACTGGAATCCATAGGTGTTCCTTCATATGGATAAGATCTGGGTTCCCCCAAATTATAATCATAATGTTTCGGAAAAATACAAAAACGTATCTTGTTAAATGCGCTCAGACGTAAAGTCTCTAACGTTTCCTCTATTCTTTCATCTGATTGCAAATTCCATACGTAACAAGTTGTCCCAAGCGGATAATATGGCGTACCATCTTCATATGCAAAATGATATGTATTGGCCACTCTGACAGGACCATGGTTATTTTCAGACGGAGCTGTCACCTCAAAAGTACCGGACAATTTTGTTTCCAAAGCATTCCCTAATATCTCAAAATAGTAGATTCCTTCAAAGGACGGCATAAAACGGACTTTATACATACCGTCACCATCATAAAATCCTTCTACCTCCGTTTTTTCATTTTCATTTTCAAATATTCCGCGTATCCAATAGTCTGTAAATGGATTTCCCCCTTCATATCCTTTAATTTCTATCTGAAATACATCCCATTTCTCAACTGTTTGTTTATATCTTAATTTTTCCATCTCCCAAATTCTCCTCACAACAAATCATTTTTTTGCTTCAGCTTTTAATTGCTCCGGCCATTCCTTCCACAAAATATCTCTGGAAGATCAAATAAACAAATAATACAGGAATCACTGAAATCAATACACCTGCGCATAAATATCCATAATCAGTACCGTGTTCTCCAACAAAAGTCATAATTCCCACCGGTACTGTTTTCATGGAATTATCATTGATAATGACACTTGCTAATAAGTATTCATTCCATGTTGATAAAAAATCAGTGATCACAAGTGTTGCTATTGCCGGTTTTGCGATCGGAAGTATGATCTTATAAAATAATTGCCATTTGTTACATCCATCTATATAAGCTGCTTCATCAATATCTTTTGGTATTCCATTGAAAAATCCTCTTAAGATCAATATACCAAAGGAAATGCCAAAACCTATGTAAACATAAAAGAGACCAAAATACGTATTTAGTAATCCAAGTTTACTATAAATAATATTGATCGGAACTAACGCAGTCTGTAAAGGCAGCATCATTCCTACTAAGAAAAAAATAAATGTTCCTGTTCTGTATCTGATATAAAGTCTTGTCAATGCAAAGGCAGCAAGGGCTTCAATAAAAATCCCCAGCGGTACCTTTAGACAGGAAACAATAAGATCATTTTTCATATACCGAAATAAATTTCCCTTTGTGATCGCATTAGAAAAATTATCCCAGGCCATTGTTTCCGGCAGACTAAAAAGGCTTATTCCTGTATAAAAATCTGCTTTACTTTTAATTGACGTTGCGACTAAAGTAAATATTGGCACAATCCATATTAATACCAGTATGATCAGTATCAGATATAGCATTACTTTTTTAGAAATTTTCTTTGCTTTCCCTTCCATATTTCTTACCCCCAGGTCAATCTTCTTTTGCTGTGAACGATACATACGGAACAATCACTATTAACATCATAAAAACCATAACACAAGCAATCGCAGTACCATATCCTACATTATTATATTTAAAAACTTGTGAATACATATATGTTGAAATCATCTGTGTTGAATCATTTGGTCCACCGCCTGTAAGACCCTGTACAACATCAAAAACTTTCATGGCCGCTACGATCAGCGTGGCTATTACAATTACAAATGTATCTTTTAAAAGCGGTACTGTTACCATAAAAAATTTTTTATATCCATTTGCCCCGTCAATAGTTGCCGCCTCTAAAACGTCTGGTGAAATGGCCTGAAGACCTGCTAAAAATAAAATCATCGGCTGTCCTATAGCCTGCCATAGAGATGCCATAAAAACAGCATAAAGACTGACATTAGGGTCTGATATCCAAGATTGTGTAAAGTTTAGTCCGATCAATTCAAAAAACTCGTTGATAAATCCCATTGAAGGGTTATAAATCCATCTCCATATAATGGCTACTGCAATCGGTGCAATGACACATGGGAAATAAAAAAAGCCTCTAAAAAATGTTCTTCCGATAAACTTTTTATTTAAAACAACCGCAAAAGCCAGAGACACTGACATCGTTATAAATATTGTCAGAACAATCCAAACCAAATTATTGATTATCGCAGTATGAAAAGTTTTATCCCCGCTAAACAAACTCTTATAATTTGCCAGCCCTACAAATACTTTATCTCCAATACCATTCCACTTGTATAAGCTAATAAAAAGTGAATAAAATATCGGCGCTACAATAACTGAAATGTAAATAATACCTGCGGGAAGCAAAAAAAGCCATGCTGTTTTATCTGTTTTATTATATTTTTTCTTTTTATTCTTCATTTTCACACTCCCATTACGCTTAATTTTGTAAAGGAAAGCGGGCATAAATGCCCGCTTTTATCAATTATTTATTATTGTAGGATTCTATTGCGGCCTGAATATCTGCACCTGCTTCTTTGGGTTCCATTTGCCCATTAGCAATGGCATCCTGGCAGTTGAATAACACATCTGCCACTTCCGTTGGAAATGCCTGATCTGTAATAGTAAAAGTTCCGTTTTCTTCTCCCTGTTTAATTAAGATTTCCACGTTTGGCTGACCTTCCGGCATAGGAGAATCTTTTGTAGGCATTGGAAGACTATAATTCTCAGCATATTCCAAAACATGGCTGAAATAATAATCAATAAACTCAATACAAGCATTTAATTCTTCCTCTGTATTATCCGCATTAAACTGAATCATATCTGCAAATGAGGAAAGCCTGTTTGTCTCACCTGCCGGAAAAGCGAATGCCCCATATTGTTCCATATCCAACCCGTTTTTGACTATATTAGAATCCTGCCATTGTCCTTCAATAGTCATTGCGCATTCTCCATTCGCAAGAGGCATTAATGTATCATTAGCGTCTAATGTTAAAAATCCATCCGGGAAATATCCTTTATCAACCCATTCTTTATACTTTTCAAATGCCTTTGTCACATTTTCATTATCATAACTCTCATTAAATAAATTCATTTCATCATGCTGTTTTGATCCGGCATAATGTTCAATCAGAAGTTCCACATAACGCATTGTATGCCATCCGTTTAACCCACCGGCATACATAGGCGTGATACCATTTTCTTTTAAGGTTTCACATACAGATTCAAATTCCTCGAATGTAGAGGGTACTTCCAACCCATATTTATCAAATACATCTTTTCTGTAAAATACACCCAAAATATTATAGCTGCTGGGATATCCTGATATTTTACCATCATATGTACATAAGTTCAGAGCACTGTCATTGAATTTTTCTTTCCACCCATGTTCTTCCGCATAATCATTCAAATTATAAGTGAGACCATTATCTACATAAAAACCTCCAAGACTTCCGCCCCAATTAAACCACATATTAGGTAATGTTTTTGAAGATGCTGCCACTTTACAGGCATCCTTAATACCATCCGTATCATAATTAGATATTTTAACCCTGATATTTTTATGTTCTTCGTTAAAAGCTTCTGCAATAGGTTCATAATTTTCCTGTTGGGATAATCCCCAAAATGTAACCTCGGTCACCTTATCATCAGATTCTTTTTCTTTTTCCTTCTCTGTATTCTGCTCTGTATTCTCCTCCTGCTTCACATTCTCTTTTTCCCCGCTGTCATTACCACAGCCCCCAAGAAACATAGACAAAATCACTGACGAAATCGCTGCTAAAGCCATAATACGTTTTGCTTTCATAAAAATCCCTCCATATTTGTTTTTACAAAACATTTAAATTATTATATAAATATTTTGTTATTTTTAATATAAATTTATATTATCATTTTTAATTATATATTTCAATACATTTTTTATTTTTTATGTTTTCTATAAATTAATATATGATTTTTTGTGCATATTCAACATTTTTCGACATAATTCATCTACATGTGACAAATAATTTTTTATTAAAAATAAAATATTATAGAATAATATATAACAAAATGGTTTTTATAAGTTTACGCAAAAAAAGAGACGCCCTCAAAAGACGCCTCATCCAATATTTAATATAGCCGTTTAACACTCTTTCTTTCAATAAAAGCCGTACAAACCTGACTTTTAGTTTTTATCCTATCCCCTCTCACTATATCAATAATCCTTTTAACTGCTAACTGCCCCATCTCTCTCTTTGGGACACGAAGCGTTGTAAGGGGAGGAGAACTGATCTCAGAAAACGGAAGGTCATCAAATCCCACTATAGATACATCCTCAGGTATCCTGTGCCCCTTTTCTTGAAGGGCTTTCATGGCCCCTAAAGCGATCATATCATTATCAGCATAAAACGCTGTCGGTACACGCTGCATTTTGTCAAGGTATTTTAACATATCTTCATATGCACCATTTAAAGTCGTCCCCAACGTCAGTATGTATTCGTCTTTGATTGGCAGTCCGGCTTTTTCCATCGCTGTTTTATACCCTACACACCTGGAACGAAAGGCCTTGATGCGAAAATCCCCCTGCAGATACCCAATTTCTTTATGTCCATTTTGAATCAAATACTCAACTGCGAATCGAGCCGAATCTGCATTATTAATAAGAACACCGTTAAAAGACATATCCCACGCCCAGTAATCCAACATCAAAAAAGGACAGGTAGCCGTTTTATATAAGTCAACATCTTCCTCCATCAATTCCGTCCCCAACAGTATAACCGCTGCAGATTCATCATGGATTATCTGTTCAACCTGTTCTTCATAATCCAAGTCGGTTTTGTTCAAATGACACATGACCATTTCCATCCCATATTTTCTGGATTCCTGTTCTACACCATCGATCAAAAGGGAGAAAAATGGGGTGTCATCAATGATCAATCCGTTTCTTTTATAAATAACGAACTTTATTTTACTTATATTCTGTCCAGTAGAATACCCCAATTCTTTCGCCACACGAAAGATTTCTGCTGCAGTATCTACATTTACACCTTTTTTTCGATTTAAAGCATTTGAGACCGTGGATGGTGAAAATCCTGTTTTTTCGCTTATGGTTTTAATATTAACCTTCATATGGGTTTGCCCCTTCTATGTAAATTTTATTGTAAAAATTTATATATTTATTTTAGCAAATAACATTCTAAAAATCAACCATAAATCATAAAACTTTCCACATTTTAACAAAGCGCGTGATACTATCACCGTCTATTTATTTTATTTTTCTTTCCACATCTTAACAAACACCGGCACATACAGCATCCAAGCAGCCACCATAAGCACCCCGCAGCACACAATAAGGGCATTCACCAGTGAAAGGGGCAGCCGCAGAAAGAAAAACAGTACAAACATCACCACATAGGAAAACGCTGTACAGACTTTCCCGTACCATTTTGCTCCGTCCAGCTTCCTGCCCCTGTAATGGGACAGCAAAAGCCCCATAATACCCATAAATCCCTCTTTTACTATAAACAGCCCCACAAGCCAGCGCATGTTTTCATACCGAAAAGCCAGGCAGAGGATCATAGCGCCCAAAGTCAGTTTGTCCGCAACCGGGTCCAGAACTTTTCCAAGCTCCGTGATCATATTAAAATGCCTTGCCACCTTGCCGTCCAGCATATCCGTGATCCCGGAAATTCCCACCAGAACAGCAGCTATATAATATTCTTTTACGGATTCTGCATGATAATACAAAAGCACATAGATAGGGATCAAAAGAATACGAAAATATCCCATGATATTAGGAATAGAAAAAACATCTTTCCTGGTCAGCGGTTTTTCAAAAAATGCCATAGAAATCCTCCCCTTATCCATTCACAACAACTACCGTTTTAGATCAGCCCCCGTATTTTGAGATAACCAAGTATTGCCTCCACACTTCTGTCAGCACCCAGAACACCGCTGTCCAGACATACTTCATATTCCTCGGCCTTTCCCCATTCCCTGTGCGTATAATACCTGTGAAAGGAGGCTCTCTCCTCATCTACCCTGTTGATCTTTTTTACAGCACTGTGCCTGGAAAGTCCCTCTGTGTCCATCACATATCGGACTCTCTTTTCCAGATCCCCATGTATGAAAATACTCACAGCATCCCGGTTTCCCCGAAAAATTTCATTCCCGCAGCGGCCGATGAGCACACAGGGACCGTTGCCGCACAATTCCCGGATACGGGCAAAGGGAATCCGCCCGGCTTCCTCTTCCTCATTATTCATGGCAATGGCATACAAAAGGCTGTCTACCGGCTGCTCCTCATAAAATTCCCTGACTTCTTCATAATCTCTTCCCCTGGCAATTCCGGTAAGCTCTTCCTTATCATAAAAAGCGCAGCCAAGGGCACTTGCCAGCTTCTTTCCTATGGCTTTTCCCTGACTCCCATACTGCCTTCCAATAGTGATGATCCCTTTTTCCATCCCAAACTGCTCCCTTCTGTTACATAAATCCCGCAAATACTGAAGCGCCTATCACAGTCAGAAGACCTGCAACCGCAATAGCCAGACTGCTCATGGCACCTTCCACCGGACCCAGTTCCATAGCTTTCGCCGTTCCGATGGCGTGAGACGATGCCCCCAGAGACAGCCCTTTTGCCACAGGCTCCTGGATATGAAAGATCTTAAATACCACTTCCCCTATCATATTGCCCAAAATTCCTGTAATGATGATAACCGCCACTGTGATCGTAACAATTCCGCCCAGTTCCTCAGATACACCCATGCCGATGGCCGTGGTGATGGACTTTGGAAGCAGTGTCACATACTGGGCATGGTCCAATCCAAACAGCTTTGCCAACAGAAATACACTGACAAGGCTGGCAAGTACACCGGATATGAGACCCGCTGCCACAGCTTTCAGGTTTTTCCTCAGAAGCCCCATCTGTTCGTACAACGGCACAGCCAGGCATACCGTGGCCGGAGTCAGAAGATAGCTGATATATCTGCCGCCCTCATAATAACTGTCATAATCAATATGTCCCACAGCCAGTACCCCGATCACACAGATCACGCCTATCAGCAGCGGGTTAAAGACTGCCATCTTAAATTTTTTCTTGAGAAGCAGACCCACCTCATAACCCAACAGGCTTAAAACTGCTCCCCAAAAAACAGAATCACTCAGAAACGTTTTCATCACTCTTTTTCCCCTTCCGTATAATTCCCTGAGTCACAAGCCCTGTCACTGCCATGACAAAGACTGTAGTGACTGCAGTTATAACCGCAACCGGGATGAAGACTGGCTTCAGCACACCCCATGAGTTCAGCAGTCCCGCCGCCGCAGGTATGAACATCACAGGCATGATCTCAATTAAAAATCCCGCCGATTCCTTTACCTGATGTGTTTTCAGGATTCCTGTCTGAAGCGCGGCCAGCATCAGAACCAGACCGTAAACACTGGCAGGTACGGGAAGCGGCAGGACGATATGAAGCCCTTCTCCCAGAAATGAAAACAGTAAAATAATGCAGAATTGTCTCAGATACTTCATAGCTCCTCCTTCTGTCCTTTCAAAGTTGTCTATCTATACCTTAGAAATTATACAACCTCAGAATAAAAAGTCAATGTGTACCCGATAATTCCTTATCCCGTCACTGCCGGATATAAACCCCCTGTTCTTCTATGAAATCCTCCAGATCCTGCAACGCCTCCTCGGCCCATGTGTCTGATAATTTTACAGGCCTGCGAAAATACATATCCGCCGCAAGGCTCTTTCCGGTTTTGGTTTTAAATATTTTCTCCACAGTTTTCCGAATAGTCTCTTCATTCATATCACCCTCATAAAAGTTCACCAAAAAATCAGCCTCCACAAGGATCTGATGGTCCGGAGCTTCTATGTGGCTGTATGTGTGGTGATGTGCTACGAGCCAGGCCACACGTTTTATCACATCCTCGGCAAATTCCAGCTCATGCAGCATTTTTTCTGCTATCACAGGACCTTCCTGTTCCTGGAGTTTCCCCTCACTTCGTCCATACTTTTCCTCCGCAGGCTTAATACCTATGTCATGTACCAGCGCGGCCGCCTCCAGGATTCCCTGTGTTTTCCCGTCCAATCCTTCCTCTTCACCTATGATTTTCGCAAAGCTGTGTACTTTCACAAAATGCTGAATCCGCTTTACATCCCCTGCAAAAAAGTCTGTCATAGCCAAATAGAGCTTATTGTATTTGTTCATCCTTATCCTCCTTATCCTGCGGTGCGCCTCCTCTTAGGAGTGCCTCATCTTCTTCACATTGCCAAAAAAGCAGACAAAGTGTCAATCTGACCTCCTTGTCTGCTTTCTTTCCAACCTTAGATTCATTATATCATCTCAAACCGCACATGTCTATTTGCTTTTTTTGAGAACCACCATATCAAAACCCTTTACAGTACCGTCGTATTCTCCATACCAGACTGTGAACGGTCCCTTCGGCAGCCGCACTTCCACACTTTCCGGATCAAAGTTCTGCACGATCAGGTAAAGCGCATCTTCCGTCTCTCTGGATGTCACTTCAATGCCGGCAGGAATGTGGTGAACATAGCGCTTGATCCCTGCCTCTTTTACCAGTTTTCTGTATAATTCATCGTAAAGACCCTGCTCAAAATCCGCACATACATAGTAAGCTTTTCCTTCACCATAAGAATTACAGGTCAGCGCCGGCATCCCCGCATAAAAATCCTTTCCGTAGGTCATGAGGACTTCCGCTCCGTTTGTTCTCACCAGATCACAGAGATGTTCACATGTATAGGTCTTTGTCATGCACAGGCCGTTTCCTTTAACCGGAACGCCGCAGTTGGTCTCCCCGTCGTACAGTCCGTCAATTTCCGTACTGCGAAGACCGCACACCTCCATAAGTCCGTGAGGGGTTCCGCCCAGGAAGCAGAGGTCAGTATCATCCACAATACCGGACCAGTATGTGAGAATCAGTTTTCCGCCTGATTTTACAAACTTCTCTGCTTTCTCCTCAAAACCTGCCCTGAACATATACAGCATAGGTGCCGCCACGATCTTATAACTGTCCAGCTCCTGCTCCATGTCAATGACATCCACATCAAGTCCCAGCTTGCGGAAAGCATAATATGACTTTTCTACAGCCTCTTTATAATACAGATTTTTATTTCTCGGACCTGCCGCGTCCTCCATGGCCCAGCGGTTTTCCCAGTCATAGATAACCGCAGCCTGTGCAGAAGTATAGCTTCCTGCCATCTCACCGAGAGCATCCAGTGCTTCTCCCACTTCCGTAACCTCGCCGAACACTCTGGTATCCTCACCACCGTAATGGTCAATAACAGCGCCGTGGAATTTCTCGCTGGACCCCCGGCTCTGACGAAGCTGGAAATACTGTACACTGTCTGAACCATGAGCCACTGCCTGCAGGGATGCTGCCCGCAGCATACCCGGTTTTTTCAGCTTGCTCACACTCTGCCAGTTTGTAGCTGACGGACAGGATTCCATAAGCAGAAACGGCTTTTTCAAAATGCTTCGCATAATGTCGTGCTGCATTCCTGTATCCATGGCTGTAAGAGATTCCGGTCCTTTGTGCCATGTGGGATAATTGTCCCATGTGACGATATCCACCACGTCCTTAAATTTGTGGTAATTCAGTCCGCCGTAGTTATACATCATATTGATCATAACCGGAAGGTCTGAGCCGCCGTCTTTTACTGCCTGTGCCTCATGCCGCACAAAATCCACAGTTCTGTCTGTCACAAAGCGCTTCCAATCCAGATTTAATCCGTGAAGCCCTGATTCTCCCCTTGGAGACGGGCTTTCTATCTGTGAAAAATCATTGTAAATGTGGCTCCAGAAGGTTGTGGCCCAAGCTTTGTTCAGGGCATCTATGCTACCGTATTTTTCCTTCAGCCATCTGCGGAATTCTTCCTGACAAAGGGGACAGTGGCATTCTCCCCCATACTCATTTGACAGATGCCAGCCAATGACACCCGGATGCCTTCCGAATTTTTTGGACAGAGCCATATTCATCTGACGCACCTTATCCCTGTATACAGGAGATGTGTAACAGTGATTATGTCTGCCGCCAAACAGATTTCTGTGCCTGTCAGCGTCCACCCGCAGAACCTCCGGATATTTATCAGCCATCCATTTCGGACGGGCACCGGAAGGAGTTGCCAGGATCGTGGAAATACCGTTTTCCCAGAGACGATTGATGATCTCTTCCATCCATCCAAAATTGTATGTACCCTCACACGGCTCCAGAACGGACCAGGAAAAGATACCCAGAGACACTTCATTGATCTTTGCTTTCTTAAAGTATTCTATATCTTTATCCAGGATTTCCGGGAAATCCAGCCACTGTTCCGGGTTGTAGTCCCCGCCGTGGATCATCTTGCCAAAATTAAACTCTCTACCCATATTGATCCTCCAACAGGCCGGCCTACGGTAAACCGGCCCCGTTCTTTCCTGTTCTGTTTTCTTAAATTCCTCTGAAGCTGAAGTTAAATTCCATTTTGCCGTCTGCGTTCAGAAGATATTCCGGATGGGTCTTAGAACCCCAGCTATCATCACCTGCAATACCCATCTGTTTTGCAGATACTCTGACCACCGTGTAGTGTACTTGCGGAAGCTCAAAGGAATGCGCTGCATTTTCTATCTCGTGAGGCGTATACGGAAGTGCTGAGAATTCCATTTTATCCCCTGCAAAAAGCATTCCTCTCCCTTTTCTGTCTGTGACACTGGCCCAGCGGACTCCTACCTTGTTGCCGCATTCCTGGGGAACCAGATATTCAGCCATATTATCAGAGACTTTGTTCCTGTAAATGCCCAGCTTTGCCCCGTGACAGCGGTCCACATACGTCTCCTCCGGCCCCATGCCGTACCATGTCACATTGTCATAGTCTGCGTCAAACTTGAACATTACGCCGAATTCCGGCATATCGCCCAGCTCCTTTACCGGTTCATAGGAGAGCACGGTTTCTATGGTTCCGTCACCATAAACTTTGTAGGCAAGGCTGCACTCTGCCGATGGAACAGATGGCATATAGTAAGTATAGGTGACCACTGCGCAGTCTTCCAAAACCTCCAGTTTAGGGATCCGGTATCCGCCCTGTGGGTCCTTGTGGTTCAGATACATGCTTGCCAGTTTCCACTGTCCGTAGCGCATGGGCATCAGATTACCGCAGTCGTTGTCCGTTGGCGCTCTCCAGAAATTGGGCTTCGGGATTGCTTTGATCATCTCCACGCCGCCATACACATATGAAACAAGCCCCCCGTTCAGGTAAGAGAACAGAACACGGAATCCATCCCCGTGAATGCCGATGTTGTGTACACTCTTCACGATATCCATCCTGCCTCTGTGCTGTACAGCAGGTGCTTCAACCTGATATACGCCCTGTCCAAAGGCAACTTCATGGCCTCTCTCTGCCCACAATGTGTCCTCTTTCAGACGGAAAGAGACAGTGACTGCATATTCTCCCGGCAGTGTCTGGACATCCACCGGCAGCTGGTACACATCCTCCGAAAGAGGCGCTGTATGTGTTTCCAGGCACTCTTTTTTCAGCAGACGTCCATCCTTTTCCAAGAGTACAACACAGTCAAAGCTGTCTGTATTCACAAACAGATTTTTATTGACCACCCGTACCTTATCTTTTTCCACAACTGCGGTGATATTCTGATAGTTAAACTTCACTTCCTGCATTTTAGGAGAAGGCTCACGTTCTCCTCCGTATGCAATGCCGTTGCCGCTGAAATTATAGTCACAGGGACGGTCATCAAAATCTCCGCCGTAACCCAGGAATTCTTTTCCATAGCGGTCCTTTTTATAAATGGACTGATCAATGTAATCCCAGATAAATCCGCCCTGATATAAAGGCTCTGCATCGGTCAGATCCGTGTATTTGTGCATGGCGCCACAGGAATTTCCCATGGCATGAGTATATTCGCAGCAGATAAAGGGTTTGCTTCTGTCCTTCTCCAAGAATTCTTTGATGCTCTCCACCGAGGGATACATCTGGCTCTCCATATCACTAGTCTCATTGTATCTGCGGTCCCAGAACACGCCTTCATAGTGTACCAGTCTTGTGGGGTCTTCCCTGCGGTAGAATTCTGACATCTCATAGATATCCTTGCCGCCGAAGGATTCGTTTCCACAGGACCAGATCAGGATTGCCGGATGGTTCTTGTCTCTCTGATACATGGAATTTACACGGTCCAGCATCATACCCAGCCATTCCGGATGGTCACAGGGCACAACTTTATTAAGATCCGGCGCTTTTTTCTCCGCCTGGGAATCCCAGGAGCCATGGGACTCCAGGTTGTTCTCCGCGATCATGTAAAGCCCATATTCGTCACACAGATCATATATATCTGAGCCATCCGGATAGTGGCAGGTACGTATGGCATTGATATTATTTCTCTTCATTGTGACAATATCTTTTATCAGCTCTTCCCTTGACACATGACGGCCGCTCACAGAACTGAATTCATGGCGGTTCACGCCTTTGAACACTACTCTCTTGCCGTTCAGCGTCATGATACTGTCTTTCATCTCAAATCTGCGGAAGCCGACCCGGTATGGGATCACCTCCTTAAGGTTTCCGGCCTTGTCATAGACCTGGAAAAGCAGGTCATAAAGCGCCGGTGATTCCGCACTCCAAAGCTGAGGCTTATCCACCTTCATGACAAGTTCTGTCTCACCGCCTAAACTGCTCTCCTCTGTCATCAGTGTTTTTCCGTCCTTTGACAAGGAAACCTTCACATTTCCTTCCGCTGAAGCCTTGAGCACGATCTCCAGATCTGCTTTAGTAAAGGTATCATCCAGAAGTGTGCGGATCCTCATGTCCTCCACATGCACCTCAGGCACCGCAAACAGATATACATCTCTGTAGATTCCTGAAAAACGGAAGAAATCCTGGTCCTCACACCAACTGCTGCTCGTGAATTTGAAAACCTGGGCTGCCAGCTTGTTCTCCCCTTCCTTCAAATATGGGGTCAGTTCAAACTCTGACGGTGTAAACGTGTCCTCACTGTATCCCACATAATTGCCGTTGAGCCAGACAGCAATGCCGCTCTCCGCGCCCTGGAACGAGATAAAAATACGTTTCCCTTTCATGTTCTCAGGCACTTCAAAATATTTGGCGTAGCTGGCTGTTGGATTAAACCGTGTGGGTATCTCCCCCGGCTCCAGTTCTTCCCATCCCTCCCAGGGGTACTGTACATTGGCATACTGAGGACAGTCATATCCCTCCATCTGGATGTGGGCCGGCACATGGATATCATCCCAGGATCTGCAGCAGTAATCCATGGCCTCAAACCCCGGAATCGTACTGTCATAGTTCTTAGCGTAATGGAATTTCCACAGACCGTTCAGACTATACCTGAAATTGTCCTGCTTCTGCTCCAATTCCTCCATAGAAGCATAGTATCTGTGGTCGGAATGGGCATTTACCCTGTTTTCCTGGAACCAGGAAGGGTCTTTCACTTTCTCGTAATGAAATACTTTCATCTCTACCTCCTATTGGTTATCCGGCAGATATTTCCCCGCTTCCCATCTGCCATATAGTTAAAAAATCAGGCGGATATCTCATGAAATCAAAATATCCGCCTGTATAGTACATATTTTCAACAGCCCGGCATCAAAGCCGGCATCTGTCTCTTTTTATTTAACAGCACCTGTAATACCTTCTGCAAAGCTCTTCTGCAGACAGAAGAATACAATTGCGGTAGGTAACGTACAGATGAGTACGCCCAGCATCAGCATACCGTAGTCAACGGTATAACCACCCAACAGGTTGGCTACCAGCATAGGCATGGTAATGGAGCTGTCTGTCTGTAAGATTACCTTTGGCCACAGGTAGTTGTTCCATGCATTCATGAACGTGATCGTCATGGCTGCCGCGTAAGTGGAACGCATGGTCGGGAAAAACATACGGAAGAAAATCCCTGTTTCACTCAGACCGTCAAGGCGGGCCGCCTCAATAATATCATGCGGGAACGAACGGGCACTCTGCCTGAACAGCATGATCAAAAACGGCGTGGAAATAGTAGGAAGCATAAATGCTGCCATACTGTTGACCATTTTCAAAGTGGAGAACATCTTAAACAGAGGGATCATGATAGCTGCGAAAGGAATCATCATAGCTGTCAGAAGGAGTGTCATAACAACATCCTTGCCCTTGTCATGATAGATCTCAAAGCCGTAACCTGCGATAGAACATACCAGCAGAGCCAGTACCGTCAGGATAACAGCATTTCTAAAGGAGTTCCACATAGCTCTTGCCAGGTCCTGATTGTCCAGCAGAGACTTGAAATTGGACACAATATAACCGCCTGGAATCAGTTTGCCGGCAACCACGTCCGTACTTTTATTGGTTGCTCCGCAGAACATGTAGTACAGCGGAAATACAGATAACAGGGAAACGATCGACAGAAATACATACTGGAATATTTTTTGGCCTTTATTCATCGTTCATCACCTACTTTCATCTGGATAACTGCCAGAATTGCCACCATGATCAGTACAATGATGGACATTGCAGCCGCATAGCCGAAGTTCGGGCTTTGTACAAAGGACGTATTGTATATGTAGTGGGACAGAGTCATAGTTGTCTTACCCGGTCCGCCGTTAGTCAGGTTCAGAGACTCATCGAACAACTGCAGTGTACCATTTGTGGACATGATCGTTGTCAGAAGAATCGTAGGTTTCAAAAGCGGTACTGTGATCTTGAAGAATGATTGAAGCGGTGACGCACCGTCAATCTTGGCAGCCTCATATACGGAATATTCAATATTCTGCAGGCCTGACAGATAGAATACCATATTATATCCTGTCCATCTCCAGATCAGAGCGATGATAATAACCGCCCTTGCGGTCCATGCATTTGCAAACCACATAATAGGATTCAAACCAAATCCTCTTAAAACTGTGTTGATAAAACCATCATTTGCAAACATTGAACGGAAAATCATTGCATAGGATACAAGGGATGTTGCACAGGGAAGGAAAATCGCTGTACGGAACAATCCTTTGAACCGCAGATGCTTATTGTTCAGCATAGAAGCCAGTGCCAGTGCCATTACCAGCATGACCGGTACCTGAATGATCAGGTAGAAGAATGTGTTGAACAAACATTGTTTAAATGTAGGGTCTTTCAGAATACGGAGATAGTTCGCAGCACCTCCGAAAGTCAAATTAATACCAATACCTGTCTGCAGTGACATAATGAACGCTTTGATCATTGGATAAAAACTCATCCAACAGATCAGGGCCGTTGCCGGGATCAGGAAAATCCAGCCGGTCACATTATGTTTCTTTTCCAGAGACATCCCTTTTTTATTAGGACCACTCATAAACATGCACCCTCCTTTTTCATTTTTAATTATGAACAGATACAGAACTTCTTTTCTCTCCGTACCTGATTCAAAAAGGCCTGCCGCTGCCTTTAATAAGCAGCAGCAGACCTTTCATTTCTTAGAAATAAAGAATCAATTCAGGGGTCTTTTATTGATCAGCCGCCCATTGTGAAGTCTACAGTGTCCTGAGCTTCCTGAAGTGCGGTTCCGATGTCAGTACCCTGCTGTGTAATCTGGGAAAGTGCAACACCGATAGCGTCACGAGCGTCGTAGTAGAACGGTCCTGTAACGTTAGAAGGTGTCTTGGTAGCAAAGTCTACGATCTTAGCATATACTTTGTCATTTGAGAAGAACGGAACTTCCTGATTGTAAACATCAGAATCACCAGCCGGTGCCCATGTTGCCAGTGCGCCCTTTGAAATCAGGTCATCATAAAGTTCTGTGCTTCCGCCGAATGTGGATTTCAGGAAATCTACGGCTAAATCCGGTTTTTTACAGTTGGATGTAACTGCCCATGAAGAACCGCCATTGTTGGAGTAATTACTTGCCTCACCAACGCCTTCCATCTTAGGCATATTTGTGATAGCCCATTTTCCGGACTGATCATCCTGTGCTGTTACAGTAGCCATGATCCAGCATCCATTGATAACGCCTGCAACTGTACCGTTGTTGATAGATGCAACATACTGATCCCAGTCAGTTACTTCAAGTAATGTGCCGTCTTTTACCATCTGAGAATAAATCTCTACAGCTTTCTTAACAGCTTCATTGTCAACGATATTTGCTTTTCCGTCTTCTGTGAAGCAGGAAGCTCCCACAGACTGGATCATCATCATGATAATATCGGTAGAACCTGCCTGCTGTGTCAGCAGAGGCTGTCCTGTTTTTTCTTTGACAACTTTAGCTTTTTCCATAAAGTCATCCCATGTGATATCTGTAAAGTCATCTACAGTATATCCTGCCTCTTCCAGCATATCTGTTCTGTAGCAGCTGATGGCAGCACCGTTATCGAACGGAACGCCGTAGTTCTTGCCGTCTAAGGTAGAGTAAGCTACTTTGGCTTCAGAGAACTGTGTAAAGTCAATACCCTTATCTGCTAAGTCAACGAAGATATCCGGGTAGTTGGTAGCGTATTTCTGGAAGGAGTTGTCCTGCATCAGGAAGATGTCAGGTAAAGTGCTTAAATCGCCTGCTGACATAGCAGTTGTCAGTTTTGTCTCAATATCATCTGACTGGATCTCTGTAACTTTAACGTTAAATCCGTCATGATCCTTTGCATAGATCTCAGCAGCTTTATTGATTGCATAGATGTTGAAGTTCGGATCCCAGCACCATACAGTCAAAGTATTGTCATCATCTGTAGCTGCCACGGCTTCACCTGCCGCATCATCTTTTTTCTCATCTGTTCCGCTGGTATCTTCTTTTTTTGTATCACCGCCGGTGCTTCCGCTTCCGTCATCTCCGCCTCCGCAGGCTGCAAGTGAAACAACCATCATAGAAGCCAGCATAGCTGCAACAATTTTTTTTCTCATAAATAAATACCTCCCTTTAATTATTAGCATCAACACATGAATGTACATACAGTCCTATCATTCGACAAATTGTTTGTGTAATATGACCATATTTCCGTTTTTTCACGGTCCAGCATATATGTATATTACATCATTTCGCCGCATATGTCAACAATTCATTTGTCTAATTTGTACATTGCTTATTTTTTCTGATATTTACCCGTCTCCGGGGCCTCACCAGCCCTTTAAAACCGATACATTATAGTTGGAAGGGTTGTCTTCTTTTCCCCTTGCCGCGCTTCTCCACTGGTGTGGAGCAGTCCCCACAATCTTCTTGAAATTACGGATGAATGTGGCTGATGCCTGGAATCCAACCTTAACGGCAATGTCCTCCAGACGTTCATCTGATTTTGCCAGAAATTCACATGCCCGCTCAATCCGTACAAGATTCACATATTCTGCCGGAGATGTATTCATATATTCTGTGAACACTCTCCTGAAATGTGTCTCGCTCATATGGCAGATCTGAGCCAATTGTCCTACCTTTATCTCTTCCTGATAATGTTTTTCTATGTAATCCAGAACTGCCAGGATACTGTTCAGGCTTCCGTCATCTATGACTTTTGCCTCCGGCACACTGTCCGCAGGATTCATCCTGGCTATTTGAAGAAGCAGTGTGAGCAGGCATCCCTGCACGCTCTCCAGATAAAACTCCTCTTTGTTCCGCATCTCATTCAGAATGACACGGACAAGCGCATCGATCTCCGGCGCCTCTTCCCTGCTGGTCAGAAACATACGGCTGTGAAGCCGTTCAAGCACCGTATTGGCATACACAGGTTTGTCTGCGTATACTGTCTTCAAAAAACGCTCCGTGTCTATAAAAAGGTATTCCCAACTGTCAAAGACTTCGTCTCTTCCCGTTGTGTGATGCGGGAAATTCTTGGGGATCACCGTGATCGTGCCCTCCCCATACCTGACGTCCTCTTTTCCCAGGTGCATAACACCCTCGCCATAGCAGCAGTAACCTATCTCCATATAGTTATGAAAATGCATTGGATCACTTCCATACCTAGTTACCCAGCGTTCACCCATAAGTGCAATCAAAGGCACACGCTGCGGAATCTCATAATACCGGAATTCTACGTATTCTTTTTCTTTCTTCTTCATCTGCAGGCCCTCATTTCCATAATAAACTAATCTTTATACTTTAGCTTATCATAGCCGCTTGGACTTCGTCAAATTTTTAAGGGCTTGTTAAAAAAAACGTACAACTTCGGTTATTGTGGATTCTCTCAGACTTTTCTTATAAGGAATTCCCCCTTGTCCAGGATTTTTTTCCGATCACCATTGTCAATCGGCCTAATCGCCTTGGCTTTTACCCCTCGGTTTTCATCAATTATACCATCATATCTCCGCTTATTTTACTCATAATCGATTCGTTTTTTTGCATTTTCAATCATTTTTAGCAGTTTTGCTCCCATCTTTTTGTGTCATGTGCCAGGTTTTTTGTAAACTCCCACCCAAAAAACTGACCAATCCAAAGGAAATACCGGCACTTTTACGAAAAATACACGTCAGGACACCTGCGCCAAAGAGAGCATGAGCCACAGAACATGCAAAAAGGCTCCCGCACAGCCTGTATGCTGCCGCGGAAGCCCATCTCTTTTTATTTATTCTTCTGCCTCTGTATTTCCTTTGCTGTTATTTAAAAAACTGTCCATCATTCTTATGAGATCCAGCGCACTGAGAAAGGAATATTCCCTGTCCCTGTATTCCAGAATCCCCTGCCAGCTATGATGTTCCTGTGAAGTTATCGTCACCCGGAAGGTCGTCTTATGATCCTGCATCTGTGTCACCCCTTAACTATGAAAGCATCTGATCATCCTCTGCTCAGGTTTATTGTAACCCCGGCAGGGTACAGTGAAAAGCACCGTTCAGACACTTTCAGGAGCTTTTATACAACGATGGGACCTATGGTTCAAACCGAAGGAAGTCCTCTGTCATTTCAATCCGGCATACACTCTGTACGCTTCCTGTCATTTTCACCCGCCATTCCTCATCAATCTGGATCCAGAGCTTGCCGCCCGGCATGTGTACCATCACATCGGAATCGATCATCCCCAGCCGGTATGCCGCGCCTGCTGCTGCACAGCTGCTGGTGCCGGATGCCAGGGTATATCCCGCCCCCCGCTCGAATATTTCTATCTGAATATTATTTTTGTCCAAAACCTTCATGATCTGCGTATTGATCCGGTCATGAAAATACTCGGAACGTTCTGAAAAGGCGCCTATTTTACAAATCTTTTCCCTTGAGATTTCATCCATGGGGATCACACAATGTGTATTGCCCATAGAGACACAGGAACAGTCATATTCCTTCTGTCCGAATACCATTTTCTCTCTGAGCGCCTCTCTTGTCTCCCCCACAAGGCCTGCGTCTTTACTGGAAAAGGACAGTCTTCCCATATCCGCCTGTATCCTTGTGCCGTCTGCGTTGAGAAAGCGCACCTGTACATTTCCACCTTTTGTTCTGATATTCAACCGCTCACTGAGGGTATATCCCGCGTCTTTTAAATATTTTGCAAAGATACGGATACCGTTTCCCGCTCTCTTGGCTTCACTTCCGTCCGGATTAAAAACACGGACGGCAAAATCTCCGTCTTCTATATAAGGACCTGCCAGAATACCGTCTGAACCCACTCCGAAATTCCTGTCACAGATTTTCCGGATCTTATCCGCATCCAGCTCTTCTGTATTCTTTTGACAGTCATACACCAGATAATCATTTCCTATTCCGTGATATTTTTCAAATTTCACTGCTCTCTTTCCTTTCCTTAGGCGCTCCTTTTGCATTGGCGGCCATACCATATTCTATGTTACTATTCAGCATTTCGGTTTCATAGCAACAAAAGCATGCACATAGACTGCAAAAACCGCAGTCTTCCATTGTCCCTGTAGTCTGTATCTAGTTTATCAGACACTTTTGTGTTATAATATAAGCATCGTGTCAAAAACATTGCAAAACATGCTAAACACAGAAAAACATCCCACAGGAGGAACCTGAATTGGATTCTTACAGCAAAACCGGTTATCTGAAAGACGATTTCCGCCTCTTTCATATTACAGACGAGGAGGAAAACAGTTTTTCCTATCACTATCATGATTTTTATAAAATACTGATCTTCATACGCGGTGACGTCACTTACCACATCGAGGGAAAATCCTTTGATCTAAAGCCCTATGACATAGTCCTTGTAAATGCCGGCGAGATCCACAAGCCGGTCATCAACAGCAGCTCCGCCTACGAGCGGGTGATCCTGTATATATCGCCTGAATTCATGGATTCCTGCCGAGACAAGGAGGATTCCCTGAACCAGTGCTTTGTGCAGGCCCAGGCCAGCCGTTCCAATGTGCTGCGCATTGAGCTGTTCAGCCAGAGCCGCCTGTATCAGGTCCTGCAGGAACTGGAAAAGTCCTTTGAGGGCGGAGCCTTTGCCGCTGCCCTGTACCAGAAAGCGCTCTTTATGGAATTTCTAATCCTCCTGAACCGTTTCTCCATGGACTCCTACTCAGGCACATATATAGAAAACAGCCGCTGCAATTCCAAAATCCTGCCTGTTCTCGACTACATTGCCGAGCATCTGGCAGAGGACATCTCCATCGACCAACTGGCCTCCTGTTTCTATATGAGCCGTTATTACCTCATGCACCTGTTCAAACAGGAGACAGGATACAGCGTAGCCAGCTATATTTCCACCAAACGCTTGCTGCGGGCCAGGGCATTGATCCAGAACGGCATGTCTGTCACAGATGCCTGCTATCAGTGCGGTTTTAAAAATTACTCCTCCTTTTCCAGGGCTTACAAAAAACTCTTCCACACATCCGCCAGAGGAGAGCGGAACCAGTCATAAAAAGCCTGATCCTTTTACACATCTTTTTTTCCTCCTACATATAGTAAATAAGAGTAACGGTCCGGCACTTCCAGGATCACCGGCAGCACGTTGTGCCGGGTCGTTACCAATAAGTGTTCCATTCAGGAGACAGACAATGAGCCACAAAAAATTTGATTTTGCAGTTATCGGCGGAGATATGCGCCAGGTCTATCTGGCCGGTTATCTCTCGGAATGCGGCTGCAGAGTATGTAAATATGCGCTTTGTGCAGATACTCCGGGCGCCTCCTGCTATGCTGCCTCTTCTCTTTTAGAAGCAGTTTCAAATGCAGAGACCGTCCTTGCGCCGATCCCCATAAATAAAAGCAAAGAGATTCCTCTGCCCCTTCTATCGGATCTTCTTGGGGAGGGTCAGTCCTTATTTGCGGGATGTATACCCAGAGACTTCCAGGAAAAAGTATTTTCAAAAGGAGTCTTTGTCTCTGATCTGATGAAAGACGAGATACTCACCGAAAAAAACAGTATTGCCACAGCAGAAGGTGCTGTGGCGGAAGCCATTCAAAAAAGCAGCCGCAATCTCCACCAAAGCCGCTGTCTCGTATTGGGATACGGAACCTGTGGAAAAACCCTGGCTGCATACCTGAAAGGGATGTTCTGTCATGTAACTGTATGTGCCAGAAGACCCGGCGTACGGGCAGAAGCTGAGATACTGGCAGGGGAAGCCCTCTCCTGCGAGACACTGGAAGAAAAGGCGGGCAGTTTTGATTTTATCTTTAACACTATTCCAGCCCAGATCATTGACAGGTCACTTTTAAAGAGCCTTAAGAAACAGGTTCTGATCATTGATATCGCTTCTGCTCCCGGCGGTGTGGACTTTACCGCAGCCAGGGACCTGGGGATATCCGCATATCTCTGTCCGGGACTTCCGGGGAAATATGCCCCTCGTTCCTCTGCCTATGCCATTGCAGAAGCTGTTTTTCGTAAATTAAAGGAATATGAGTAACAGGATCTCCCATTAGGGAACGTTCTGTTGTCATATATGATAAGGAGAAGAATCTATGTCATTAAAAGGAAGGAAAGTGGGAGTAGCCTTTACCGGCTCCTTCTGCACATATAAAAAAGTGTTTGATGAATTACAGAAGCTGGCGGAGGAAGGCGCCGAAATACAGACCATATTTTCAGATGCCGCCCAAAGCATTGACAGCCGTTTCGGCAATGCAGAGGACTTTATAGAAAAGGCACGCAGCATTACAGGCAGAGAACCAATACTCACCATCCCACAGGCAGAACCTATCGGTCCCAAGAGCCTACTGGATATTCTGGTGATCCTCCCCTGCACAGGCAATACCATAGCAAAACTTGCCAACGGCATCACAGATACTCCCGCCCTCATGGCAGCCAAGGCACATCTGAGGAACGAAAAACCTCTGCTTATCTCTATCTCCACCAACGATGCACTGGGAATGAATATGAAAAATATCGGCCTTCTTTTGAACGCCAAAAATGTCTATTTTGTTCCTTTTGGTCAGGATAACCCAGAAAAAAAGCCCAATTCCATGATCGCACACACAGAACTTCTCATACCTTCTATTGAGGCTGCATTAAACGGAAGGCAGTACCAGCCGGTTATACAGTAACCGGGAAACCGCTGCCGCCCACGGCTTGTTTTTCAACCGGCAGGATTTTGTCTGTACGGCCTGCAGTGCTGTACAGGCAAATCACTGCCAAACCAATCGCAGAAAGGAGAATTGCTATGTGTGGAATCGCAGGATTTTGTGATCCGAAAGGAAATTTTTTTGAGGAGGAGGGGAAATGGAATCACATATTAGATAAAATGAACCGGATACAGAAACGCCGGGGACCAGATGACCAGGGTACTTATCTGGACAGAGGCTGCGGCCTGGCCCATGTAAGACTGGAGATCATTGATCTTGTCACAGGCCATCAGCCCATGATATACACAGATGCTTCCGGGACTTATGCCATTGTCTACAACGGTGAAATATACAACATGCCTGAGCTGAAAAGAGAACTGGAAAAGGAAGGGGCCGTCTTCAGGACCGCCAGTGATACGGAAGTGATACTCCATGGATTTATGCTGCACGGGGAGGAATATCTCAAAAAGCTAAACGGAATTTTTGCCATAGCGCTCTGGGATTCCCATAAAAACCGCCTCTGCCTGAGCAGGGACCGTCTGGGGATCAAACCACTCTTCTATACCTGGGCTGACAGCTCTTTCGTATTCTCCTCTGAGATCAAAGGGCTTTTTGCCTATCCCGGTGTGACACCAGAACTGGACAGAGAGGGTCTCTGTGAAATATTCGCCCTGGGTCCTGCCAAAAGTTACGGAAAAGGGGTATTTAAAGGTGTATATGAGGTACTTCCCGGCCACTGTCTGGCGCTGGACGGCAACGGTGTCTCTGAACATGCGTATTGGAAGCTGGAAAGCCGCCCCCACACAGATTCTTTTGAAAAGACAGTGGAAAAGACCGCCTGGCTTGTGGAGGATGCTGTAAAAAAGCAGATGCTCTCTGATATTCCTATCAGCACCTTCCTCTCCGGCGGTGTGGACAGCAGTCTTGTCACGTCCATCTGTGCCGCGGAACTGAAAAAACAGGGAAAAGTCCTAAACACCTTCTCCTTTGATTTTAAAGACAATCAAAAATTTTTCAAATCTAACGCCTTCCAGCCCAGTCTTGACCGTCCATGGGTAGAAAAAATGGTGGAGTACGCAGGCACAAACCACCGCTTTTTGGAGTGCGACAATATGGCCCAGGTGGACTGTCTGTTCAAGGCTGTGGATGCCAGAGATCTGCCGTGCATGGCAGATGTGGAATCCTCCATGCTCTATTTCTGCTCCCAGGTAGTAGAGCACAACAAGGTGACTCTCACAGGAGAGTGTGCAGATGAAATTTTCGGAGGATATCCATGGTTCCATAAAAAAGAGGCCTTTGAGGGGAATGATTTTCCCTGGTCCATGAGCATGGAACCCAGAAAAATCCTGCTGTGTGACGATTTTGCCCAGTCTCTTCGCATGGAGGAATACGCTCACGCTGCCTATGAAAAAACCATCCGTGAGACTCCCCTTCTTCCCGGTGAAGCACCGGAAGAAAAACGACGTCGGGAAATCTCCTACCTGAACCTGCGGTGGTTTATGGCAACACTTCTGGATCGTATGGACCGCACCAGCATGTACTCCGGCCTGGAAGCCAGGGTTCCTCTGGCAGACTATCGGATCGTGGAATATGTCTTCAATGTCCCATGGAATATGAAATGCCCCAATGGCATTGTCAAAGGGCTGCTGCGCCACGCCGGAGAAAGGTATCTCCCCGGAGAAATCCTCTGGAGGAAAAAGAGTCCCTATCCCAAGACTTATGACCCGGCCTATGAAAAACTCCTGGGAGACCGCCTAAAAGAGGTTCTGGCAGACCCCAACGCCCCGATCCGGCAGCTTCTGGACACCCGCAAAGTCCATACATTTCTGGAAAGTCCCTCCGACTATGGAAAGCCCTTCTACGGACAGCTCATGGCAGGCCCCCAGATGCTTGCATATATGCTGCAGGTAAATTACTGGCTGGAAAAATATAAAATACACATTTTATAGATCAATACCGATGAAAGTGCGCAGGCTCGCTGAATGGTCACTGTTTTTTGCAGCCATTCAAGCAGGTCTGCGCGATCATTTTCATACCTGAGGCACCACTTCACAGACGGTAAGGCATCCCTCTCTGACTGTAAAGCGGATTTCCATCCCGGCAAAACCAAATCCGTAGACCCGCTCCGGGTCGTTCTGGTATGCAGGCCTCGGATCATTTGCCAGGACTCCCCTAAGGGCTGCTCTCTTATCTTCCGGTACTATTTCTTCCAGTTCCTGTGGAAATTCCACCTCCAGCCTGTCCTCTCTGTGTCTGGACGCAAAACCGCCGTCTGCCTCCGGGTGGCTGTCTGAGTGAGGTACATAGGGCTTGATATCAAGAATCGGTGTTCCATCCATTAAATCCGCCCCTGTCACATGGAGAACGGGGCCGTATTCGGGAAGGATTTCAATCTTCTCCAAACGGACACAGGACAGGCCTATGGGATTCGGGCGAAAAGGAGAACGGGTGGCAAACACTCCTTTTCTGGTATTTCCGCCCAATCTGGGCGGCCGTACCGTAGGGGACCAGGTGTCTCTTGCAGACTCTGAAAATTCCCAGATAAGCCAGATATGGGAAAATTCCTCCAGACCGCGGACAGCATCAGGGTTTCTGTACTTTGGTTCAAATATCACGGTCCCGGCAAGCTCTTTCACCAGGCCGCTCTGGCGGGGAATGCCGAACTTTGTGGGGAAATCCGTATGAATATGGGCGATTTTGTCTATTGTCATGTATCTCTCTCCGTTTCTGTCATTTGCCATTTTTGCCATTTTCCCTCTCTGTATACCTTAAAATACTTTTGAGAAACCGTATATGTTATATGGATGAGGGGCTGTTGATTTTAAGTAACCGTTCGGATTATCTGAACAGTTAGGATTTAAATACAGCATATCGCAATTTTTACAAACAATCAAGCAGCCTCCAGCCTCAAAATGGCATCGTACTGTCCTGCAAGGCGTTTGTCCATATGGTGTGTTATGGTAATGACCGTCAGATTTTTTCTTGCCAGCAGATTCTTTTCGATTTCAAATGCGGTTTCCGGGTCAATGGCAGAAGTCCCCTCATCCAATATAAGAACAGGAGTCTTTCTGATCAGCGCTCGGGCTACAGCGATACGCTGTCTTTGTCCTCCTGACAGGAGTTGACCGTTTTCCCCTACCTTTGTATCGATACCGTTTTCAAGGCCGGACAGATACTCCCACATTCCGCTTTCCCGCAGGGCTGCATATATCTCTTCCTCTGTGTACTTCTGTCCCAGACAGATGTTGTCACGGATATCCGTGTCAAAGAGAAACACATTCTGATGGATCACTGCTATCCTCCTGTTGATCTCCTGCTGGTTCATCTCTTTCACAGAAATTCCGTCTATGTATATCTGTCCCTCAAAATTCCTGGAATATCCGGTCAAAAGTTTGATAAGTGTGGACTTTCCGCATCCGCTCCGGCCTTCAATGGCGTATTTCTTTCCCGCCTCAAACAGAAAATTCTCATGCTCCAGCACCGGATGCTCCTCCGTATAGGCGAATGTAAGATCTGTACATTGAATGGCACTTTGCAGTCCCGGTATTTCAGCACGGCCATCCATTCCTACTCTGTCGTCTTCTTCACATTCCATTAACTCCGCCAGATGCTCCATAACCGGTTGAATCCCCTGTATCTTAGGAAAATTCTGCAGAAGCATTACCACCGGAGTGACAAAAGTCCCGCTAAGCTGGATCAGCGCAAGAAGTGTTCCCATGGTGATCTTTCCCTGCATCATCTGCCAGGCGGCCACAAATACGATCACAATAACCGTCAGGGAAGAAAAAATATCAGAAAAGCTCTCATTGACTGCCATCAGCCTGTCTGCCGCAAACTTTTTTCCTGCGGTTTCCCTATTCACCTTCACAAATCTGCCCATAATACAGGAAAAAGCGGAATATCCCCTTATCACTTCATAGCCGTTAAGAAAATCTTTTGCCGCCACGGTGAATACAGACAGCTGTTCCGAATATGCATCCTGCCTCTCCTGGAGCTTTTTTCCCAAAAGTGCAGGCACAGCAAACAAAACCACCAGAAATCCCAGCAGAATAACTGTCACCATGGGACTTAAGTAAAAAAGGATTCCCAGGGTAGCTAAAAACAGCACAGCCATCTGAACACAAAGCAACAGCGGGATCAGATAATTATCCTCCACCAGTTTCACGTCATTTACAAGAGCAGACAGGTAATCGGCAGTGTTCCGGGAAGCATATTTTTCCGGTTTCCGTTTCATCACTCCCTTAAAAACCCTGTCACGCAGATTCCTGGTCACATTCCTCAACAGGAACTTTCCCATCAAAGCTTCCAGAAGACTGACGCCTCCCAGCGCCCCCAGATAGACCAGCATCACGACCAGCACCCTGTAAAATCCTGCCGCATCCCCTGCAGCCGCCACGTCTATCACTCTCTGCAGCAAAATAGAGACAAAAGCCGCCAACAGTGAGGACACCCCTCCAAAGAAAATGGTGCCTGCCAGGAACAGACGGTCTTTCGACTTATATAGCTTCATTTTATTCCTCCTACTATTATATAAAGTCATAGTCTTTCTTTACCTTTTCTACAGGTTTGACTATGCTATTTTAAGATACTGTGGATTGGTTATCACCTCCTACCACTTGATGGTTTAAAAAAGGCTCCAACCACAGTCTCTTTGTTTATTTGTTAATCAGTTAGTTACCGCATGACGGTTTATCAAGAAGTAGGTTACGATTGCAAGGAGCCCTGTGGATCTTAAGACAGTATCAATACTTTATATCAGGAGGTCCTATATGATTTACGTAGGAATTGATGTCGCAAAAGATAAGCATGATTGCTTTATCACAAACTCTGATGGCGAAGTCCTTTTCAAGGCTTTTACCATCAAAAACAATCTCGATGGGTTCGACGAGCTTTATCAGAAAATAGAATCCGTTATGGAAGATGCTTCTAAAGTAAAAGTAGGCCTAGAAGCCACTGGACACTATAGTTACAATCTTCTCGGATATCTGCTTGATAAAGGTCTGGCCACCTTTGTTATCAACCCGTTACATACTAATCTGTACAGAAAAAGTCTAAGCCTTAGACAGACGAAAACGGATAAAGTTGATGCCCATACAATTGCTTCTATGCTAATGTCTGACGTGAACTTAAAGTCCTACTCAGACACATCGTATCACAACGAAGAGCTTAAGTCACTTACTCGCTATCGTTTTGATAAAGTTAAAGAACGCGCGAAGCTTAAAACATCTATATCCCGTCTTGTATGTATCCTTTTCCCTGAGTTAGAAAAGCTTGTTCCAACACTTCATCAGAATTCTGTTTATGAGTTACTCTACGAATTTCCTGGTGCAAAACAGGTAGCTAATGCACATCTCACAAGACTTTCAAATCTTCTTGAAACCGCATCTAAAGGCCACTACACAAAAGAAACCTCTATCGCTTTTAGAGAGGCTGCAAGAACCTCTATCGGTTCAAATATGCCAGCTAAATCGCTTGAATTAAAGCACACCATTAAGCTCATTAGAGAGCTAGATTCTGAAATCGAAGAGATTGAAAACGAGATTAAAGTCATCATGGATGAAATCAATTCTCCAATCCTTAGCATTCCTGGAATCAGCTATCGAATGGGTGCCATGATTATTGCTGAAATAGGTGACTTTAGCCAATTCGACTCTCCAGATAAGATCCTTGCTTATGCAGGAATGTCGCCTTCTACCTATCAATCCGGCCAGTTAGATAACTGTTATGCCAGAATGGAAAAACGTGGTTCTAGATACCTTAGATATGCTCTGTTTAATGCAACCGCATATGTTTGTCTATGGGATCCAACCTACAAGGCTTATCTTGCCAAGAAACGAGCTGAAGGCAAGCATTACTATGTTGCAATGTCTCACGCGACCAAGAAACTAGTTCGGCTAATTTATCATCTCGAACGCACTGGACAGCAATACCAAAAAGCAATCTAATTCTTCCAACATCATATCTTCTTGTCAGAGCATCATACTCGATGCTCTATTTGTCATGCAATTTTCAAGGTACTGATTGCGATGAATAAGTCATCGCCACTATACTCAAAACATCTCTGTTTTTGAAACTATTTATTGACTTTCTTTAATAGTTAGTCTTTTTATTCCTATTAAATCCAGTTTGATAACAGCAAGTTAATTTTATATACTTGAAATATATTTCATGCATATAAAATATCATATTATTTTATATATGTCAAATTAATTTCATATCAATCAAATCAATTTTCAAAAGAACCCTCACGCCGACTATACTTTTTCCAAATCCGGCACTTTTATTTCACACTATTTTTATTTCACACTATTTTTCTTCCCCATCACAGCGACAACGTTTATGCTGTCACAGAGCCAATCTGTTATGATAATAAAATGGAGGAGATGCTATAAAAGCATCTCCTCCACATTTTTCAGAAACTCCCGTATGGACTCAGTCTGCAGGCAATAATAAACTTTCCCATCCCTCTTCTCCACTGAGACAAAATCGCATATCAACAGGAAGTTCATATGGTGAGAAACGGTTGAAGGTGACAGCCCCAGGCTTTCAGCCAGCTCCAGATTAAACTTTTTTGAACGTTTCAGATCACACAGGATATCAAGCTTACTCTTGTCGCTGAGTGACTTTGCCTGGCGGATGATGATCTCCTTGGCGTCACTTCCCAAGCCTTTCCCCGTATTCAAATACCCCAGAAGAACCCCCTGATATCCCCGTGTTTCCATAATGATCTGTGCCATAGGCGTTCCCAGTGACATATAGACAACATGGTCTTTTCCACTGGATTCTGCAATTTTTGAATAATTGTACGCTTCCGTGTCATCATTTTTCAGCAAAAGCTTTTCCAGAGGTTTTTTCACAGACTGCCTTGCTTTTTCAAATGCCGGAAGGTTCAGTTTCAGCATTTCGCTGAGCTGCTGCAACCACCAGACCGGTTTTCTCAGCCAATTCAGGACATACCACATTTCCCGGCTCTCAATACTCAGGGTATCCATGAATTCTAAAAGCGCCTTTTCCTCTGAAATGTCAGGCAGGTCATCCTCTGACTTTATATTCTGATTCTTCTCCACATCCACCAGGTAATATGCTATTTTTCTGCGAAGCCTGTCAGGATCAGCCGTTTCAGGGTGTTCCACATATTCGCGGTTTTCCACTGCCAGGGCTGCGATCCAGAAAAACATATCAAGAGATTTGTCTTTGTAGAAAAATTCCTCCTGCGGCGTCTTTACTTTATATTTCAAAAAAGTCCTGATATATTTTTCAATGACAGGGAAATGTTTCTGATAAAAAGCCTCTCCGCCAAGCCCGCAGTCACTCAGTTCCAGGATGACTTCTTCCCGCCACTTATTCAAATCCTCAATACTGAGCAGCGCAAGGGTTTCGTATATTGGGTCCAGCTCTCTTTTCAATATGATCCTCATAAAACTCCTCCGATAAAGATTTTATCTCTATACTTTTCCTTTTTCTGTTCATACATCTGTGCGTCCGCTCTTTTATAGGTATCTTCAAGAGACGCATCTGTTTCCTCATCATAGAAAGCATATCCTGCTGACATCTGAATCTCTGTATCGGCAGACAGACCGTCAACACGTCTCCTCCGGCATGATTTTTCTATCATTTCCATAATATGTTCACGGGGAACTTCTTTTAAAATAATAGTAAACTCATCTCCTCCTGTCCGGTACAGAGTCGCCTGCTTCGGAAGATAGGATTTTAAGATTTTGCATCCTGCCTGGATATACTTATCTCCGGCAGCGTGACCAAAGGTGTCATTGATACGCTTTAAGCCGTCTAAATCCACAGAGACAAAGGCAAATCCGCTCTTTACCTTTACTGTCTCCAGGTTATGGATATCTACCTCAAAGGCATTTCTGTTTTTCAGTCCTGTGAGCAGATCCGTATTGGCCATATCCTGATAAGCGGGATTAGAAATCCTGCGGAACAGCATAACCGCTATGACAGCAGTGATGATACAGAATATACAGATGATAACAGGCGCCGCAAGCTGCATACTTCTGAAGGTGCGATATTGGTCAGACGCATCAAATTCGATACCCAGCACGCCCACCACCCGTTCTTCATCATGCATAGGAAAATAAGCGATAAAAACATTACCCCAACTAGTATGCTTGATCTTTTTCGGGAGCACTACCTGGTTCTCCATGGCCATTTTCATATCCGGAATGCATTCCGGCTCAATGGCATCTCCTATATAACGAAAATCTTTGCTCTTAACCGGCAGTCCGTCCACCAGATAGATAAAGGTACCGTCTTCTTTTTCTTTTGCGGTATACAGATATCTGACGCCTGTGGCTGTCCTGACATTTTCCAGAGTCTTTTTTGCCTCCTGATAAAGATAAGATGTACCGTCTGCCCTGCTGTTCAACCCCCGAAAGGTTTCCACATCCAATCTGCCGTCCGCATACTCATAAATGCTGTTTGCCCTGGACCGGAGCGCCCGTATCATACCGTTATAGGTAAGGCAGTAACTCACCACAAAGGTGATCCCGCACGAGATCACCACAATAATGGCCGTCATAAGAAAAACCTGTAAATCTACCCTGTATATCTTTTTAAAGGAGCCTGGCGCCGTTTTATCTTTTTTCATCTTCCACCTCGCCGTAGGATACATTTTCCACCATCCCCACTGCCTTCACCGTTCTGCCTTCTTTATTCTTGATCGCAGTGAGCGTAATACGGTTGCGGACAATGCTTCCATCCCCCATTTTCGCCTTGACCACGCAGGACGCTCTGTCCTCTCCCCTGTATATGGCGCGGTATATTTCACGGAAGGTTTCCTCATATCCCTCGCAAACTGTGTCCTGCTCGATAAATCCTTCCGGCGCATTTGCAACCGTGGCGTTCAGGCCGAAGGCCTTCTGTGCGTATTCTGAATAATAGGCTGTCCGCGTCTCTGTGTCCAGCTCAAAGATCACTGTATTGGTGGCCTCCATAGCCAGACGGAAGCGTTCCTCACTGATACGCAGGCTCTCGATACTGTTCATGCGAACCGTTTCATCTGAGAGAGCTGCGTAAAATATATCATTTCCATATTGGGAAGTCAGACAGAAAAAGCGGACTCTGAGCCAAAGAACGGATTTCCCTTTTCTTTTTCTCACAAATACTTCCGCGCCCTCCTCCTCTTTGCTCTGTTTTGCCTTAGCCAGCGCCTCTGTCATCTTCTCTCTGTCCTCAGGAAGAATATCCTGCATAACATCCACATGACCACTCTCACTCATCCAGTATTCATCCATCAGCCTGTAGTATTCTCCATTGGCTCTCAAAACGCAGAGAGAAGTACCGTCGTAGCTGTACTGAGCCACAGCGCCTGTAATATTGCCAAGGAGGCGGTCAGTCAGCGTATCTTTGTGGAACAGATCGCTCAAATCCAGCAAGTGGCTGCTTCCAACCTTTTTTTTGCCTCCATCAGAAAAATCCACCTTTCCCGGTGAATGAAGCAAATGCTCAAACTCCTCAACGCTCATAGGACAGTAGTAATAAAATCCTTGTCCATAGACACAGCCCACACTGCGCAGGGTTTTCACATGCTGCTCCTTATTGACGCCCTCAGCGATCACCGGAAGGTTCAGCCATTTGCTCATATGCAATACAGCGTCTAGGATTCCCAGACTTTTCAGCCCTTCCCCTTCCATGAAACGCATGTCCATTTTCAAAATATCAATATTGGTGCTGCTTAACATATTCAGGGAAGAATATCCGTTTCCGAAATCATCCATCAGAATAGTAAATCCACTTTTTTTCAGTTTTTCTGTCTCTTTGATTATCCGCTCCGGCTGGCCGGCATATACACTCTCTGTAATCTCCAGCTCTATCATACCGGATGGGATCTGATACCGCTCCATAATGTCCGTCAAAACAGAACACACGTCCATATCAAAAATGTCCATGCGCGACAGATTGACAGATACGGGAACACACGGTCCGCCTTTATCAAGCCAACGTCTAACCCAGGCTGCCGTCTCTTCCCAGACATATAGATCCAGTTTTTCTATAAAATGGTTCTTCTCAAACAGAGGCACAAAATCCCCCGGCAACAGCAGACCTTTTTCCGGATGCTGCCAGCGCACCAGCACTTCTGCCCCTACAACTTTTCCGCTTTCCATATTACACTTTGGCTGCATATAGATTTTGAATTCCCTGTTTTTGATCCCTGCCGCCATACTGTTAGTGATCTCCTGCTCCCTGAGCAGTTTTTCCCGCATCCCCTCCCGGTACACTGCTACGTGATGGTCATTGCCCTTGATAGAGTTTAAAGCCATCAGCGCCCGGTCACACATATTTCCCACTGCCGGTTCTTCCCCCTCCGTTCGGTAAATGCCGACTGCGGGAACAGCCTGTGCATCCATGGGTTTTTCACTGAAGATCCCAAGTATCCGGTTCACTGTACTTGACTCATCCTCCGCTGGAACGCAGAGTGCAAAGACATCATCCCTCAGATTCCCCGCAACACTTTTACCTTCCCGGATCATGCATTTTAGCTGTCCTGACACATATTTCAAAAGCAGGTCCCCCTGCTCCCTGCCGTACAATTCATTTACTAATTTAAACCGCTCAATATCGATACAGATGATTTCAAAACGGGTCTGAGGATTCTGCCGCATGATCTCTTCGGCTGACGCGCAGAAAGCTTCCCGGTTGTATAAATTTGTCACCTGATCATATTTTTTCAGATAAGTGATATTTTCTCTTAACTTTCTGTTCTCCTCCAGAAGGTCTTTATAATTACAATCTTCCTGCATCTTAAATCCTCAATGATTCTTTCGTTATATTTGGGTTGTTAGATTTATTTTTATTCTATCACTGCTATGAGGAAAATGCTATATAATTCTCTTGTTCCCGGCAGCCGGCAACATACGGAGCAAAATGCTCCTGTCTGTGTATCGCAAAACCGTTACTGTTCACAGAGCTGCTCTTTTGCAGGATTGCGGATCGTCACGGTCAAATGAAAAAAGGCAGGTATATCCAAATATATCCGGATATACCTGCCCGCTCTTTTGTTCATGATTTCTTTACTCATTCCCTGCATGTTCCGGCTTGGGTTTCGGATCAGATCCCTGCCCTTTTCCCAGCTCTGCCGTAAATAAATTTCTGTATATTTTTTTCTGTGGCTAAGGGGTTCAGCCTCAAAACCTGTTCCCGTATCCTCTCCTGCGCCTCCCTAATGTCAACTGCCGCCGCCAGCTCCAAAACTTCCCTCTCCCAGAAATCCTCCGTTTTGCAAAAAGCAGTGGAATCCCAGCCGTAAGGCTTTCCCTCTGCGCTGAGTTTATGTCTTTTTCCGCATATAGTCAGAAAAAAGTTCATCTGCAGTTCCACCAATGCCCTGTCAAAACGTGACTTGTCTTCCTTTCCGAACCCGGCTGATCTCTTCAAATCGTGTAGAGGCATCACCCCCTGTTCTTCTATACAGGTATAGATACGTTTTGCCTCATTGCTGACCCGGCCTTCCTGATACATATCCGCAAAATCCATACCTCCTCTGCGGCAGGCAAAGAAATAAGGATACCATTCCTTTGTGATATATCCGCTCTTTTTAAAAAAGAATTTTGCATAGGCCGTATCATTTCTCTCATCCAGCACACGCATACGCCATTCCCAGGGGTCCGTCTCCTTATCCCCAGTGTGCCATTTGACCGGAGTCTCATAGGGCGGTTCCTTGTCCCAATCCCAGTCTATAATGGAATAAATCCCTTCGGGATTGCCGCCGCCCATGGAGAAACCCGCCTCCATCAGAACCTCTGTAAAGTCTTCATAATTCATTATCTTTTTCATATTTCACTCCAAATCCTGCACTGCTCAATGCACCATCTATTGTCTCCTTCTTCCTCTAAATAGGAAAAACTCCTTAATGGCTCACAGGAAAAATCGCGGCATCTTCCGCAGTACTCCAGTATTTTACCCTCTGTGCAACCCTTAAAAGGACTGACATTAAGATACCTATATTTTACACCAGGAAACATGACAACTGTATGTCATCTTCTGATTCATCTGCCTGCCATGTGGATCATTCCTGTCCCGTCCCATTCTTCAAAAGCAAACCTTTTATAGAATTCTTCTTTTCCTTTTACGCTCATCAACTCCACACTGGCTTTCCACCCTTCCGGCAGTTGGCTTTCTATATACTCCTGAACGGACTCCATCAGCAGTCTTCCCACCCCTCGTCCCTGATATCCTGTCTCTACAGCCAAATCCTTAATATAAAACGTCATGGCCGAATCCCCCAGTAACCTTGCCATTCCGATCACACGCTCTCCATCACAGACAGAAAACGTGCACAAACTGTGCTCTAAAGCCGCCCTGATCTGTTCCATAGGTGGAACTTCCCATCCCACTGATGTAAACAGCCTGTAATATTCCTCCGGCGACAGTACATTCTTTTTGATCTTCATATGCCCTCCATGCAGTAAATCCTATTCTTTCGTTCTACATTCACACTATACCATACTGCAGTACACCTGTCCAATTTCAGCCATAAGACCCGTGTTCTATCCGGCCAGATAATTTGAGCCTTCCCGTAATTGCCGGAAAGGCTCTATCAACTGCCTGTTATGTTAGACTAAAATACCGAGAAATCGATCATGTCTGCCAGATTCTGCAGCTGTTCCTTTGACAGGGAGACAGGCCCCTCAGCCGGTTCGTTTGTCAGAACATTGACATATCCCCCTTCTGTATCCATATATACATTTTCATCCCAGACATCCAGCATATTGACAAGTACAAAATTCTGTGTTCCACTGTAAAAGATATAGCTGTGTTTTGTAATATGATTGATCATAAGTTCAACGTTATCCCCATTGCCGTTTGTATATTCCCACTCCTCATAATCAGACAGGTCTCCCATATTCAGGACAAGATCTCCGAATACACCGTTTCTGTTTACGGACATGCCGCCCACATATCGGTTTTCCGGCTGATTCTCTTCCAGTTTGACACTGATATCCCCATTGAAATTCCCCTCGGGGAATGTTCTGGCATAAGCCCATATCAAATGCTCTTTGTCCAAAATAAAGTCACTGATGCCGGTCCTGTCCATGATCTCCTCATAGTTTTCTGTTGTCTCCGGCTCACTCAACAGCTTCAAATCATATTTTTCGGTTATTTCGTCAATTTTATCCGCTGTCTTTTGGCTGATTGCGTGATATGCACTGTATTTTTCCAATTCCTCAGGAAGGCCGTTTTTGCTGACTTCCCCTACAGCCTGCAGCTCTTCTTCTGACTCCATATTTTCCAGGAAATAGCTGCTCCACTCCTGCGCCGCTTTATATTCATTGCTCCCCGCAAGCGCGTGGGCCACCATGTTTACAGCTTCTTTTTCTTTGCCCGTCTGTTCCTGGCCTTCTGCATTTTCGTAGACATATTCTTTTTCCACAACAGGATGTATCTCATCGTCGACCAGTATACTTTTCAGTCCGAAAAAGTCGGATGCGCTGGCTGTGATCGCCAGACCTGCCAGCATTACGGCTGCCGCAGTAAGTGTGATCAGTTTCTTCTTGCTCATATATTTTCTCCCCCTGCATTTTTCAGTTGTGAAGTCTCCTTTTTCCACTCTGTCTAACAAATCCCTCTGGCGCGCTTCAAATGTATCAGAAAATTTGTGCTCCCCACTGTTTTCTTCCATTTGCTCCATCTCCCACGTCTGCCCCATCAGATATAATATGGTATCCACGCTGTCTTCCCGGTCATATTTTTTCTTCCGGTCATCCTTCATCCATTTCACCTCCCAATACATTTCTCGCCTTTTCCTTTGCCCGGCGCAGCCTGGAATAGACATTTTCCTCGCTCAGGTTCAGGCGCAGGGCTATTTCATGAACCGGCATACCTTCAAAATACCTCAAACACACCACTTCCCAATAATGTGCCGGCAATACTTTTCTAATCTCCTGAATCAGCTCCTTGTACTGCAGGCTTTTCATATAGGCTTCTATGGGCCTGTACGCATCTGCTATCCACTCCTGCTCTTCTACAGATACATTGCCCTGTTCCCGCCTATTTTTTCTGTATATGTCTATAGCCGCATTTTTTACGAACCGGGTCAACAGGGTTTTTATCTTTTGCTCCTCCATTGTCCTGCATCTTCCTATATATGGAATGAATTTTTCACAGGCGTCTCCCACCGCGTCCTCCGCCTGATATTCATCGTGCAGGATAGAAAAGGCCACAGCGTACATCCCGTTTCTGTATTTCATGAATATGTATTCCAAAAGCTCAGAATCTGACCGGTTTTCTCTCTTGTTTTCCACCCTTATCCTCCCCTCTGCTTTTGCACCAGAATGATCACTCTTAATAATAATAACGAAGGAGCCGAAAGAAATTGGTCACTTTTGAATTAATAAAAAATAGAGAATTAACATTTCAACAAAGATTAAATATGATTGGATTGTATATGTTACAAGAAGAGAAAGAAGAAACAAAAGAAGATAATCAATATCACGAATATTATCATACTTACACTCATCTGGCGAAATTCCAGAAAATGATTATGATTTATTAGCTGATCTTATAATCTATGGACTTACTTCAATTGCTTTAGATTTCAAAAAAATCTTATGTTAAGAAAAAAGAGAAAGTTGAAACTGCATTAAAATATGTTTATAAATTACTTCAAATTGATGAACCAAATGACTTTCACTTATGATAGTTCCTGCTACTCCCACATCAACAAATACTGCTTCCCACATAGAAGCTATTCCAAATGCTCCAAGTATAAGAAATATAGCCTTGCCAGTAAGAGCGAAAATTATAACAAGTTAGTCCTTCTAGTATAAATTCTTTTTTCATAGGAAACTCCTTTCAAATCATTTGATTGATAGTTCACTAATAGAAATAATTATATTTCCGTTTTGTGATAATTAAATTCGCAAGTGGGACTTCCATCTGCTATGGTTTGATTTCTTACCAGTGTTGCTCCCATTTTTTCAGCCATCCAATAATCAAATCTGCATAGTTCTTTTACAATGTCAGTTGCATTTTCTCTTTTAGCTAATTTGCAGATACCGCATGTGAAAAATCGTAGTTCAAATTCGTTTAAACTAGTACCTTGTATGAGTTCAGATTGCCAGTCATATTCAAACTTATTCTTTAATGACCTTTTTGCCATAGCTTGTCTGCGAGATTGCCATTTTTCAGTAAACACAGATTTCTTTGAAAATTTATTCATAATTGGATTTTGTTCAATTTTTTGAAACATACTTCTAACATCATTTGAAGTTAAATCAATATCACATGTTTTATAAATTGAAAAAATCATACATGCAAACAATAAGATTAAAGACATTGTATTTTCTTTCATACTACCGATTGATGGTGTGTTCTGAATCATATTTTTATATTCGTTTTTACAACTGCGTTTGAATTGTCGATTAATTAAAATATTTTTCTCTGCTAAACTATTAAAACAATCTTTAGAAAAGATAAACCAAATGGCTTTTGCATAAACATCGTATTTCATTTTTACCACCCTTTCGCCGCAAACATATGAATAGTTGTTCATATGTTTTATTATATTAAATGATAAAATAATTGTCAAGATAAAACGAACTTTTATTTATAAAAAATACAGGCCAATGGCTTTTCTCCACAAAGCAGAAAAGCCCTGGAACGTATCCTGAAACTGTTTTCCGCAAAATGTTCCTTCCCAATTCACAGAAATACATTTTCAGGCACGCCACGGCCTGCACTGACTGATTCTCTATCGTTTCCAGGGCAGATATATTTTCACACATCCACCCCCAAGTGTTTCTGAATTTCTCAACTCCAGCCTGCCTCCATGCTCTCCTATGATGCGGTCTGCGATAAACAGCCCCAATCCGGAATGCCTGCCCCCGTTTCTGGCACTGCTGCCCGTATAGAATTCGTCCTTTCCTTTTCTGAGCGCCTCCTGGGTAAATCCGGAACCGCTGTCCTCCACACAAATCTCCAGAACCTCTCCAAGCGCCTCTGCACGCAGGGATATCCTGCCTCCGGATCCTGCATACTCCACACCGTTTGCAAGAATATTCAGCAACGCCCGCTCCAGACGCTGCCGGTCTGCCCATATGGTTTTGTCCAGATCAGCACTCTCCCATATGAGAACTGCCTGTCTTTCCGCTGCTAGTCCCTGGGCTTTTTTATGGATCTCTTCCAGAAAAGAATCTGCCCGGACAACTGTTTTTTCGGGCTTTTGTATTTCCCCGCCCCTTGTCATTTCTAAAAGCTGTTCCATATACTCCTGCATCTGGCAGATACTCACCTCAATAGCCTCCGCGCAGGCCCTGTCTTCCTCCTGAAGGCTGCTTTCCAACAGCAGTTCATTATATCCTCTCACAATCGTGATAGGTGTCTTTAGGTCATGGGCGAGAGCAGAGATCCGTTCCTGCTTTGCCTTCTCCATCTTCCACTGACTCACCAGGGATTTTTTCAGGGCTTCCTTCATACGCTCCAGAGCTTCTCCGATACGGTCAATCTCCCTGACTCCGCAGTTGGGCACCTGGAATTCCAGATCTTCCTGCTCTATTTTTTCTATGGCATATTGTATGCCGTTCATCTTTTTCTCAAGCATTTTCCCGAAACGCACTGCCATGAACAAAAGATACCCCAGAATCCCCAGCAGAACCATTCCATATATAAGTTCCTCCGCTGCCGGCAAGTATCTGCGCAGCTTCGGGTCTGTGAACTGGGCTTTCATGGAATAACACAGCACCAGTATCTCCCCGTCACGCTCGATCAGGCGGTAAAAGGTACGTCCCAGTCCGGTATATCCCCTGTGGCCTACCTGCCATGCTTTTTCTGCGTCTTTTTTGGGGATTGTCCCTTCTTTCCACTGCCCATCCTCTGTATAAAGAGCATATGTCATGAGTGATGGAATATCATCTGCCTGTATCCTCTCCGCGTTTTTCAGATTTTCCTTCTCCTGCTCATACTCTGTATCCCCATAATTTGCCGGGTAAATATAGCCGCTCTGCATGGCCAGTGACATCACCACAAATCCCATGACAGCCAGAAAAACTGAACCAAACAGCCAGCCTATGAGATATCTGATAAAAAGTCCTTTTAAGCTTCTCTCTCTTTCCATGTATATCCGATCCCCCAAACGGTCTGTATAGGAATTTTTCCAAATCCCTCTGCTTTCTGCCTGATGTTTTTCACATGCATGGCGATCACCGAGCTGTCTCCTTCCGCGTCATAGCCGAACACCCCCTCGTAGATCTGTTCCTTTGACAAGGTCTGTCCGTGATGCAGTGCCAGATACTCACAGATGGCATACTCCCCTTTCGTAAGGGGCAAAACCTGTCCGTCCTTCTCCATCTTTTTTGCTCCCAGAAAGAAACGGAAACCTGACACCTCCACAGCATTCTTCTTCTCCCTCTGGTCTCTTCTCAGGTGCGCATTCACTCTGGCACGTATCTCCTCAGCGCCAAAGGGCTTTTTCAGATAGTCATCACCGCCCACACCCAGCCCCCGAAGGATGTCCTCCTCCCCGCTTTTGGCAGTTAAAAATACAATGGGACAGTCTGCCAGGTCCCGAATCTGCCGGCATAATTCAAAACCGTCGATACCGGGCATCATAACATCCAGTAAAACCAGAGAATAGCCTGACAGGGATAGATCCTTAACCACCAAAGGGTCGCTCACCGCAGTGACATGATGGCCATCCCTCTCCAAAATCTTTCTGATTAATTTAAGCAGCAGCAGGTCATCATCCACAGCCAAAATTGACGCCATATTTACGCCTCCTCTTTCCGTCCTTCAAATCTCTGAAACCAGATAAATATCATGACCAAGGATAACACAGAAACCGTAAGATAGCAAATTCCCCCAAGACGGATCTGACGCAGCAAACTCCCGCCTGCCCCCTGTTTCAAGGCAAGCAGCAGAGTAGAAAAGCGCATTCCGTAGGATGGCCACCACACATACCAGACACCGTCCCCAAGACCTGTCAGCATGACGGCTGAGATGACGGATTCCCCCACACCGGCACCGATGGTAACCCCTTCGCCAAAACGAAATCCTAAAAATAAATGAATGACATAGACAGGCACATTCGATGCCCAAAGCACAAATATGAGTAAAAAAAGGTCCCTGATCCCCAGCACTATGCCTTCCCCTTTGAGGATAAGCACCGCTTGATAACCAAACAGCGCGATTCCCACCGCGAGAAAACCGGGCAGCAGAAACAGCAGCAGCTCTGAAGATAAGGTTTTTACACGGCTGGGCGCCGCCAGAAGGTTCTGCATATGCCCTGCTTTCGCTTCTCTGTCCGTAAGCATGGCCGTCACGATTCCGATGACGGCAGGATAAGCCATGGCTAAAAGTGTCACATAGGAAGTCAAATGTTCCCAGCCGTTCGCCGGCCGGATTCCCATATATGCCAGATATAAGAAAATACCCGCCAGCGGGATCAGGATATGAGCCGAAAAAAAGAGTGAGTGCCGCATCATATATGCCCTGCTTTTTAAAAATCTGTAAAATTCCGCCATCTCACACTGCCTCCCGTCTCATCCACCATTTTGCAGTGATCCAAAACACTGCCGCCAGCAAAGCAAACCCTGTACAGATGCCCGGGACAAACACAGACGCATCCAAAAGGGCATCTCCCTGTTCCAGCAGCAGCCCATTGGGGCGGATATGCAGTACAGGACACATAAGCCGGTCTGCAATGGAAAAGGGAAAGAGGAAAAAAAGTCCTTTTTCCACCACGGAAAAACTGAAAAAAGCGGCCAGAAGCCCCAGAATGACAGAAGGTATCATCCCAATCTTAGAGGACAGCATGAAATAAAAAGGAATCTGCCACAAACTGACCGCCCACACTAACAACACGCCCGCTCCGCCCCGAACAACAGGAACCCCGGTTACAAAAATCATTCCAAGCAGGCTGACAGCCCCCCAGAAGATCACCTGTGCCAGCAGCAGCCGCAGAGCCGCTGCAATGCATTTTGCCGCCCACTGTCCGGCACCGAATTCCGGCGAGGTGAGCAAAGCCTGGTAATGAAGCCTGATCTCACAGCGCATATTCATGGCACACAAAAGAGGGATCAGACAGGGATAAAATGTTCCATACCAAATGTTATAAGTAAACTGCTGTGCATAAGGCCCAGCCATGCTTATGAGATATCCAAGCACCACCGCCGCGGCCGGCACCAGCCATATCAGTTTTCCCATTGTAGAGTGCCGCATTTTAAATAATTCCGCACGAATCATCCGCATCCTCTCAGTCCCTCCCATTCTTTCTCACAACTTCCATAAAGAGTTCTTCCAGATTCTCCTCACGGGTGACATCTCCCTCATATCCCAGCACGCCCCCTGCTATGATGCCGATACGGTCTGCCGTCTGCTGCACCTCGCCTAAAATATGACTGGAGAGAATGACTGTTATGCCCTGTTCCGGAAACCAGCGGATCAGATTCCTAAGTTCCTGGATACCGATGGGGTCTAGACCGTTTGTAGGTTCATCCAGGATCAGAAGTTTGGGATTTCCAAGAAGTGCGGCTGCAATGCCCAAACGCTGTTTCATGCCATAGGAAAACTGACCGGCTCTCTTTTTTCCCGTATGTTTTAAATCCACCGTCTCCAGCACCTGGTGGATCCTCTCCTCAGGAAGTCCCCGCTGGAGAGTGTGCACCCTCAGATTTTCTTCTGCCGTGAGATTTTCATAAATAGGAGGATTTTCGATCAGCGCTCCAATCTGGTACAGATCTTTTCTGCACCACTCATGATCCCCAAAATAGATCTTTCCTCCTGTGGGCCTCAGCATTCCGGCGATCATTTTTAGCAGGGTAGATTTTCCCGCCCCGTTTGGCCCAAGAAGGCCGTAGATACATCCCTCTTCTATGGCCAGGGATACTTTGCTCACTGCTTTGCGGCCTTTGAAGGATTTACTCAGGTTTTCTGTCCTCAAAATATACTCACTCATATCATTCATCCTTTCTATAAGAACGGGTTCTGTTCTTTCAATCTCTTTTCAGACACCTTTCTGTTCTTATATCCAGAATAAAATGCATTTTTAAATTTTCTATAAAGACGCAAAAAAATTCTACTTATTAACTTGATGCCGCTTAAACGCATATCCTGAGGCAAGAATAAATCCCACAATACAAATCGCATCCGTCACAGCCAGCGCGGCAGGCAGACCGATCACTCTTCCGGGTATATTATAGGCCAGATAGTCCGTAAAACGAAACTCGGATATTTTAGACGGCACCAGTGCAAGCACATGTTTCCAGACATAACCGCCTGAGCTTTCATACAGGAAACTTGGTATCAGCACCAGCAGAAAATCAACAATAATGACCCCATAGCTGTTCTTAAAAACGGCTGAGAGGAGCAGGGTGGCAGCAGTCATACAGAGCACTGCCCCGTAATGCAGAAATGCCACCAACAGCACAGCCTGCCACATAGTCAGGGAATAACTGATAAAATTTGCAGTGTCATAGGCCTGTATAGGAATGGTTCCCCCCTGAGGACCAAATATCATCAGGTAAATCCCCGCATACGTCAGTACAATTCCCCAGTAAACAGTCGTCGCGTAGAGGATAGCAGTGAGTATTTTTGCCCTTGCCAGCCGGCTCTTTCCATAGCGCATGGTAAGCAGCATAGAGGCAGCGCCTGTCTGGTACTCCCCTGCAAACATGGGGGCAATGCCCACACAGATCAAGGGCATGATCAGCATGATCCACCCCGCAGAATCTATCATATCTTTCCAGAACTGAAAACTGCCCAATTTCAGATCTCTGACCTGTTCATCCTTTTTGATCCAGTAGTCTTTCTGGCTGTCCAGTATCATACCGGTCTTCACAAAGCCATCCAGCTCTATGGCAAGCTGCGCGCTCCGGCTCTTATAAAAATCTTTTCCCATGCTCTTCTGAAACACTTCTTTTATATTCAGTTCTCTGCTGCTGCCCTGGTAATTTGCCGTCATGAGAGAGAAGAATTCCCTGTTTCTTCTATAGAGAGTTTTGTATACTTCCTCGTTCAGAAAATTTGTCTCCGCCTTATCTGAATTCATTGCCGGGTCTTCTGTACAATCCAGATACTCCTGCATAAGCTGTTCCGCATTTTCCTGGGTAACTGGTACTGTAGGCATTTCTTTCAGGATTTTCACAGCCTCCATTCCGTATACACTGTTTCCTTTTTCATCTGCCGCATGGGTCTGCGCAATTACAGAATAGACACAGAAGAGCAGAAACATACAGCATCCCAGTACCGTGAGCTGGTTCAGCCGGCTCCCCCATATTTTTTTCCATTCATACCTGACCAACTGTCTCATCTACCATCTCCCCCTCTCGTCCGTCTCATCATAAAATACGCTCAGATATAAATCCTCCAGATTCGGCTCTGCCTGCACAGCCGATTCCATGGGCTTTATAGGGCTGACCGCGCGCAGGCGGATATTTTTCCCCTGGCGATGGGAATTGACCACACAGATGCTGTGGTCCAGGCTTCTCAGTGTACTCTCCTGAGCCTCACATTCCCAAACCTCTCCATTTATACTTTCTGTCAACTCTGTCACTGTGCCGTTCATGATAAATTTACCTTTTTTCATAATAAGTATCCTGTCAGCTATATACTCCACATCAGAGACTATATGTGTGGACAAAATAACGATCCTGTCCTTTGAAAGGCCGGAGAGCATATTTCTGAAATAAGCCCTCTCCTTTGGATCAAGGCCTGCGGTGGGTTCATCCAGGATCAGTATCTTCGGATCATTGAGCAGCGCCTGTGCTATGCCCAGTCTCCGCTTCATACCTCCGGAAAATGTACGGATTTTCCGGTCTGCATCTTTTGAAAGATCAATAAGCTCCAGAAGTTCTTTTGTCTTTTTCTTTGCATAGGCAGGCATCAGCCCCTTCACCGCTGCGATATAAAGCATAAAATCTCTGGCAGTAAAGCTGGGGGAATAGCCGAATTCCTGGGGAAGATATCCAAGCAGATCCCGGTAGGCCTCTCCCATTTCTATATTATTGCGTCCATCCAGTCTGACCTCCCCCGATGTGGGAGTCACAATTCCGCACAGCATCTGCATAAGTGTTGTCTTTCCCGCACCGTTAGCCCCTAAAAATCCATAAATCCCCTCCTCCAGTTCCATACTCACTCTGTCCACTGCAATTTTATTCTTAAACTGTTTTGTCAGCCGTTCCATAGATAATTTCACTGTTATTACCTCCCATATTTTTCAAAAGCCTTTTGGTTTCCACTGCCGTAACCGCAATTCCGAAAACTGCCGCCATTCCCCAGCCAAAAATCCAGTCTGCATCATATACCGGTATGGCTGTTGAGCGCAGCATATTTATTACTACAATGAGGAAACCACCCCACGCGGTACAATACCAAAGAGCATTTTCGTCTCTGCACCGTCCAAGGACTGCCATGCATCCGGCGCACATCACACAAAAAGGCGCCGTAAAATACAGGACAGCTTGTAAAAAAAGTCCCGCAGTCATGCCGCTGGCAAGCAGTGCGCCTGCCATGCACACAGCCCCGTCAATAAAGCCAAATAGGAACAAGCGCACCAGTAGCTGTTCTCTGAGGGAATGCCTGGCCGTCTGCAGGATTTCCCGCATACCGGGCATACAGATATGACACAGTTCATTGACATTTAGCAGGCATAATACCGGAGCCGCCACAGACATAAGAGGCCAGACACTGCTTTCAAATCTCAGACCGGCCTCCAGTATCCCCAAAAACAAAAGAAATGTCACAAGCAGCTTTACCGCCCATACTTTGCCGCTTATAAAGCCAATCTGCCCTGTGAAAAATTCCATTTTTGTCATACGCTGTCTCTCAGGATGCAGCCCTGTTTGTTTCGCCGCCCATATTGTACGCAAAAGCGCCTCCTCCTGGTGATCCGGTATGGGGATCTCCCTGATTTTCTTCCTCAGTTTTCTATCCTTCATGTACTCACTCCTCCCACTTGTTTTTAATAGATATCTCTGCCTGCTTCAATCTGTACCGCACTGTGGATACAGGCATGGAGACGATCCGGGCGATTTCCCCCAGATGCAGATTCTGATAATACCTGAGAAGTATTAATTCCCTTTCCAGTTCCGGAAGCCCACGGATAATTTCCTGCAGAGTAAGCCTGTCACTGATATTTTCTGTCCCGGCAGAGAGCTTATCTGCAGTCTGCTGTATTTTCTCATCCTCCCAAACGTCTTCTTTTCTTTTTCTGTAATGATCTTTTATCAGATTTCCTGCTGTCACATAGAGATAATTTTTCAGTTTTCCTGTGTGCTCATAACTGTCCAGATTCTGTAGAAAGCGCAGGAATACCTCCTGTGTCAGATCCTGGGCGGTCTGTCTGTCCTCCACCCGGCAGAAGCAGTATGTATAGATATCTCTGTAATATTTTTTTATCAGTATTTCCACAGATTCCTGCTGGCCGCTTCGGATGTTCTTTAGGATTTTCTTCTCGGACATGGAATTTTCCTTTCTGCTGTGTGATCTGTAATGCTTCCGTCAGGTAACTACATTGGCTGTGCGAATTTTTTGTTTGCAGCCGGAAAGTACCGAACAATTACCGATGTCTACAGTATATAACGATCAGGAGACGAAAAAAAACAACTCTTCCGGCATTTTCTGTGTAAAACCAATAAAATATGGTATGTTCGAGGCTGATACCGCATTTGATGAGGCATTTTGCGCCTAACAAGGTACAGAGGATCTGCTTGACAGAATTTTAAGATGAGCATACTGCGTTACACAGAACTGTAAATTCAACATGATACATATCAACAATTGCATTGTAATATCATAAAAATTTTATATTTATATCAATTGCAACATTGCATCATATCAGTTATAATAAATCCACAGACAGAGTTTCCGTGTCATATTTCCCAGGAGGAAACCATATGGCAAGGAAAAAATTTGAACAGTTAAATCTAAAGGATGCTTTTTTGTTTTCCGCAGCACTGGAAGATCCTGAGGCATGCCGGCTGATACTTGAGCTGTTCCTCGGACATCCCATTTCAAAAGTGATCGTACATGCAGAACACAGCATACTGCTGAGTTCTGACTTTAAAAGTATTCGTCTGGACATTTATGCCAGTGATGAAATACTGGCAGGTTATAATCTGGAAATGCAGAATAAAAATGAGTACAACCTGCCCAAAAGGTCGCGGTATTATCAAAGTGAGCTGGATATAGCTTCCCTAAAACCGGGAGAAACTTATGACCACCTGAAGCCAAGCTATATTATTTTCGTCTGCACTTTCGACCCCTTCGACAAAGGTCTGTACAAATATACCTTTGAAAACCGCTGCCTGGAAACAGAGATGGCACTTGGGGATGAGACGCAGAAAATCTTTTTCAATACAAAGGGGACAAACCCTAAAGATGTCTCAGAGGAACTGATCGCATTTCTTGAATACATAGAGGACAGCACTGATCTCTGTGCAGCCAAGACACCAAGTGAAACTGTTCACAAGATCCACAATAGAGTCAAAGAACTGAAGAAAAATCGGGAAACGGGGGCGAAGTTTATGATGTTGGAAGAATGGATCAAAATTGAAAACAAAGATGCCATTGCTGAAGGACAGGCTAAAGGAAGAGCTGAAGGACGAGCTGAAGAACAAAATCGTTACAGCAGCCTTATTCTCCACCTGGCAAAGGACGGAAGAAATGAGGGTATGAAGAAAAGTCTGTAAATAGGATTCTTCTATGATAAGACTTGGTGGAATGCTTAGAAATTAGGTATTCCACCTTTGTTTTATATATACCATCCAGAGGATGGCATGTCAATAGCAGGCGGCTTTTCCGCCTGTTTTAACCAAACTGTTTTTTATTCTGGAAGCCGTCCCTCATACATAATACTCAGTTCACCGTAGACCTGGCCCCAGTTCCGGATGGTGGTAGTCCACCTTTTTGTTGCTTCAAAAGTGGCTAGATACAGGGCTTTCAGCAGCGCTGTATCGCTCGGAAATACACTTCTCTGCTGGTTTAATTTCCGATACGTGGAATTCAGGGATTCTATGGCATTGGTCGTGTATATGACCTTCCGGACATCTGCTGAAAACTTGAAGATCGGAGAAATAGAATCCCAGTTATCCTTCCAGCGTTTCATGGAATTCGGATATTTTGGTGTCCATTTCTCTGTTACCCTCTCAAGGGCTGCCAGAGCTTTCTTTTCGTCTGGCGCCTGATAGATTGTCTTCAGATCCGTTGCAAAAGCCTTCCTGTCTTTATCCGGAACATATTTCAGGGTATTTCTTACTTGATGGACAATACAGCGTTGATATTCTGTTTTGGGGAAGGCAGCCGCGATGGCTTCTTTGATCCCGGCCAGACCGTCGGCACAAAGGATCAGGATGTCTTTTACACCCCGGTTTTTTAATTCATTCAGAACAGAAAGCCAATATTTAGAGCTTTCATTATCTCCAACCTGAATGGTAAGGACTTCCTTTTTTCCTTCCGTATTGATCCCCAGGATCACATATGCCGCTAGTTTGCGGATCACCCCGTTATCCCGGACAGAATAGTGGATCGCATCGATAAAAAGGATCGGATATACTTCATCTAAGGGACGGTTCTGCCAGTCTTCGATCTGAGGAAGGATCTTATCTGTTACATCAGAAATAAATCCTTCCGAAGTTTCAAAGCCGTAAATATCTTCGATCGTTTCAGAAATCTGTCGGGTGGTCATCCCTTTGGCGTACATAGAAATGATCTTCTGATCAATATCTGAAATATCTTTCTGGCGTTTTTTTACGACCTGAGGCTGAAAAGTGGATTTGCGATCCTGAGGGACCTCAATCTCCATGGTACCATAACTGCTGTTTACGCGTTTGCGTTTGTAGCCATTTCGGTAATCCTCGTTATCAGAGCGTTCAGATTTTTCATATCCCAGATGATCCTCCATTTCTGCTTCCAACATTTCTTTGATTGTTCCACCCAGAAGATCTTTCAGAGCATCCTGAATATCTTCAGCTGTCTGAATATCGTATTCTTCCAGGAGCTGATGGATAATGTTACGTTTTCCTTCTGTCATTTGTACCCGATGTACAGGTTTCTTCTCTCTTGCCATAATAAAAGGCCCTCCTATGATTATTTTGATTTTATCATAGAAGAACCCTTCAATCACATATTTACAGAAAAAGTTTCACACTCCCGAAGAAATGACCAGATCGTGAATGCTGCTTCTGATGTACATCTGCTTGAGTCTTTATATCAGGAATACGGATTATAATCTTATGGCACTGCTGCAAAATTATTACATATCAAAGATAGAAAGCACGTTCTATGAGCTTTCTATTGTCATAATTTAAGGCGGATGGAAACCATCCGCCTGTCTGAATACTTCTATTTGCATTCCACAAAATAAAATCAAATATGATGCGGAATCCTGTCTTTCTCAGAGTGTAAGCTCTCTCTCAATTCTTTCTCTTGCTTCCGGCGCCTGTTTTTCCATTTTCTCTGGGAATCCAAACATGGAGACACAGGCAATATTGTCACCGCCCGCTTTCGGAGCATTTTCTTTCAGCTGTTTATTTGCAAAGTCCATATCTCGCAGAGTTTCAAAGATGCCGTCAAAATCCACATCCCCTTCCCCCATTGCCAGATGCTGATGAATAGTCACATCTGCTTTTCCCCGTCCATTGAGCCACGGCGGGTTGGCAATGTAGCGGCAGTCCAAAGTCTGATTAAAGGTATCTGCAAACAGTACATGGGTCAATTCATCTCCCGCATATCTCAGCATAGAACGCACATCACCCTTTCCCTCATCATAGAAAAATCCATGAGGCGAGGAATATACATATCCCAGATTTTTGGAACGGAATGATTTCACCAGATCACATGTCTCGTTGTTCAGTTCACAGAAATCATAGGGGTGGGATTGGATCTCCACACGGACGCCTTCACGCTCAATGATCGGCAGGAGTTCCTCCATGGATCTGAACCACATGCCATTACAGATTTCCTGCTGGTTGGGGTCTCCTGACAGTTCTGTGTTGATGACCTGGACCCCCATGTCCACTGCAATCTGGATCATACGTTTCCAGTTGGCAACAGCGAACTGTCTCTGTTCCTCAGTAGGGCCTGACCACCGGTATACCACTATAAAAGAAGATATTTCTACGCCCGTCTCCTTCAAAGCCTGTTTATATTCCTGCTCACATTCTCTGGAAAAAAGCGGGTGCTTGTAAAACGGATTGATCCTCGGGTGAGGTGACTGTTCAATATACTTGTATCCCCAGTCAGCCACCTGATGTACCATACGGTTAATGTCCATCTGTTTTGCCAGAACATCCACATCAAATGCTATCTTCATATTGATTCCTCCTGATCTTTATTCATAACTGTCCCCCGCTCTCACAGCTAAAGCAAGGTACAGTTTACAGTTCTGTATTTATATCCATTTGCATTAAAGGTCTGTATTAAAGTCCCGTCTTATCGGCAATGTACGCTCTGGCCTTTTTGGCATATTCCAAAGGATTCGCCTTTGCAGGATCCTGTTCCGCTTCCACGACAACCCAGCCTTCATATCCGGCTTCCTCAAGAATCCTGAAGATCGGTGCAAAATCCACATCCCCGTCACCGGGTACCGTAAACACGCCTTCACGGACACCTTTTAAGAAGCTCCATCTCTCATTCCTGGATTTCTCCACCATTTCCCTGCGAATGTCTTTCAGATGTACATGTTTTACTCTGTTCACATATTTTTTCAGCACTTTTTCCGGGTCAATTCCCGCAAAGGACAGGTGGCCGCTGTCGAAGAGAAGAAATACCAGCTCAGGATCAACCATTTCCATAAAACGATCAATCTCCTCCTCTGTCTGCACAACCGTTCCCATGTGATGATGAAAGGTAAGTGTCATACCCTTGTCTTTTGCTATTTTCCCCAGCTTGTTCAGACCTTCTGCAAGAAGCTTCCACTCCTGATCATCCATGATATATTTGCCTTCCCAGACCGGCAGCTCCATCTTTCCCTGGATACTGTAGCTCTGTTCAGACACACCGATCACTTTTGCTCCCATTTCCCTCAGGAAATCTGTAGCTTTTATGAATTCCTTTTCTGTATCCTCATATGGTTTGGAAATGAGAAAGGATGAAAACCACTGATTGCAGATCCGGATTCCTCTTAAATCCAACGCTTTTTTAAGCACCGCAGTATCTGCAGGGTATTTGCCGCCCACCTCAGAGCCTGTAAATCCAGCCAGAGCCATCTCGCTGACGCACTGCTCAAATGTATTTTCCTTGCCCAGATCCGGCATATCGTCATTGGTCCACGCAATGGGTGCGATACCCAGACTTACTTTATTTTTATCTAACATCATTCATTTCCTCCCTTACTGCTCCTGCTCTCTTCTTTATTCCTGATGTAATCAAGGATCATGGAAACAGTACCCTGTACCCCTGTTTTGGATACATTGACCACCAGATCATAGTGTTTCGGGTCGTCACGGCGCATACCGGTAAATTTCTCATAATAGCTGTTCCGCATCTCATCCTTCTCTTTCAGCTCTGCCAGAGAAATGCCGCCGTAATATTCTCTGCCTTCCTTTTCCCTGTATTCGTCATCCGCATAGATAAAGAATGAGTAAGTGTGCTCCTGTCCACCCAGGATAAAGTTTGCACATCTGCCCAAAAATACGCCGGGTGCGTTCTTGGCAAGGCCCTTAATGATCCGGCTCTGCTCTTCAAACATCTTGACAGCACTCATATCATCCGCCACCCCTGCCTGCGGATATGCATATGGCGAGAATGTGGGTTCCTTATCTCCATAATTGTAATTATCCAGATACTTCTGCACTTCCTCCAGATCAGACGTTTCCATTCCCATCTTCTCTGCCAGCAGACAGATGATCTGACGGTCATAGACACGGCAGTTCAGTTCTTTTGCAATTTCCTCAGCGATTTTTCTTCCGCTGCTGCCATAGACACGGCCAATGGCTACATTGATCTGATTCTCAGAGTTTGCTGCCACCGGAATTTCTTCCGTTTCACCCTTTCCTTCCCTGGAAATCAGTTCCCGCATCATCTTGTCATACATTTTATCCAGCTTGTAACATGCTGCGATGATAAACATGATCACCCAGATCGCAATGGGCACATACAGATAAAAAGTCTTGATCGCAGAGATCGCAGATGCTGTCTGCTCTGCCGCTGTTGCTTTCAGTCCGTCAAATGCTGCCATGGAAAGAATCGCACCCATGATAGCGGATGTAAAGCCTGAACCCGCTTTCTGCCCCATACTCATGGAAGAGAACATAAGGCCTTCCACACGGATGCCTGTCTTCCAGTGGCCATACTCGATCGCATCACTCGGCAAAGAATACTGCACGCCATAGAACGGTGCAATGCCAAATCCTCTCATAATACAGGTTGCAACACCCAGAGGAACACTTGTGATATTCAGCAGGAAGAGGAGCTGTCCCGCGATACCCAGGATACATCCTGCGCAGATCAGGTTTCTCTTTCCGTATTTTGGAAGCAGCTTCGGAAGCATTGCAATGCCGATGATTGTGGATATTTTCTCTGCTGCCGACAGCGGCATTACCAGATCCACATCATTTAACACATACTGACAGTAATAGGTCAGATCGGTTCCGATGATGATCTGATAAGCTGTATAAAAGATCATCAGACCCAGAGCAATAATAAAATACCTGTTGGTCACGGTTACTTTAAATGCAGTCCAGAAAGGTGTATTCTCTTTTTCCTTTTTGTTCGCATCGGCTGCCTGTACACGTTCCGTACAGGTACAATATGTATTGATCAAAACGAATACGGATACAATGGCATATCCCGCGGTCACAAGAATCCAGGCCATCTGCTGGTTGTCGATCAGCTTTGCCACCTTATTGATTAGGGGCAGCGTAAATGCTGTTATGATCATACTTGCCGTAATAGAGAGCACCATACGGATGTTACAGATCACATCCCTTTCTCTCCTGTCACGGCTCATGAGTGAGCCAAGTGCATGGAAAGGCTGGCTGATCGCGGTATATACCACTGTATTCATAATGTTATAAGTTACAAAAGCATAGATGATCTTCCCCATATCTCCCATAGGAGGCATGGTAAACAACAGGACCGCTGCCAACGCGTACGGAATGGCCAGACGCAGGATCCAGATCCTGGCTTTTCCATATTTTGAGTGGGTCCTGTCTATGATAGTTCCCATAAGTACATCTGAGAATCCGTCGAACACCCTGGAGAGCAGCATGATCATACCCACTGCTCCTGCAGATATACCTACTACGTTTGTGTAGAAATATATCAGCAGAGTCGTTGTCATCGTATACATCAAAGTCAGCGCCGGGTCGCCGAAACAATATGCCAGCTTTTCCGACACAGGGACTTTGATGAACTCATTCATATCTTTACCCTTCTGCTTAAAATTAAGCAGTTCGGGAATTCCTCCCTTTGCCATACTATCACCTTTTACAGGGCGGAGCTTCCCCATCCGCCCTGCTCCTTCCTTCTCTTTCTGTGACGAATCCTGTGCTCTTTGGTGTTGATATTCAGCATTCGGATTTCGCACAGCCTGTTATTTTCACTTTCCCATCTCCTTATGCCCCAAAAGGACATATATATCATTTAGAAATATTTTTCTACAAATGCTTTTGTTACCTCAGCAGCTTTTTTCACATTCTCCTCATGAGACATTTCATAATACTCCGGACGGAACTCTTCGATCGTGCACACACCATCAAATCCGATCTCTTTTAAAGCCGCTGCAATTCCTGCATGGTCTACCACGCCTTCTTCCGGCCACAGACGTTTGTCATCGCCGCAGGATCCAAGAGGCAGGTCTTCGCAGTCATTTAAGTGATAAGCAAAGATTTTTTTGCCGTCTGCCGCTTTTAAATCCTCCAGTTTAGAGCACATTTCATGGAAGTGGAAGGTGTCAACTGTGATTCCTACATTGTCCCGGTCCACTGCTTTTACCACATCATATGCAGTGCCAAACTGGTTGATGGAGCAATTTGGAGCGCCGCAGAATTCCAGGGAGATCTTCATGTCAGCCCCCACTTTGTCTGACAGATAGCGAAGTCTTTCCACTGCCTCTTCCTTGATTTCACTTATACTCTTATCCTTCACATCAAAGTTCGGAACTGTGATCAGCATTTTCATACCGATGGCTTTGGAAACTTTCAGGATGAAATCCACTTCATCGTCAATTTCCTTCTCACCGGCTTTGTCTCTCTGGTTAAAATAAATCAGGGTATTGTAAGCCCATGGTTTCAGATGATGGTTTTTAAACCAGTCAGCCAGTTCCTCCAGGGTATGCTCCTGTAAATAATCCTTCACACAGTCAAAACGTATTTCGATATAATCAAATCCGTATTTTTCACACATTTCCATATCAGCCAGTAAGGACTGTCCTTTACACTCCAGTGCAGTTGCCTCGTTAAATCCAATTTTCATAATTCTATTCCATCCTTTCGGTTTTTGTCTTATTTTGCCGGATGCTTAGCAAAACGCATCCGGCCGCTCATCTGTTCATCCTGACTTCCCGGCGTATTTTACCGGGAACACTTTTTATTTGTAGAATTCCGGCTTTTCCACTGCTGCGTTGATCGGCTCTACAGCACCAGTCTCCTGTGCTTTTACCAGCGCATCTGCTGTAATGGCAGCCAGGTAGCCATCCCATGCAGTTGGTCCGTTGATCACGCCCTCAGCAGCTGCGTCAACCCAATCCTGGACCTCTGTGTCATACGCGTCTTTAAATCTTACGAAACAGTCTGTGTCGATGGTTGTGGAAACAGCGGCATTTTTACGGATACTGGGGTAGATCGGTGATGGCATCTTGATGGCGCCGTCTTCACAAACCACTTCACAGTTGATGTCATATCCGAATTTACAGTTTACAAAAACTTCAACGTCGATGCATACACCCTTTTTAGTGCGCAGCAGCATGATCTGCGGATCTTTTAACTCAGAGTGAGAGTATTTTGTCACCTTGGGCATGATCACCTGTGCAGATTCGTACTCGTCATCCACTAACCAGTGAAGTACATCAATTTCATGGATCGCTGTATCATGAACAGCCATGGGAGTTGTATAGTTGGTGCCAACCTCCGGGTTCCTGTGTGTACAGTGAAGGATCAGCGGCTCGCCGTATTCACCGGATGTGAGGGCTTCCTTCACCTGCATGTAGCCTTTGTCGTATCTTCTCATGAAACCAAGCTGGATGAGATGTTTTCCTGATGCAGCTTCCGCCTCTACTACTTTCAGACAGTCCTCAGCAGTTGTGCAGAGCGGTTTCTCACAAAAGATCCTCTTTCCTGCTTTGATCGCCGCCAAAAGGGATTCCACATGTGCAAATCCAGGAGATACGATGAACACCGCGTCCACATCCGGATCCTGGATCAGTTCGTTTGCATCTGTATATACCTTTGCCCCGCAGATTGCTGCTGCCTGCTTTGCGCTCTCTTCAAATACATCTGATACTGCAATTACTTCAGCTCCCTGAATCTTGTTTGTCAGTCTTTTGATGTGGTCCTTACCCATTCCGCCGCATCCGATAACTCCTACTCTTAACATAATACATATCCTCCATTTTTTCTTTTTGCTTTTCTGTAGTTTATATTTTGTTTTTGTTCTTTCTTGATGATGCAATCATACCATAGCGTTCACGTGAACGCAATTGATTTATTGTACAAGATTCACAGTCCATTTTTATTGACTTTTGCTAATTGATAAAAAACAGACAATGTTTTTGTGCATGTCGCCTGTTTTTACTACTTTATATTCAGCTATTCCCTTATTTATTTGTGTATTTTTACTTCGTCGAGGTAAAACATCAGTTCAAATGCATTCTTCCCAAAGTTCCCAATATGGTATATTTATATTATATTTTTAGTATTTTTCCAATATAATCAGTTGTATTATGGGTATGTTTTATATTTTTCATGCGCGTGCACGTATGTTTTAATAGTCATTCACAACTGTGTTTTCTATGGTCAGCGGTCCTTCATCAAAATTCTATTTTCTGTAATTTTATGCCTTGAAGGAACCGACATAGATCAACACTTATCCAAATAACCTTGAGAAAACACGTACATTTGCTGCAATGACCGCAAAAAAACTTCCTATCAAAAAATCTTCAGCAGCCAAGCAAACGTCCCGTCTCCGACAGCGGTCCTCTATGGATCATTATGGATCATCACCTATAACAGTAAAAATGCTGTACAATTTCAATTTTTACAGTAACGATGCTGTACAGCTCCTATTTTACAGTAACTATGCAGTACAGCTCCTATTTTTAGTGGAATAACGGCAGAAACGCCTCAGATCATTTATCATAATACGGCCGCCGAAACGGCCGTACCTCTACAGATTATACCGGTTTTTTATCATGATCTCCGCATAACGGTATACGGACTCTGGTTTTTCATCGTCAAACAACAGGTGGAACAAGATCATCACCGGTTCATATCCCTGCATATAGGAATCCTGACCGATAAGAAAATTGATAGCCCCGCGCTCCACCCATTTTTTATTCTCATCCAGAAAGTCATTGCCTATCACTTTGATCTCATGTTCTTTTCCAAGCTTCTCAAGCATTTCACAGACCCCTTTTACCGCAGTTCCTGTCACATAAATGCCCTTCAGCTTTGGATACTGCTCCAGAAGCTCCTCCACGATTTTTGCGGCTACCCACTCGTCATCATAGGAATATTTCGTTCCCACAAGCTGGATATCGGGATAACTCTCAAGTATTTCTGACTGGAAGCCCCGGATACGGTTATTTAATGCCGGATTGGATATATGGCCTGAGATCACCGCCACTTCCCCCTCTCCCCCTGTGATCTCCCCCATCAGCCCGGCTGCTGTCCTACCGCTCTGTATGGTGTTCTGTCCCACAAAACACAGCCGCTTTGTATCCTCTATGTCAGAGTTAAACGTGATAATGGGAATTCCGTACTCCTCTGAAAACTGGTTGATCATTCTTTTCAGCATGGTGTCCTCTGAAGGAGAGAGGGCAATACCTGAATACTCCTGTGTCTTCAGCTCATGCATGATCTCCATTACCCTGCCGGCATCCACACCGTCTACACGGAATATCTCCACTGTGCCGCCCAGGCTTTCCACCTCTTGTTTTGCCGCTTTCATGCCTTCGTAAACCTGCTCCATAAACGGTGTCTGGGCTGACTGCATGATAACCCCTATTTTAAGATTCCTTTTTGCCATGACAAGCGCTCTGCCCGCAAGACTGGGCTGATATCCCATATCCTTTGCTATTTTCTTTATCTTCTCCGCCACCTCCGGCCGAACTCTTCCCCTGTCCTTCAGTGCCCGGTCTACCGTTCCTCTGGATACCCCGGCCGCCTCCGCAATCTGCTGTAATGTTACTGGCATAATCATCCTCCCGCCTTAAATGTACTCGTGCACGCACTTTTGTCTTATTATATTCCATTTAGAACAGTTATGCAAGAACAAAGATATAGGAAATGTATTGTCTTCACTCCGCCCCCGGGCTATAATGATAAATGCCAAAACCTAAAACGTGAAATTTAAACAAAATCTGAAAGGAGACTGCTATGTACACATTTGTACAGATGAAATATCAGACCAACCAGCATTTCTATCCTCTGTTCTGCGGTTACCAGACCTGTGATCCCTCCTACTCCTTCGGTCCGGCGGTCCGGGACTATCATCTCCTTCATTTCTGTATCAGCGGCAAAGGACAGTTTTTTTCCAATGATATATGCTATGACATCTGTGAAGGCCAGGGATTTCTTATTTCCCCAAAACAACTCACCTTTTATCAGGCAGATGCTGTTCATCCCTGGACCTATCTTTGGATTGCCTTTGAGGGCGACATGGTAAAAAAGTATCTGTCACTCTGTGGTCTCTCCATAAATACCCCAATCATACAATGCCCGCAGAAAGACAGACTACAGCAGATCATTTTAGATATGATCGCACATGGCAGCGCAACCATCAGCAACGAGCTTTACAATCAAGGACTTTTATACCAATTCTTTTCATTACTTGCCCAGTCTCCGTCTCTTGCATCCAGACCGGAAGAAAGTATTGACAATCATATATTGCGAAAGCTATTGAATACATTCGTTTTAATTACCAGGCCCAGATCACTGTTCAGGATATCGCGGATTATGTATCTCTGAACCGCAGTTATCTGACTACTGTCTTTCAGAAAAATCTGCATTTCTCACCACAGCAGTTCCTTATGCGGCACCGTATTACAAAGGCCACAGAAATGCTGGTGGAAACTGACCATCTGATACAGAATATCGCCAGCTCCTGCGGCTACGCCAATGAACTGTCTTTTGCCAAAGCATTTAAGAAAGTTACCGGACTCAGCCCTTCTGAATACCGCAAAAAAAAGAGGATTCCCCCAAACACGATCCGTAGGGAGGATCCTCATAAAGATGAATCTTTTTAACTTTACAGAACTCAGATACTGCTGTGTACCAAATCGTTTTCCGGTACAACCTTCTGCCCGTACTCCGGCTTATGATCATTTTGGAGGATCAGGCTGTCCGGTGCGCTGCTTTTTCTTGTCTCCAGTACACTCATGATCTTGTCGTAATATATGCCGTCCAGTTTAAAAAACCTCTTATACACCAAAAGACTCATGCAGGCACACACAGCGGGCAGCAGGATCATAACAATGGTGATTCCGTTTTTTGTAGCTGTGCTCTGCACCACATTCGGCACATATCCTGTCAGATCCAGAGCAAAACCGGTAAACAGAGAACCCATGGCAGAAGAAAATTTAACCAGAAGTGTCTGCATGGAAAACGTAACGCTCTCATTCCTGGTTCCTGCCTTATACTCTCCGTAATCCACTACATCTGCCAGAATAACGGTCACACTGCCAAGCTGCAGCCCGGAACCGAATTTAAACAAAAAGGCACAGAGCGCCGCAGCCGCCACACTCCCGGGCGCTGCAAATCTAGCTGCCAGAAGCAGGCCCAGACCAACCAGAGGAAATACACAGGCGGCTGTATATACCTTTTTTCTTGACAGAAGGCTTACCAGCTTTGGAAAAGCGATCAGACCTGCCATCTCCGCGATTCCGCACACTGCGGTAAATACAGAGAACAGCGACTCCCCTCCCACCACATATTTAAAGTAATACATAGATACGCCCACTACTATCTGGGTTGCCAGGTTATAAAACAATATGATCCCGATCGTCACCAAAAGCTGATCATTCTGACGGATAATGCGAAATGCCTGAAGAAGTGAAATTTTCTCAGCTTTATCATCTGCTGCTGGTTTTCTATCCTTAACGTTGAACACAGTAAGACCAATGGTAAACACAAAAAGAACTGCAATAATAATGGATATATAATGAAATCCCATCTGCCTTTCGGCCACAGAACTTCCTCCGCCCAGCCGGTCTACAAACTGCAGGCCAAAACCGCCTATGATAAAAAAGGCACAGCTTGCGAAAGTTCTCGGTATTACAGAAACCTTTTCCCTCTCTGTTTTATCACTGGTAAGATTGGGAAGCATGGACCAGTACGGAATATCCATGATCGTGTAAGTCATTCCCCACAGAATATAGAATACTGTTGCGTATACATACATTCCTTTTGCACTGATTCCCCCGAAACGGGTGAACAACAGAATATAGACCACTACATTCACCAATGTGCCAATCACCAGCCACGGTTTGAATTTTCCAAAGCGGCTTCTTGTGTTATCCACGATCGTGCCCATAAAAATATCATTCAATGCATCCCAAATTCTGGCGATAAAAAACATGGTTCCTACAAAAGCTGCGTTCAGTCCCAGAATATCTGTAAAATACACCATGATATAGACGAACACCAACTGACAAACCATATCTTTCCCAAAAGCACCCAGTCCATATGACAATTTTTCTTTCATTGATAGCTTCATCTTGTTTCCCCTTCTCTGTCAGAATATGCCCATAGGCAGACTCTATCATTACTTTTGTTGAATCAATATTAGAGGAACATTTTTATTTCCCCTTAATTTCTTAAAAAGTATACCATAAAAAGGGATTTTTTAAAGAATCCTATGTTTGCAATACCATTCCAAATGTTAGGTACTCATATAACTTTACAAATATTTTTCTGTTTTTTTTGACACACATCCGGCAATAAAAATACCCGACAGCATATACAAAACTACTGCTAGGTATTTTTCTATTCAAAGTTTAAACATATGTCTATTATATTTTCAGGATTTTCTCTGACTTTTTCAAAGAAATCCTATATAGGAAGAACTGGTATCCCCATATAACGGCAATCACAACCGCCATCAAACCCGCGATGCCCACTTCTCTTGCTGTCATGACACCGTCATTCTGCCACATGATCAAAAGTTCATAGATGAACATCAGAAGACATCCCATAACCGTAGGCAGGACAAAACATTTGCTGATTTGACCTTTTAAAAGACCGCGGAGGTACTTTTTATTTGCCCCTAATTTTTCCAGATCCATGAAAATCTGACTGTTTTTCAGTGCCACATTCTGACTTCTTGTATATAAAATAATGCTCTCAGAAGCTAGACATATAATGGCAATATATGCAAACAGCAGTAAATAGATCGCACGCCTCATAGCGGCATTTTCTTTTTCAAGGGGCACAATCGTTGGTCTGTAAAGCCAATCCTGTTCCAGGGCCGGTCTTTTTCCGTCATAAATCCCCTGTAAATTATAGCTATAATCGTCTCCCAGAACTTTTGACTGATATGCATTATAAGCAGAAATGTGATCCATACTGTCCGATGCTCTGCCGCAGAACTGTTCAAACAGTTTTTCACAGTATGCATAGGTCTGTTCACTGTCCTCTATATTGAACAATACCTGGCGTATTATTTTGTCATCCGTGATACCGGCTCTCAGTTTTTCATAATCCGCATCACTGACAATATACCTTGTCTGGGCATTAAATCCCATGTCCATCACAAGAGAATGATATGTCACCAGACCATCGTATTCCATGGGAATAAAATCCTCTTCATTCTGCATATACAGCCTGGTCATATCATCGAATTTGTTAAAAATATTTTCCTTTGCCTCTTCCGATTGTATTATTTTGTAATGGCCTTCTGCAACCTCTGTCTCTTTTCCGGTCAAAATCTCAAACTGAGATGCGCCGATACATTCATAGTAAAAATATTGTTCCTTATATTCTTCTATAAGGTTATTGTTCTCATCCACATCCTCACGGCTCACGCCATCCCCCAAAACCTGGATGAACTCTGCCTCCCTGTAATCCTTTACAGAGACCTGATACTGGTCTGCCAAAGAAAACACATCTTCTTTAGACAATTCATCCACATCAACCGGATACCGATAAGATATATCATCCTCGGCTTTTTCTAAACCGTGTTCTCCCTGAAGAGGCAGATAAAAGATGCCCAGCATAACTCCCATAAGCAGCAGCGCAATGACAAGCATATTTCTTACAATAGAGCCTCCTTGAAATTTGAGCATGCCGTAAGATATCACATTATCATAATATTTCTGTGGATTTTTCCCCTTTTTGTGCGCAGCTATGGAATAGACCAAAATGCGGTAAAGTCCCACTGCCGCAGAAATATAGAACAGATTTGTCCACCATCCCAGCCAGTGCCCGCTTACTCTAACGGTTATAATGGGCAGAAAATAGCCTATTGCCACGCCTAAGACGATCATCACGACGCCCGATACCAGATAGGACAATGTCACACTCCTTTTCAAAGGCTCCTGTCTGCGCTGTTCATTGATGATATCCATGATATTACTCCTCTTCATGAACCGCACACACATGACTCCCACACATAGGATCAAAAGGAGACTGTAAACAACACCGCCTATAACTCCGAAAATGGAAATAGAAAAGTGATTATCATTCCCGCTGCTTGCTATTTTTTCAAATATAACACCGATGATACTCCCAAAGATAACTCCCATAAGAATACCTGCCAGGGAACACAGAGCCATCATCTTGCCCATTTCCATGAATAATGCTCTGGCAAGATTCCTTTTTCCGGCCCCCAGCGCAAGGAAAATCCCTGTCTCCCTGCTCTTATATCTCAAAAACAGACTGGCCGCATAGATACTGAACATTACGCATCCTGCCGCTGCAAGAAAGAAGATCATATCTGCTATTTTTCTGGAGTCTCCCCCGTTTGGCAAAGTTTTCTGCACCAGGCCGCTTCCGTATATGACCAGATAGGAGGTGATCAGCAGAATAGAAAGTGTCACACAGAACTGGAACTGCAGATATTCTTTTTTATTGTTTTTCCTTAATTTTGCAAATAATCCGCTCAGCTTCATTTTATTCACCACCGTTCATTTTTCTCAAAACATCTAAAAGCTCTTCCATGAATTGTCTGTGATCGCCATTGCTTGTCAATTCTGTATATACCCTTCCGTCCTTCATCACGATCACCCTGTCACAATAACTAGCGGAAAAACTGTCATGGGTTACCATAAATGTAGTGGCATTTAATTCCTTCTGAGCCTCTAAAAAAGCCCCGATCACTGCCTCGCTGGAACGGCTGTCCAGATTACCTGTGGGTTCATCTGCAAGGATCAAAAGCGGATTATTCATAAGCGCCCTTGCCACTGCGGTTCTCTGTTTCTGTCCGCCGGATATCTCTGCCGGAAATTTTTTTGCAATATCCGCAATATCAAACATTTTCAGGAGCTTTTCTGCTTTTGTCTCCATCTGCCTGTATGGTTCCTGGTGGATAACTTTTGGCACACATACATTTTCAAATACATTCAGACCATCCAGAAGCATGAAATCCTGAAAAACAAACCCCAGCTTTTCATTTCTTATTTTTGCGATCTGTTCCTCTTTCATATTGGATATATTGACTCCGTCCAACAGGATTTCTCCTTTGTCGTGTGGTATGAAGCAGGAAATACAGTTTAAAAGGGTTGTTTTCCCCGAACCGGACGGTCCCATAACTGCCACAAATTCCCCTTCCTCGATGGAAAAAGAGACATCCTTTAATACCTCGTATGTGGTATTTCCTGTCTTATAGCTTTTGTATAAATGATTCACCTGTAACATAATATAATCCTCCCTGATCTCTATATATTGTGCATTTGCAGTTTTGCACTTGTTGTTCGTATGCATTTATTCTATCGAAAAAAGGAGGAGGATCACAGATGATGAGATGACAAGTTTGGTATGATTTTTGTAAAGTTTTGCATCCATTGTCATAATTGTACTTTTGGCACAAAAATTAACCGGTAAATGCATTCTGCATTCACCGGTCAGAGTAGATGATATATAACATTTTCTTAATTGATGCGCGTCTATTTATACTCCTTTGCCGCTTGATACGGAAACTCTGTCTATTCTAATAATCTGACAAAAGCTTTTTAAAAACACCTATTTCTCTTTCCTGAGGTAATCGCCCACATTATCTATTGTAACCTTGGAATACGGCAGATAAATATATTTCTCTTTTTCAAATTTAATGTCTTCCATACCCCTTCCTGAAACAAGTGCCACAGCTAACTTGGCCATTGCCTCCGCCTGTCCTTCCTTGTCATTATATACCGTCCCTGACATCTCCGAATCCAGGACCGCCTGCAGACCCACATCTGTACCATCAACTCCAAAAAACACCGGGAGGGCAGACTCAGAATAATTTAACTTCTTATAAGCATCAATGGCCCCAAGCGCCATATCATCATTATTTGCCAAAACCAGCTCGATCTTACTCTGATACTGGCTTATGAGCAGCAGCATACGGTTCTGTGCCTGTGCACGATTCCAGTTCGCGATCCCATAGCTCAGCTTCTCCAGTTCGATTCCCTTATTTTTCAGCGTATCCACCGCATTTTCCGTGCGGATAATGGCATCCTGATGGCCCGGCTCTCCTTCCAGGACCACATACTGGATCTTGCCATCCTTATTGCGGTCAATCTGGCTGTTGGCCTGTATCACGTCGGCAGCCAGTTCCCCCTGCATTACACCGGATTGTTTTGCTTCCGCACCCACATAATAGAGCTTGTCCCACTGCATCAGATCCTCTGCCACTGGTTCCCTGTTAAAAAATATGATAGGTACGTCATTATCCCTGGCAAGATCAATGATCTCCGACGGATCTGCCCGGTCTACCAGATTCACACAGAGAACATTACAGCCCGCATCGATTAGTTCCTTCACCTGATCGTTCTGTGTCCTCTGGGAGCCGGCCGCATCCCGAAGAGTCACAGTGGTCTTAAACTCCTGGCCTCCCAGCTCATTGAGCTGCTCTTTAAAGCAGGTGATCAATTGCTCAAGGAATGTATCACTTTGATTATAACAGATCACTCCCGCGTGAATCTTATCTGACGCTGACTGCTGCTGTTCACCGCAGGCACATAAGAGCAGTGTACTCATGCAGAAAATCACTCCTGCGGCCAATATCTTTTTCATTTTCATAGTATACCCCTGGTTTCTTCCAACTTGCCATGACAGATTTATTGGCTCATTGTAAAGAGAACTTCCTGATTTTCTTTTGAAAACAGTGTATCTCTGCGGATGACCGTATAGGAAACGGTTCTATCCTGCATTTTGTGGAAGGAATGCTTTAAACTCTCTGCCGCTTCTGTCAGGCTTTGATATCCAACATTAAATTCGTCAGGCACCACCAGACATTCCGCAAAGCCTGTGTCCAGATAATAGACGGCTTCCGTAGAATTCCCGATCCCATACACTAAGGCTCCATGCAGATTCTTGGCCGCAGCCGTTTTTCCGGCTGTGGTCAGACTGTTATCATCAAGAGCGATCACGATATCCACTCTTGGATGTGCTCCCAACAGATTTTCTTCTGTCTCCTCAAAGGAATCGTAGACAGACCAGCTTACCACGGCGCCGGTGTCTCTCAGAGCATCACGGACCCCCTTTTCCCGATTGACCGCCGCTTCTGAATCAGCCGTTTCTGAAAGGATCCCTAATGTCTTTCCATTTATATTTCCGTTATAATCTTTCAGCAGTTCTTCTGCCAAAGCTCTGCCCATGGCATAATGATCCGGTTCAGTGGTCGGAAGCGCAGAAGTCTCTTTTTCCTTTGACGCCGTGCATCCCACAAGCATGACCGGAATCTTTTTTTCTATATTTCTTAGCATTCTCTCTGTGTCAGCCCCCGGAACCGGCTGTACTATCACCGCGTCGGCTCCATTCTCAATCTCGCGTTCGATCATGCTCTTTGCTTCCTCTGCCGTCAGCCCGCCACCGGTGCTGACTACAAACATCTCAATTTTCTGGTCCTCTGCTGCCATTCTCAGCCCATATTTGAACGCAGACCACTGGTTGTCATCCGAATTCTGAATGATCACAGAAACCTTATCAAGTGCTTTTCCGTTTTTTTCCCGAAGCATAACGGCAGCCAGTATGACTACCATTACAGCCAAAACCGCTTCTATCAGAATAAACAATCTTTTGCTGTTTTTCATCTCTATTTACCCTGTGTTTTCCTGTCAGTCATTTCTTCCCTGCTGAAAATATATCCCTTCTCCAGGATCCTGCTGTTTTCCTCTGTATAGGGAACTGCCGGAATACAGATGGAAACCGTCGTCCCCTCATCCGGCTCACTTTCAACCCTGAGCCCATACTCTTTTCCGAAGAGGATCTGAATGCGGTTGTTCACATTCACAAGACCCACTCCGGATCCGTGCTTATGGACCCGTTTACTGTCCGTGAGTATGAGGCTTACCTCCTCCTCGGACATGCCTATTCCATTGTCTGTCACCGCGAAGATAATATTATCATCTTTATGTACTCCGGTCACCTTGATCTCTCCACAGTCGTCCATACTGCTGACTCCGTAGGCAATGGCATTTTCCAGTATGGGCTGTAAGATCAGTTTCACCGTACAATAAGAATATATGGATGGGTCCACATCAAATACAATAGAAAAAGCATTCTTATACCGGACTTTCTGTATATTCATATAGCTCTGTGCATGCTGAAGCTCATCCTTCACACTGATCACGGTTCGTCCCTTGGAAAGGCTGATCCGAAAAAGCTTTGCCAACTGTGAGATCATGAATACAGCGTCATCATTTCTCTCCCCTTCGATCATCCACGTAATAGATTCCAATGCATTATACAAAAAATGGGGATTGATCTGACTCTGCAACGCATCAAGCTCACTTTTTCTTCTTTCGTTCTGTTCCAAAACGATTTTCCGCATAAGGGTATCGATCTGCTCATAGGACTTCTGAATGGAATACCCCAGATGCCTGATCTCCAGTGAACCTCCGGTATAGATTTCCGGCTTTTCCCCTGCCTCATATTCTATCACCGAATTATTCAGCTTCAAAATGGGGCTGGAGATCCTGACGGAGACAACACGGTTGATGATCACAAGCATCATGGCCATCAGAAGTATAAGCACCACAATAAAATACCGAATATTGATCATTCCGTGGGTAAATGTGGAATAAGGGATCACACCCACCAGTTTCCATCCGGTATAGCTTATGGTGTTGACGATCACCTTCCGGTGTTCGCCCTCAAAGGTCTCATCATAGACGCCGTCTTTGTATTTTGCAGCGATTTTACTGTTTTCCTTTCCTATCCCATCGCTGATCTGTATCTGACGCATGTGGTAAATAATTTCCCCGTTGCTGTCACACAGATAATAATACTGTCCGTTATTTAAGGTATTGATCTGCTTCATCATCCGTGAAATATTGGAATAATCCATATCTACAAGCAGAACGCCTAACTGTGAATCCCCGTTATTTGTAAGCTCCACAACCCGGCTTAAGGAAATCACCCAATAGTAACGCAATGTGCCGTCATCAAAGAGATTCTGAATGTGGGGCGTGGAAAAATGCATATTCTCCATTTTCCCCATAGCCTTTTTGAACCAGTCCTGTCTGGTCACATCCGGGTCCTCTTTCTGGGATGCAAGGGGTTCCGCTGCCATCAGACTCCCGTAGTTATTGTATATGGCAATGCTCCGCAGACTGTCCCTGTTTGCTTCATACAGAAGATTCATCCCCCTCTGGATATCCATATCCTGGTTGGACAGATCGTTCTCTTTTATCACATTGTAATAAATCGCATCCGAAATCTGCCGCATACTACCCAGATAATCCTCCAGGTTTTCCCCTGCCTGTTCCATCAGCTTCTGTGTACTCTGGGTTATTTCCTGCCGGGATAAAAAAGAAAATCTGATATACATCACAATTCCCAGGATCAGCATGATGGAAATAGATATCACGGAAATGGCAAACATGATCGTTGACTGTATTCCTCTCGGCTTTACATTCTTCAAACGTCCGAAATACTTATTTTTCACTTTCTGTATGCTCCGTTCTGTATTTTGAAGGTGACACGCCAAACCGCCTTTTAAATACATAACTAAAATAATTTGGATCCGTGTAGCCCACATTTTTTGCTATAATATAACTCTTCTCATTTGTCTCGATCAGCAGACGCGATGCCCGATCCATACGGTAATCCGTTAAATAGCCAATAAAAGAATTTCCTGTCTCTTTTTTAAAAATTGTAGAAAAGTAGGAATTCGACACCCCCAAAACCTCACAGATATTGTCCAGGGACAATTCCTCATCCGCGTAGTTATTACGGATATATTCCATAGCCTTGGATACAAAAGATTTGGTTGACCTGCTTCGTGCACTGATCAATTTTTCACGGAAGGAAATACTTATATCAATCAGCCATTTCCGCAGTTCATCCGGTCCCAAATCCAGCAGGCCGCTGTACAGGGTCCTCATATCTCCGGAAAAATCATCAGAGGCAATGTCATTGTTAGCCGAAAACCGGTACAATGCACTTACCAGCTCCATAATGTCTATATGATGCTGCTGCAGTGATTTTGCCGGAAAAGATATATGGTCCAGATACTTGTTGACCGCCTGAGTGATCTCTTCTGCGGACTTAAGACGGATCATTTTAAATAACTCAGACAATTCGGAATCACCGGCCGCATCGGATTTGCTCATCTCCTGGGGTGCGATCTCTTTGATATTGATCGCCCTGGAGGCGCCATAGATCACTCGGTAAGAAACAGCCTCTCTTGCACTGCTGTAGGACTGGGACAGTTCCAGGATATTACTGCAGACCTGACCAATACCCACAGTGACAACAGCACCTATAATACGGTGGGCATATCTGCAGAACCTGTCGCATTCATCTGTCAGTTCTGAAACCTCATATTCATTTTCAAGCTGTGCGATCAATATGGTATTTCCCAAGTAAGAAAAGCATTTTGCCTGCCATTTTTCCCCTAGGCGCTCCTTGGCCTGATTATGGACGGATGTGGATAAAAGCAGAGGATTCATGTCCTTTGGCACCTGACTTGACGATGTGTGAATGACAACGCAGCAAAAGAACGGCCCCGGAAAAGAAATTTGATAATCCGTAAGATATTTGGGAATCTCATCTACATGGATTCTTCCCTCAACCAATGTGGAATAGAAGTTAGCCTGCAAAAGCGGCAGGGATTCCATATAGCACTTCTGTAAAATCTCCACATTTCTCTTTTCACTGATCTCCTGATCCAGTTTTATTTTCAGCTGTGTGAGTACATTGGTCAGCTCCACCGAATTGACCGGTTTCAGAATATACTCTTCAACCTCCAGATGGATAGCTTCCTTGGCATATTCAAATTCATCAAATCCTGTAAAGATCAGTATCTTGGTTGCGGGGTATTCCGTCTTAATGTGGTTGGACAGTTCCATACCATCCATATATGGCATTTTGATATCGGTCATCACAACATCCGGCTGAAATTCCTCTACCATTTCCAGGGCTTTCATGCCATTATTAGCATATCCGATCACTGAGAACCCCAGCGCCTCCCAATTAATTTTCCTCATGATGACCTGGATCACTTCTTCCTCATCATCCACCAAAAGCACTTCATATGTATCCATTTCTCTTGTCTCCATGCAGGTGTTTTTCACCTCGTATTGTAATATTATAACAAATACAAAAATAAATGTAAATGTCGTCACTGTCAAAATGCAGGAAAAGGGCCAGAAGTGTTCTGACCCTTTTCGTGATTATTTCTTCTGAACATATTTCAGACAGTCGAGTGTTACTGCCGCGATAATGATGATACCCTCAAATACAAACTGAAGGTTTGTGTCAATACCAAGAATGGTAAGAGAATAAGTAAGAGCAGTAAAGATCATTACACCAACTACCACCCCTGAGATCTTACCGATACCACCGGTAAAGGATACGCCGCCCACTACACAGGCTGCAATTGCATCCATTTCCCAGCCCTGACCATAGGCTGCAGAGCCGGAACCAACCATTCTTGCGCATTCAAGCCAGGAACCGAACCCGTAAAGAATACCTGCCAGAATAAACGCTCCCACAGTTACACCAAATACTGAGATACCTGAAACTGCCGCCGCTTCCGGGTTGCCGCCCACAGCATATAGATTTTTACCAAATGTCGTTTTGTTCCAGATGAACCATACAATGGCAATTGCCGCTACTGCCCAGATAATTATGGTTGGGAAGCCATTTAATTTAGGAATGATCATATTCGGAATTGTAGGTTCAATGGCACCGAAGGACACACCCTTTGTTGCGTATGTCACAAGTCCGAAGATAACCAGCATATTCGCCATTGTTGAGATAAAAGGATGCATTTTAAATCTGGCTGTAAAGAAACCTGCAATGGCTGTAAAGAACGTACATAAAACAATACACATCACCAGTGCCAGAACTACCCTTACACCAATAGGCATACCTGTAAAGTCAAACACATGACCGAAAACCGCACCCGTATTAATACCCTGGTGCATAATGATCGTTGCGGTCGTCATACCCATTCCGACCATACGTCCGATGGAAAGGTCAGTACCTGTAAGAAGGATCAGGCCAGCCACACCAAGCGCGAGAAACATTCGCGGAGAAGCCTGCTGAAGAATATTTAAAACATTGTTATATGTAAGCAGAGGAACATTTTTTACCACCGGTGTAATGGCACACAGCATGATAAAGATCAAAATGATAGCGATATACAGACCATTCTGCAGGAGAAATGCCCTGCGGTTAAATGTATATCTGTAATTTTCCCATTTCTGTGCTCTGGACTCCATAAAGGTGAATTTTGACATCCGAAGCATATCAATGAGATGATATCTATAGTTATATGCCATATGTCTTCTGTCTTTTACCTGCTGAAGATCCTTTTCCAACTGCATTTTTGCATCAAACAGCCTGTTTTTATAGACATACTTTTCATCTTTTATCTCCTGATGGTCCGTAAGCTTTGACAGGATCTCCTGATGCTCTCTTTCCAGTTCGGCAATCTTTCTGCGGTGTTTTTCCTGTACGGCAGCTTTTTCCTGCACGCAGCTTTCTTTGACCGGCTCATAGTAATCCTTATCAAAGTGTGCTTTGAGATAAGTTTCCGCGTCAGCGATCAATCTGGAAATCTCATCTTTATTTTTCGCCTCAACTGCTTTGGCCTTTTCCATTTCGCCCCTGAACTTAGCGATCTCGGCTTCTTTTTCCTGCTTATTAAAATTGCGGTCTCTCTTTATACTGTCAATTTTATTTTGAAGAGAGATAACTTTATCTATGCCATCTGCCCTTAAGCTGTCAATCTTTGTCTGTATTTTACCGACATGATCTTCGATTGGCTGACGCAGCTGTATTTCCTGTTCAGCCGTAAGAATCTTACTGTTTCCTTTCGCCATATCCATTCATCTCCCTCATTATAGGTATTTTGCGCTGAGCCTTAAAAGTTCTTCCTGATCTGTCTCTTTTGTATTCACAATTCCGGAAAGGTGTCCATTGGACATTACACCAATCCGGTTGGTGATCCCCAGGATCTCAGGCATTTCAGAGGAAACAACAATGACTGTCTTTCCCTGTTTGGCCATATTGATGATCAGCTCATATATTTCGTATTTGGCGCCCACATCGATTCCTCTTGTAGGCTCATCCATCATAAATATCTGCGGGCCGCGTTCCAGCCATTTTCCGAAAATAACCTTCTGCTGATTACCACCGGAAAGGCTTGAGATCATGTCATCCGGCCCCATGCACTTGGTATGCATGATTTTGATCTCATTGGAAGTTGCCTTTATCATCTTGGAGTCAGAAAGTGCCAGACCGGACTTATATTGTTCCAGATTTGCAATAGTAGTATTAAAGGTAAGATCTCCCTTTAAGAAAAGTCCGTTGGCTTTTCTCTCCTCAGTGATCATGGCAAATCCATGTTCCATGGCTTCCTTTGCACTGCCGAAATTCATAAGGCGGCCATTAAAATAAACACGCCCTGCCGCTCTGGTGCGGACACCGAAGATGGTCTCCAGAAGTTCTGTACGCCCTGCCCCAACCAGACCATACAGTCCGAAGATTTCACCTTCCCTTACGTCAAATGAAATATCCTGTAAATGAGGTTCAAACTTTGTGGACAGATGCTGGATAGACAAGATCACATCTTTTGGTGTATTGTCAACCGGCGGAAATCTGTTTTCAAGAGAACGGCCAACCATAGCTGCGATCAGTTCGTTCATGTCTGTCTCATCAGAACGTTTCGTCATGACCAGATTACCGTCACGAAGTACGGATATCTCATCACAGATCTCAAAAATCTCATCCATTTTATGAGAAATATAAATAAGAGAAATCCCCTGCTCTTTTAACATTCTCATCATCTCGAAGAGCTTATCTACCTCCTGCACTGTCAGGGAAGAGGTAGGCTCGTCAAGAACGATCACCTTTGAATTATAGGATATGGCTTTGGCAATTTCGCACATCTGTCTCTGTGACACGGACATGTGCCGCATAGACTGTGTCAGATTTACAGTCATACCGAGTTTCCTGAAAAGCTCGGAGGCTTCCTTTTTCATTCTTCCTTCATCGATCACACCCATGGAGTTGGTGGGATAACGGCCAAGGAACAGATTATCAACCACATTTCTTTCCAGACACTGGTTCAATTCCTGATGAACCATTGCAATACCGTTTTCAAGAGCATCTTTCGGTCCGGAAAAGCTCACTTCCCTGCCCTCAAGGAAGATATTTCCCTCATCCTTTTGATATGTACCGAAAAGACATTTCATCATCGTTGACTTACCGGCACCATTCTCACCCATAAGTCCCATAACCGTTCCGCGTTTCACATCCAGGTTGATATGGTCCAGAACTCTGTTTCGGCCAAAGGACTTGCTCATACCGCGTATGGATAAGACGATATCATCTTTCTTATCTTCCATATATTTTTACTCCTGTATATGCCTATTGATATTTTCAGTATTCAAGCAATTAGGGAGAATTTCTTCTCCCTAATAATCCCATTTGAACGGATACCAAATGATATAATTATCCGGTACCGTCACAGCTGCTTACTGATTCAGTAAAGATGTATAAGAAGCTGCGTTGTCTGTCTTAACCATGTTGATGGCAAATGCGTCGTACTGGCTTGGATTTCCAAGACGGTTTGTGATATTGGACTCTGTCTGTCCGTCACCGCCGATGTAATCTACATCCAGGTTAAGAAGATCATCGTAGTTCTGAAGAAGCGGCTGATATGTTGAGCTTAAGAAGTTATCAGAAGCATTGTAGATATCCAGCCATACTTTCTTAGTCGCATGTGCACTTTCCTCAAGCTGTGTGGAAACAGGCTCGTAAACTTTAGTTGAATCTGTAAAGTCTTTATAGTTATCAGCGGTAACTGCAACATTCAGTGCATAGTAAGAACGTTCGTCCTCTTTGTACACATATACATCATCGCCCAGGACATTCCCTGCTTCGTCGGCTGTACCGATACCTGTGTCGATATCTACTCCGTCAAGAGCATTGCGGAGAACGCGAAGGGTCAGATATGCCTGTACATCCGCATGCTGGCTGATCGTTCCGCCGTAGCCTTCTGCGATAGCAGCCACTGCATCATTGTTTGCGTCATATCCAAAGGTCGGAACTGTGTTGTCCTTTGACCAGGCATTGAACATGGACATGCCCATACCATCGTTATTGGAAACAACAACGTCAATCTCATCGCCAAAAGAAGAAGCCCATGTACCGATGGCATTACCTGCTGTGGCAGCATCCCATGTAGCACCTGCGGAATTCTTCATTTCCTGGGAAGCCAGCTCACGGATGGTATATGTCTTTCCTCCCACTTCAATGGAACCATCCTGTACAGCTGATGCGGAACCGTCTGAATTCGTTCCCACCGGTTCACTGTTGATGTCACCGTCTTTGTCAACACCTGTACCAAGTGCCTTACGAACACCTCTTGTACGTGCGATGGAGTCATTATGTCCAATATCACCGATTGCCAGAACATAGCCGATCACGCCGTCACCGTTGCGGTCAATCTTATCAATATTATTCTCGATATATGTTTTTACCATTTCACCCTGCAGCTCAGCACCCTGATTTGCATCGAATCCCACATAGTATGTATCATCATTATAAGTAAGAGCTGCCATATCAAGTGCGCCTGTAGAACTGTTGGACGGCTGGCGGTTAAACCATACTAAAGGTTTATCTTTGTTTGCCACCTCAGATGTGTCAGCTGCCGGTTCCTCTTTGTCTGTCTGTTTTGTTGTGTCCGCCTTGTCTGTGGAGGAATTATCAGAACCGCATGCGGTAGCTGAAAGTCCAAACAATACTGCCATTGTGATCAAAACAATTTTTTTCTTCATATGCCATTTTCTCCTTTTCCTTCGACACTTTTTTCGTGTTCTTTGTTGATATTGACAGTATATCTGATATTTGATGAATAAAACATAGAATATTTTTTTGTAAACATTGAAATTTTTAAGATTGGGTTCGTTATATATGACAATATTCGACATACTTTCTTTATATTATAATGCTTTTGTAGTATTGACACTACTGCTTGTGATTTTCTTATTCCTAAATTCCAATGGCCGACATTTTTGCCATGATCTTTTCTGTCCTTGCCTCCAAATCCTTTCCCATGAACTTCAGCAGCAACAGGTCTGAAACAATGCTGCCGTCTTTGGTAAAAAGCACTCTGTCGGCTTTGGCAGCTACCTTTGCGTCATGGGTCACAAGCAGGATCGCTGTGCCTTCCCTGTTGATCTCCCCAAGCAGCCCCAGGATTTCCTCTGCCGATTTTGAGTTAAGGGCACCGGTCGGTTCATCGGCAAAGAGGATCTCCGGATCATTCATCAAAGCGCGGCAGATTCCGGCGCGCTGGAGCTGTCCACCGGAAACCTCTGTGACATCCCCGTATTCCAGTCCGTCAATGCCCATTATCTTCATCAGATCCTTTGCCTTATGCATGAGTTTGACAGAAGCCCTCCTGCCGCCCCACGCTGCGGGAAGAATAATATTGTCCAAAAGGTTCAGGTTCTTTAACATGGTGGGCTGTTGAAAGATAAATCCCATCTTTGTCCGGCGTACATCCGCAAGGGCATTTTCGCTAAGTCCGGATAACTCGGCATCTTTGAATTTCACTGATCCGCTTGTGATACTGTCCATGCCGGAAAGAGTATGCAGCAGTGTGGTTTTCCCTGAGCCGGAAGGCCCCATCACTGCCACAAACTCACCTCTTTTGACTTCTGCATCAACGCTGTCCAGCGCCTTCACCTGTTCATTGCCTGTTCCAAAAGTTTTGACTATATTTTTTCCGGTAATAATATTTTCCATACTTTATGCCTCCTTAATAAATCTCGAAATTTTCAGCCGGCCAATCTCCCATATGCCGAGCACCGTAGCCACCATGACGCACATTCCAATCATCAGCGGAGAAAACAGATAGGCAAACCAGGGGGTTCCTGCAAAGCTGAAGGTGGCAGCACCGAAAGAAGAGATCAATACCCCGCCGGCCGCCTCACCCAATGTATTTGCCAGAATAACACCCACCACTATCCCCAGGGCCGTCACGGTTACGGAGCGGGCCATATACTGCCTTCGGATATCCCCACTTGTGAAACCCATAGACTTCAGGACTGCGATGGAATACCTGTCTTTTGCCACCAGCATTTTCATAAACAGCAATGTGACCAGTATAGTAAGCAATACAGCCACAGCGGCGGAAGCATAAGACGCTTTTTGTATGGCATCCAATGTACTGCCGAAGGTCTGGCGCACATATTCGTCGGCAACCGCAGTTGTGGCAAACGGGAACCTTGACTGATATTTGGACGCTGTTTCCGCTGCTGCCGTCTTATCACGCAGTTCTACCGGGATAACCACCCGCATGAAATCAGCATTGCTCGTCTCAAACGAGGCTTTTGCCGTTTTCCCGGCATTTGTAATATCGGAATAAATTCCGCATACGGTCATATGCTTTTCTTCGCCGTCCACGATCAATGTCAGTTTGTCTCCCGGCTTTTTTACAAGTTCCTCAGCGTTCAGGGAGGAAAGCGCGATTTCCGAATCAGTTGTCGGCGCGCCGCCCTGCGAATACATGACAGGGAAGGCATTATGGTCACCCAAGTCGACCCGCAGCCGCTCCATACGGCCGTCTTTTGCCGGCATACTGAATACCATACCGGAAAGCACCGTGTATCTCTCGATCTTTTCATCCGCCGCAAGTGCAGCACTGATATCCGCTGCTGCCTGTAAAACGTCAGTCGACTGTGTCTGCGCCAAATGTATTGAAAAATCATTTTCCCCAATGCCCATATATGTCATAAAACTTCTTGCCGAAATGGTATTATAGATGTTCTGCGGAACTATCAAAATGAAGGATGAAATAACAAGCACCGCAAACATGGTCGCATAGAGTTTTTTACGGGAAAGCACATCCTTGACACCAAGGAAGACATTACGCGAAAAGAGTCTGTTTTCACTGAAACGAAATCCTTTTGCCCCTTTCGATTTTTCCGTAGGCGCACCAAACCGCACAGCCTGCGCCGTGGGTATTTTACGAAACCGCCGCAAAATTGATTTCACATACCACATCACTACAAGGAAGATGAGTAAAGCGCCCAAGGCTCCTATGAGCGGCGCGGCTGCACCCCTGCCGCTGTCTCCCATATAAAGACGCATATTCTCCATTAATGGGGTACTAAGGGGCAGTGAGAATAAAAACCCCAAAATACAGGCTGACCCGGCAACTGCTCCGTACTTGGCAGAATACAGCTTTGCGATGTCTTTAACGGGCAGGCCCACGGCCTTCAGCACGCCAATCTCTCTGTAATCCTCCTCGATTTTGGCGAGAAGTGTAAAACGAATACAGAGAAATGCCACGATGATCACAAGGATACTTATCATGATCAGCACTGCGATCATCATACCATCTGTCACTGCGTTCATCATGATGAGCAGCGGCCTGCTGATAACAGGCGGACCGTTGGCAGGCAGTTTAGCTGCAAAATAATCCGACTGAAGCGCCCGGAACGCCGCCTGGTCTTTCAAGCGGAACTCGATCAAATATTCCATGCTGCCGAAGGTTTCCAAATCCCTGAAATCATTTTCGCTGACAAGAAACCGCTTGGAGCCGGCAAGATCAGGGTTCATTGCTGAATCGCGCAAAAATCCGGCAACCTTCAGAGACACACCATGTACAGTCAGGTTATCGCCTACTTCCGCGCTGCCATCCTTTTTATAGCCAAGAGGAACATAGACCTGGCCGTCGGCCGGATGAATCACATCACCGTTTAAATCCAACAAAAAGTCGAAATCTTTGTTTTGCGTGGAAAAGCCGTTGTCCTGTACACTTTCCTCCAGCGAATTTTCCCCTATGAAAATATCAGCCCCATTCACATTGAGGAACCTGGCTAGTTGATATGCCTCCACGTTTTCCTGGGAATCTGCGAAGCTTTGAAGCCGCTGACTGTCAATATCACCGGAGTGCATCTGCAAAAAGTGAACTGCCTTTGCCTCCTCCATCAAATGGTCAACCGCACCGAACAGATTGATACCCAGCATACCTGCAGCCGATGTCAAAACCGCGGCCGCTGTCATAAAGGCGGCAATCGTGATTGATATCAATTTACTTTTCCGTATGTCATTCATGATCAGTTTTCCATACATTGTGTGACCTCCTTCTCTGCTGTCTGAACAGACTTGTTTTTTTTAATATCATGACAGTTCCTCCTCATTTTTCAGCATCTGCTGTGTCAGAACACCCAGCAGCAGTGTCACAATACCCACAAAGATTGTCGGTATAAATATTTGAGCGCTCCATTTTTCAAAGATGATCCCATACAATATCTGTCCTATGGGAGCTGCGCATTGAGCGACTGCTGTCATGATTGCCATGACTTTTCCAAGATTTTCATTCGGTGTCATTTTTTGAACCTTCGTGACGATGTAAATAGAAATGATCGTCATACTTGCCGCAATCGGAACAGCACCCAGCATAAACAAGATAAAGGAGGGGTAATAACCCATGCCAAGTACAAAGGGCATCAGAGATACTGCTGTAGGTATCATCAACAGAGCGCAGGTAATAATCCAGCGGTGCAATGTTTTCAGCCTCATTTTTTTCGCAAAAAAACCAATAGACAATGCGCCTAATATGGTGGCAAAATTAACGAATCCCATTCCCATTCCATACAAAGTATCACTGCTCTGCATCGTTACCCGCAGAACAATGGGCACCCCTACAAGGAAATAAGGAACCAGGATCAGGTTCAGCAAGACAGCGATCATGCCGGCCTTCCGTATAAATTTCTGCCTGATAACGTATAGGAAACCATCCTTCATATCCCTTGTGATGGTGGGTATGATATGTCCATCCCATTGTCTTTTCTGAAATGGTATCTTGATGAAAACCTCCATTACAGCAGACAGGAAAAACGAGATACAGCTAACCGCAACAACAGTTTCAAGGCCCATGATCCCGTACAGGATTCCACCCAAAACCGGGGCCGCCACAGCTGACAATGACTGAACTGCTTGAACCAGACCGTTTGCACCCTCCAGTTTTTCCTTTCCCACCAGCAGTGGAATACTTGCCGTTACAGCGGGGGTATATAAGGCGCTGACAATAGACAAAAGTACCATGGTGCTCCCAACGACCAAAATAGAAATGCTGCACATGTTCATAAGTAAGATCAGAGACAATGCAATTACGCTGCTGGTAAGATCAAATATCACCATCAGGCTGCGGCGATTGAATCTGTCAGCGATCGCTCCACCCAACGGCGCAAGCAAAAGCGGTATATTTGATATGGCAAACATTGTGGCAAATAAAGATTCGCTGCCTGTTGTATCTAATACATACAGAGAAAGCGCAAACCTCAGCAGCGCTGACCCTAAAATTGAAATGATCTGACCCAATACCATTAAATTGAAGTTTTTTGGTGATGGGATATCCATTATTTTTTCTTGCATCTGAAACCTCCAATACAGACTGACCGTCAGTTTATAAAACCTATAAAAATTTGCATGATATAGCATAACGCAATTATCATGCAAATTTTCCCTTTAGTTCACTAAAATATCCCGGAGGAACTCCCAATGTTTTTTCCATCATTTCAATGAAAGCAGCAGCATACCGGACGCTCTCCTCTTCACTCCACTGAAATAATCCTTCATCAAAAATCACCTGTCCTGCTGCCAGAAATAAAGCAACTGTCTCCTGTGGATAATCAGTGGAAAATACATTTGTGCCGTTATCATCTTTGAATATTTCCGCCATAACAGGTGCAAGGTGCTTTATGCTTAGTGCTAAGCTCTTTTGGTGCATTTCAGCGTTTTGAACCTCATGAAATTGGCGTGTCATATTTTCCTTGTCTTTTATCATTTCCTCTGACTGGCCCTGCCCCATCAAAATGGCCGATATCTTTTGGAGCGGCGTCATATCAGGATCTGCCACGATCTTTTTCGCTTGAACTACCATGTCATCGACCATCCGCTGAATGATCGCATCCATGACTTCTTCTTTGGATTTGAAATAGTAGTAGAATACACCTTTTGATAACCCGTGAACATTCAAGATATCAGTAACCGTTGTTTTGGCATACCCTTTTTCTACAAACAGCTTTTGTGCTGCATCTAATAGCTCGCCTTTTCTTACTTCCGGCTCTTTATGTCTGCGCATGATCTCTTCACCACCTTTTAGACTAACGGTCAGTTTAATAGACAATAACATAGAGTGGTATAAAAGTCAAGGGATGTATTGTACCATTTCTAAAAAAGTTAATCATCCCTAGTATACATAATAGCATATCTTATTGCAATGATTCCTGAGAAGGTTTTTCTCTGATAGATATAGGTAAAAATTCACTACTGTAGATACTGCTTTTTTCTTCATATAAATCTCCATATATCTCCACAGTTTTCTTCTCTTTCCCTAAACCAATGCCGCAAGCCATTAAATTCCCATCCCTTCTCTGGATAAACGTATTGTAGTCATAATGATTATTATAATCCATAATCATATTTTCCGACCAGTTTAAGTTGGTTGTATCAAATTCTAAATTTTCCAGCCAAACCATTTTAACATTGTCTGCTGCCTTCACTGCATTTCGCACATAATCATCCGGACCACACGCTACACCACATTGTCCCCAAGTATTACATCCCCAGGTGAACAATTCTCCATCTTTAGTAATTGCTGCAGCTCCAATATCACCACAGGTAGCGTATATTGCACCTTCCAACATTAACTGAGGATTCTGATTTTCCATGTAGGTCTGTGTTTGTTTCGTCAAAGATGTACTAAGGAACTGTCCCCACCACCATACACTTCCATCATCTTTTAATGCAGTAATGCTCTCTCTTCCGCTTCTTGCGTAAGTAACATCCTCCATTAGAAGCTTAGGCTGGCTGATCAGATTCATCCAGGGATTCAACAGATCGTCTGCGTTTACTGGTTCGCAGAGTACTCCATTTAAATTGGCTCCCACTCCGTATAATTCTCCCTCTTCAGTTAAATAAATCATAAAATATCCATTTACAGAGCAGTCCACATGTACAACATTTTCTGCAATTTTCACATCATAATATACTGGTTCAAGATTATCAATATCATCTTCATTTATCAATCCCATCTGTAAACAATTATTTCTTCCCGTCCCCCAAAGCACATGATCCGCATCAATATAGTAATGATTTAGTAGTGTTACCTTATTTCTTATATAATAGTTACTGATTTTAAATTCTTCCTCTAAATGCAGATTGTCTAAGTCATCCACATAAAATACAATATCTTCCTCATTTTCACTATTTACAATTTCAGACTCGTTCCCGACAACTTTATCATGAACTTCCTTCTTATTTTTTTGTTTTTCTGTACATCCTGTGATCGCTAATACTAATATACTGACTGATAATATCTTAAGAATCACTTTTTTGTTCATACGCCCTCTTTTATGATAATTATAATATGTTAATTATCACACTTTCCTTTCTTATATTTTTCGTATCCTGGTTTAATACATTCAGATACTATGGACTTTTAATAATTGCTCTGCTGTAAACGAATTTTTCTTCAGTCTCACGGATTCTTCTACTTATGGAGGGAATTCCCAAAATATTGCTATGTCCAGCTCTTTTTTCTCATCTTAATTAAACCTGCCTTTCCTGATGATCCTATTATACCATCTGGAAAATACAAATAAAATAAAAATAGACAACCGCCTCCAAAAGGAGCTCGATCGCCTACAGTATAGTATGTTTATTCGTCGATACCCTTACACATAATATGAAATGACACTGGAGTATAAAAAAATATTTCCGTCATTCTATTGAAATTTCCGCCATTTTCAGTGTAAATGACGGAGATAATTTATTAATGAGGCAGATAAGTTTAAAATGCCAAAGCAATCATCCTTCACATCAATCTCCTATATCCCTCTAAAATATAGTTGTAACATCAACCACCTATAAGTTATAATCTTATAAAACAGATCCTGCCTATCGGCAAAACTGAAAGGATTACTGACTTATGCTGAATCTGGTAATTTGTGATGATGAGAAATCACTGCGAAATGATTTGAGAAAAGTTCTGGAGACAGAGCTAGAGCTGTCCGGAGAGACTTTTAAGATCACAGAATTCGACTGCGGAGAAGCCCTGGTACGGGCACTGAACGAAGCTGTGTTTGATGTTATTTTTCTGGATATTGAGATGAAGGATTTGGATGGTGTGGCAACAGCCCGGGAGATAAGGAAAAAGACATCTGCGCCTGAGATCATCTTTGTCACCTCCTACCCTGACTTTGTATTCCAAGGATATGAGGTACAGGCTCTCAATTATATACTGAAGCCCTATCGAAGGGAAAAGATCGTCTCTGTTCTGCACACTGCCCTGGAACGGCTGGGGAGAGATACGGAAAAATATTATCTTGTGGAGTCCAAAGGCCAGACACTGCGCCTTCCCCTCAATCAGATAAGGTATTTTTCCAGTGACAGACGTTCTGTAAATGCCGTTACCCCGGAAGATTTTTACACCTTTTACGGAAAACTTTCTGAGTTGGAAACAGAAATGCCTGATAATTTTGTAAGAATACATAACCGCTATCTTGTGAATCTGAAATACGTGCAGTCCATACAGGGAAATTCCGTTCTGATCGATGAAGAAGAACTGCCTGTCAGCCGTTCCTGCAAACAGGACTTGGCAATCGCATTCGCAAAATATATGCTGGAATAGGTGGAAGAAATGAACACTTTATTATTGTATCGCCTGGAGTATCTATTCAATTTTGTTGGCACCTGCGCATATGTCGCCTTCCTTTTTGTGCTCCTGCGCAGATTTCTTACGCCTCGGAGCGACAAAAAAATATTTACACTGCTGTCTTTCCTTATCCTGCCTTCTCTGTCGCAGCCATATATATATCCTGAAGAGCTGACAGGAACCATAGCCGTTCTGTTGTTATTTATCTTCTATCTGCTGATAGTTTTTAAAGGAACGCTCCTGGAACGCCTGTCCGTCTGCATTGTCATTTATCCCATGATCATATCGCTGAACTTTATGACCGAGAACATAGGTTATCAGCTATGGCATATGAACCAGGATATGTCGCTGTCTGTCCAGACGTTTCTGCATACTGTTACTATTTATCTGCGCATTCCTGTATGGTATCTCATATGGAGAATGAGCCGCCAATGGATTCCTCATGTCAGAGAGCTGACCACGCGCATGTGGCTGGTCATTGATATTATCTGTCTGGCCTCCGCAGTGGGATTGATCACCTTTATCTATTATTCGCCTATGGAAAGGGCCTATACCACCTACCCTGCCTGCATCGCATGTTTCCTGACCGGTATGGGCGGCCTCTATCTGACTTCCTACGCAGCCAAAACAATTAAAAGCGAGATGGAAATGCAGAACCTGAAATACCAGCAGTCCTACTATGAGGAATTGGAAGAAAACCAGAAGACGGTGAGAAAAATCCGGCATGACATGAAAAACCATCTGAGCGTGATTTATTCCTTTATCCAGAACCGGGATTTTGAAGGAGCAACGAAATACTTCCGTGAGCTATCAGGGGAACTGACTGTAAATAACCGTATTTTCTGCAAAAACAGTATTGTCAACGCTGTGCTGAACAGCAAGTATAATACTGCCCTTGAAAAACAGATTGACTGTTTTTTCAATATTTCCATAGATGGGCTTTTAGGTATTGACGACATCAGCCTGTGTTCCCTTTTTTCTAATACCCTGGATAATGCCATAGAAGCCTGTGAAAAAATACAGGAGGTTTCCAAGCGACAAATATCCCTGAAAGCCAGATTTGACAAAGGATATTTCAGTTATGAGATTTCCAATTCCAAAAAAAATACCGTCACCGTAAAAAAAGACCATTTTCTCACAGAAAAGGCCGACAAAACCACTCACGGATTCGGGGTGCAGAATGTCCGTGATATGGTATCCAAATATGAAGGAGATATGGATATCTCTTATACAGAGGATCGTTTTACGGTCACTATACTCATTGGTAATCTATAAAAACAAAAAACAGCAGCGAATAAATGCGGCTTATCTATTATTCACAGACAACCGGCAGCGGATCATTTCAATCCGGCTGCCGGTTCTCCTGCCAAGAAGCTTCCTTATGAAAAATTTTATTTATCCAGCCGATTTTTAACAAAATCGCCTTCTTTCATGATCACAACCATATTCTCCACGGCTATAGTCCTGATATTTTCCAGCGGATTGCCATCTATCACAAGTAAATCAGCGCTTTTTCCCGCCTCCAGAGATCCGGTAATATCACCTACCCGAAGGGCTTTGGCTCCATTGATCGTTGCGGCAGCTATGGCATCCATCTGGCTGATCCCCGCCTTTTCTACAAACGCGTATAATTCCCCCACCGTGGTCTCCCCATACGGCGTCATCTGAGAGTTAAAGGAGTCTGAACCAATGGTAAGGATAATACCTTTGGCATTGGCTTTTCTCAGATTGTCATAGATTCGGTTCAGCTCTTTTTCCTTTACGGAATCACCCGGATATTTGTCGTGGAGCTTTGGGTCATACTTGGGAGGGAACGTATCAAACCAGGCCGGCATAAAATTAATGGTTGGACAAAAAGCAATCTCCTTTTCCGCCATGAGATCCAGTGTCTCATCATCCAGGGACTGCCCGTGTATGATCAAATCAACTCCTGCCTTGGCAGAATTATAGGCGCTTCCAAAGCAATGGGACCACACAGGAATATGGCGCATACTGCACTCGTCCGCTACTGCCTGTACCTCCTCCATGGTATAATGCTGGTCCATGGCTGTCTCCCAGCGCCAGATGCCGCCGCCTGTTGCCCAGATTTTTATGGCATCGGGATTTTCCCTGAGACGTCTGCGGACGGCTTTGCGGAGATCCCACGGGCCATCCACACACTCAGCCCAGGGATGGGCCGCTTTATTCATCTCTATAGACAGCTTATGGGAGTCTCCATGGCTGCATGTAGCGCAAAAACCCAGCCCTGAAGCCACTACTCTCGGCCCTTTCATCACCCCTGCCTCTATCATATTCCGGATATGGATGCCAAACCTGGATATCTCTCCAACCGTTGTCAAACCTGTCTCCAGACATTCATGAGACTGTTGTACCGCCACTACAGCCTTCTGTATATTGTCCTCCAGCACCCAGTCACTGTCACTGTCTGTGAGGTTTCCGGAAAAATGCAGGTGGGCGTCAATCAGCCCCGGCATGATGGTTTTGCCGGATATATCTATACAGCAGTATCCCTCCGGTACATCCACCGCTTTCCCCACACCGGCATAAGTAATCTTATTTCCATCCACAAGTACCAGACTGTCTTTCACCGGTGCCGCCCCTGTGCCGTCGATCAGCAGACCGCCCTTAAATGCAATCTTATTCATTAAAAGCCTCCTTCTTCTTTTTAGCTCAGATTTCTGTTTATCCTTCATTCAATCCACCGTCCAGCGTTTTGTTCAATCCTCTGCTAAGCTTTCCGTCCAATCCTCTCCTTAGTCATCTGCAAAGGCGATCATTGAGGCTTCTAAAGGAACATCCGAAGGGAGTGCCTCCACCTGTACACAGACTCTGGCGGGCTTATGGCCCCCGAAAAATTCCGCGTAAGCTTCGTTAATGGCAGCAAAATCATCCAGACTGTTGATGAACACATCAACCCGTGCTACACTTTCCTTACATCCGCCACCTGCTTTTACAATACTGAGCAGATTATTCAGCACCAGTGTTGTAGCTGCTTTGACCTCATATACATACTCTCCATCCTTTGTGAGAGGGATCTGTCCTGATGTGATGATCATATTGCCGTATTTTCTTCCGTGGCAATAGGGACCCAATGCCGGAGAAGCCTCCTCACTTACCAATTCTTTCAGTTCCATAAACTTTCCTCCATTTTCCTTCCTATATTCCTGTTCCTTAATCTCTGTACTGTACAAGCAGCGCATCTGCAATAGACACACCATCCTCTGTCACAAATACAGGATTGATATCCAGTTCTTTGATGCTGTCCCTGCCGTCTGCGGCCATTTTACTGATACCCACAAGTAAATCTTCCAGGGCATCTCTATCACATACAGGATTCCCCCGGTAACCATTCAGCAGGGGATAGGAATTCAGGCTTTCCAGCATTCTGTGAGCTTGTTCCTTCGTAAGGGGTGCCGGCGCCAACTGCACATCTTTGAAGAGTTCTACAAACACACCGCCCATCCCTACCATGATCATAGGGCCGAAATCTTTGTCATTCTTCACTCCAATGATCATCTCAACACCTGCTTTGAGCATGGGTTTTAACAGTACACCTTCCAGTTTGGCTTCCGGTGCGTTATTCCTGCAGTTTGTCATTACGGTTTCAAACGCTGCGCGCAGCTCCGCCTCATCTTTTATGTTTAATTTCACTCCACCCACATCAGATTTATGCTGGATATCGGCTGAATGTATTTTCACCGACAGAGGATATCCCAGCTTCCCGGCAGCCTGTACAGCTTCATGAGCTGTAGCTGCCACAGCCTGAGGCGGAATGGGTACGCCATGCTCCCTCAGATAATTCAGACTTTCGTATTCACTGAGTCCCCGGCAAACTCCATGTGCTTTTTCGGGAATTGCCGCTTCCGCATCCTGAAAATCAAAAGCCGCAAAATCCAGGATCTGCTTTAATATACGGCATCCATAGCGCCCTGACGGAAGCAGCGGAACTCCTGCCCTGTGCAGGATATCCGCACTCGCCTGATGTCTTGTATGCTCAATGAAAGGGATCCAGAAGACCGGCTTCATATCCGGATTATCTCTGGCAGTGGCTGCTGCCTCCACCATATGGGAAATCGTGTCATCCCAAATCTCCGGTGTGATCGTGTAGGCAATGCAGATAGCATCCACGTGACTGTCCTTTGCAATAGCTTTCATAGCCTGTACCATAACAGGTGTGTTGTATCCAATTCCCGCTGTCATATCAAAGGGATTATTTACAGAACCGTAATCCGGTACTAAAGTCTGAAGATATGCCTTGGTCTCAGGGTGATATTCTGCCAACTGAATTCCAAACTCATCTGCCAGATCAGCCATGACCCCTGCCTCACCGCCGGATACATTCATAAATACGCACCTCTGTCCCTTTGGAAGTTCCTCCAGCCAGGAAAATGCCGCTGCCAATCCGCACAGTTCTTCCAGATCCCTGGCCTCAATCACGCCATAACGCCTGAATACAGCCCTGAGAACCTTGTCAGCGCCTGATAGAGAGCCTGTATGGGAAGCGGCAAGCTCCTGTGCCTTGCCGGAACGGCCGGTTTTCAATATCACCACCGGTTTCTTCTTTAAGGCAGCTTTTCGGAAGGTTTCCACCAGTTTCCCCGGCTTTGTGATTCCTTCTATGTACGCGGCAACTACTTTTGTGTCATCGTCCTCCACCAGAAATTCCAGATAATCTTCCACCTTTACATTACAGGAATTGCCGGAAGAAACCACATGGGAAAATCCCATACCCGGGCTGTCCAGTCCTCCCAGAACGATCTGCCCGCTCTGGGATATCATGCCGATATTGCCTGAACGGTCCCGTTCCTCCACCAGAAAAGCAAACGCGAAGGTACCATCAATAAAATTGGCGAACCCTGCGCAATTTGGCCCCATGACAGCGATTCCCAGTCGGTCTGCTTCCTCTGTCAGCTCCTTTTGAAGTGCTTTCCCCTCTGCACCGGTCTCACCGTAACCGCTGGCAAAGACTACTGCCCCGCCACAGTTTTTCCCTGCCGCTTCTCTTAATAAGGGAAGTATGGTTTTCTGAGGCGTACATAAAATAACTAAATCCACATCCCCTTTGATATCTGTCAGGGAATGGTAAGCTTTCCGCCCGAAAATACTGTCCCTTCCCGGATTTACCAGATACAGCTTATCCAGGTTCTTTGAGAACTTCAGATAATTGCGGGTGGTGTCTCCCCCAAAACCCGCTTTTTCGCTGGCACCCACAATAGCTACTGTCTCCGGTTTTAATAATTTTTTTAAATCCATATTTAATCCCTCACTGCATCTTTTCCGCTCTCTCATATCCCATCATAAAGCACTTCACATTCTTGTCACCGGCCTTACCCTTTTTATGAAAATAAGCCTCCAATGTACCGGCAAATTCCCGGACATCCATCATATGGGTAGCTCTGATCATGGCTCCGAGAACAACCAGGTTCAAGCCTCTTGGATTCTCCAGTTCTGAAGAGATTTCTACTGCGTCCACCCCATACACTTCCACATTTTTTGGAAACTGCTTCTGGCCAAAAACGGAACGGTTTATGATGACTTTACTCCCGTTTCGCATATCAGGTATATACTTATCATAAGCATCCTCATTCATACAGCAAAGTACATCCAGATAATCAGGATAGGGACTGCCGATCTCCTCATCAGATACCACGACACGGCAAAGGGCAATTCCCCCGCGCATCTCTGCAGAATACTCGCTGGTCCAGCTTACATTCTTTCCATGTTCCGCTGCGATCTCGATCAAAATCTTACCGGCTGTCAAAACACCCTGACCTCCGATACCTGCAAACATAATATCAGCCATTATTTGTCACCCCCATTGTCTACGTATACCTTCACCGGGAATACCTTTTCATTTTCTTCTTTCATCTTCTTCATGGCATCTGCCGGCGATAATTTCCAGTTGGTCGGACATGGGGAAAGGATTTCAATGATGGAGAAACCTTTCTTGTCCCTCTGGTTTTCAAAACCTTTCTTTAACATCTTCTTTGTCTGATCGATGTGTTTCGGATCACATAGGGAACCTCTTGCCGCATACGCGATCTTATAATTCTGAAGAATGTTGAGCATATCAAAGGGTTCTCCTGCCACTTTGTCATCTCTTCCCTTTTTACTGCTGACAGTCTTATCCCCCACCAGTGTGGTAGCGGGGCACATCTGGCCGCCGGTCATACCGAATATTCCGTTATTTACCACGATCATTGTTATAGGCACATTTCTCTGCGCCGCATAGCACGTTTCGGAAAGGCCGATCACATAAGAACATCCGTCCCCTGCATGAACGTACACATTGGAATCGGGATAGACCTTCTTGATCGCTGTTGCCACTGCCGCGCAGCGCCCGTGAGGACCTGCGATGCCGTCACAGTTCAGGGTGTCAATGGACCAGTAAGCACAGGCAATATCCACTACCTGAATGGTTTTTTCGCAAAGCTCCAGCTCTTCACAGCACTCTGCGATCAGCCGCTGTATGATCCCATGCCCGCAGCCGGGACACCATCCCACCTGCTGATTGATCATCTCTGGTTTTTTCATTTTTGCTGCCATATCAATATACCTCCAGTTCCTTAACATCTCCTGCCAGTACCTCTCTGCAGAAGTCTACGATTCCCTGGGTCGTGGGAACATATTTGGATGTCAGATAGCCATAGAGAGGAACCTTATACTCCGTAGCCAGACGGATATCAAGTCCCATCTGAGAGGAGAGGCTCATCTCAACAGTAACCAGCCCTTTCAAACCCTCCGGAAGATTTTCAAAAGCTTTTTTTGGATAAGGCCATACTGTGATAGGACGGATCAGCCCAAGCTTCATACCTGCTTCTCTGGCTCTTCTGACTGCTGATCTGCAGATCCTGGAAGAAATGCCATATGCCGTCAGTATCAGCTCTGCATCATCTGTCATGAAATTCTCCCAACGCTGCTCATTGTGATACATGTCAGAGAATTTTTTGCGTACCATGGCATCATACGCGCTGTAATCCATGGAACGGTCCAGGTTGGTGACCTTTACCTTTGGTTCCTCTTTTTTCTTTTCCCCTTTGATCGCCCAGTCAAATTTACTTTTGTCGTGTTCCTTTGCCTCCGGAAGGACTACCTTTTCTATCATCTGGCTGATTCCGCCGTCACTGAGGATAATGACTACAGTACGGTATTTTTCAGCCAGATCAAAAGCTTCATAGGTCAGCTCTGCACATTCCTGCACGGAACCGGGAGTGAGCACAAGCTGTCTGGAGTCTCCGTGCCCGCCGCCTCTGGTTGCCAGCCAGTAAGAATCCTGTCCCTCTGTGATCTCGCCATCACCTACACCATAGCGCATAACATCTATGATGACCGCCGGAAGATTATAGGAAGAAAGATAAGAGATACCTTCCTGTTTCAAATCATAGCCCGGTCCCGAAGAGCTTGTCATGACACGCTCACCGCATGCCGCCGCTCCCCATATCATACTTATACTTGCGATCTCGCTTTCCCCCTGGACAAAAACGCCTCCGCGGTCCGCCATATTCGCTGACATATATTCCAGTATCTCACTCTGGGGAGTGATGGGGTAACCTGCATAGAAGCGGCATCCCGCGCGAAGAGCGGCTTCAGCTATAGCCTCGTTGCCTTTCATTAATTGAAATCCTTTACTCATCTTCTCTGCCTCCTTCTACTCAATGGTAAATACATAATCGGGACAGATTTTATAACACTGTCCGCACCCAATACAGATTTCTTCCTTGATCCTGATGATCTCATATCCCTTTTTGTTAATCTCAGTGAGAGGCTCAATGGCGTTCACTGGACATACATCCACACATAAGCGGCAGCCTTTGCAAAGGCTTGTGTCTGCGGTTGCTTTTGCTTTTGCCATGATTCAATCTCCTTTCCATTTATTTTATTATTTAATTATTTATTTCACTTTTATGTTTTATAATTTCATTTTAACATTATATTATTCATTTATCAAATATAACATTTTTAAATCTTGCATAAATATCAGGCAATCATTTTGTCTAAATTGTTTATATCCATTGGTTATACCATTGTTTTATATTTATTGGTTATATTCCTAGCCTATCTCCTTCGGTTATACCCTTAGCCTATCTCAAGAAGGAAAACCCTTTTATAACAACACGGAAGATTTTCACATTTACTGCAATAACCATTGGAAAATCCCTTTTGGAAATCGTTCACAATTTTTTTAATATACTGTCACAGCAAAAAAAGCTCAAAATATAGGGAATGTATGATATAGATCAAACATTCCCCGATTTTTATAATATTTAACTATTCAAAACCCTCAATATTCTTTTTTCTGCTTCTCTTATTTTTTATGTTTTTCTACATATGCATCAATCTCTTCGGCTGTACTCTTGTCCAGCAGGGTCTCCGGTGCTTCCTCCAGGCGGCGTTTCCATTCCTCATTGGCCCGGCGAAGAACATAAGTATAATCCTCCATTGGTCTCTTCTTATAATTGCTGTTCCAGTCAGTATAGTCCGGGTACCAGGAATCATACATATAATCAAGGGTATCGTCACTGGTAATAAACTGGCCGCCGCTTCCCTCCTCCATAATAGACGCTAAGGAAGCAGCCTCCTCAGACACATCAATACCGTTTCTGATATAGAGCAGACGGCTGGTGATCTCCTCATCAATAATGGTTTTTTCATAAGATGTAGTCATAAGGCCATCCAGCGTTCCGATCTCAGACAACTGGTAATCTGCATTGGAGAGAATGTTTGCCATAGTGCCCTCATAAGATTCAATGCCGCATTGGATATCACAGTTAAGAGCATCTGTGCTGTAGGGAATTGTTCTGGAGGGCAGATGATAGAATCTTTTCCCCATTTCCATGGAACCGATCTGAAGCATCACACGTCCCGGTGAACCGCAGCAGTAGGTTGCGCCTTTCATATTGCCGGGACAGGCTCCCACACCGTAGCCTACAGGATTGCCCGGATTCACAAGCTGCGCAAGAACAATTCCTGCCAGAACCTCTGCATTTTGCATGGTAATAGTACCAAAGATGCGAATAGGACCGGTCACCCCTGTACTTGTGGCAGTTCCCATAGTAACAGCCTGACCCCGTTCGGCCAGTGCGATAATATTGTCAGCCACCTCACGGCTGTACGACATGGGACTCATAGACGGCGCAGACCCCGGTGCCAGATATACTTTTCCTCCAGGCCTGAGTTTTTCACCTGCAGCGATCTCAACCATATCAATGGCCTGATGCATCTCTTCATAAGAGAACAGCTTGGTATAGAATGGTTTATCTGTATGGTTTAACAGGGCACGCATGATCTCAAGATGGCGGTTGACCGGGTCCACATCATTGGCCTCAACACCGTTATTGGAATTCATAGTCATAACTTTGCTGCTCTGGTAGATTTTGATCAGATTGATCACATCCTGCAGAGTACCGCGTCGGATCCCCTTATCGAGGTCCGTTATATTAACCGGTCCGATAGGTCCCGGAACACCATAATCGCCGCCCCCCAGATTAATACTCTTCTTAGCATCAAGACCATTCATCACAAACTGCGAAGGTGCTTTTTCAAGTGCGTCCCTGACCTGTAACTCCGTCATATAAACCTGTGTGCCGTCTACACGAAAACCATGTTTCTTAAAAAGTCCAAGTGCTCTGTCACTGGGAATATGGACACCGTTCTCTGCCAAAAGTTTCATTGAGTAATCATGCACTCTCTGCAAATCCTCATCGGTGAACATGGACAGTGATACTCTTCTCATTTCTTCCATTTTTCCTCTCCTTTATTTCATTATTTTACTTTAAATTTCTATTTTTATCATTTATTTCATTTTACTATATTTTGATTCATCTTTCAAATATTATATCATTAAATTATGCATAAGATTTTCCTGTCATTTTTATGCATCTTGTCCCGGCGATTAAAGCGAAATATTTAAACCAGAGTAGGTAAACTAGAGAGCATAAAAATCTTTTTTTTATTATTGTATCGTTTCATTTCATATATTCTAATTTCATTTTAAAACAATAACGATTCTTTTTTCAAAATTATAAATCACTATCTCAAGCTGCCATTCAAAATTTCTCTTGCGCACAGATTCATAAAAATGTATAATGAAACAAAGAGTTTATCTCTCGAAATAAAGATAAGGAGGATATATTTTGAGCAAAGCAATACAAAAAATGGAAACCATTCAGGCGATTGACCGTGCTTTTCAGATTCTCGAGACTATATCCCGTTCAGGTAATATGACATTAGCTGAATTACATGAAAAGGTTAATATCAGCAAGGCTTCTCTCTCCCGTCTGGTATATACACTAGTGGAAAACGGTTATATTGAGAAGAGACCAAACAATGAATACAGTCTTACATTAAAGACATATGAAGTAGGTATCAACGCTGTACAAAATCTGGATCAGATATCGCTGATCAACTCCACACTTGCGGATTTAAGCAGAGAAACAGGGCGGGTTGCACAATTCTCAGTAGAGGACAACAACCAGGTTTTATGTGTGCAGAGTATTGGGCAGAAGGCACCGTCCTTCTCCGTCTATACCAACGTTGGACGGCGTTCCCCACTCTATTGTACAAGCGCCGGCAAAGCCATCTTGTCCACGTATTCCAATAATGAGATCATAGATAAATGGGAAAAATTTGATGTAAAGCCTCTAACCGAACATACCATTACAGACATCCACGCTTTACTTCAAGACATAAGTGAAGTCAAACAGAGACATTACGCCCTGGATCGGGAAGAAAATGAATATAACATATTCTGTGTGGGTGCCCTCGTAATGAATTACACCAATACACCTCTGGGAGCTATCAGCATCAGCGGGACCACGCTCACCCAAGAGGAAGAACAGACAATAAGCCAAACTCTTACCGCTGCTGTCAAGAGACTGTCCGCGACCCTTGGATACGTCATGCGGTAATATAAAAAGGGGCTGTCGGGAAATAGATAGCCTAAAACAGGGGAGGATTTGACCATCATCGGTCACATCCTCCCCTTGAACTATATCCTAAAACAGAAAAAAAGATGGCTAACGACAACCATCTTTTCCTCCGTTCCATGTTATAATAGAACTATGCTTAAACAAGATTATTATAACGAATTTTTTGATTTAGGGCAACAGAAAATTAACTTCAGTTTCTTCGAATTGCATTTACCCGATGACGATCCAGTCTATACCCTAAAAAAAGTGATGGAGGAATTAGATTTTTCAGGCCTGCTTGCCTGTTGTTCAGATAAGGGAAGAACCGGGTACAATCCAATCATGATGTATGCTGTCGTTACCTACGCAAACATGCGCGGAGTGCGTTCTGTTGACCGTATTGTTGAATCATGCGAAAGGGACCTTGCTTTTATCTGGCTGACCAAAGGGCAGAAACCGAAGCGGGATGCTTTCTATGAATTCAAGAATAAAAAACTGACGGGTGATCTTCTGGATGAGCTGAATTACCAATTCATGCGCCAATTGAAAAAAGAGGGCCTGATCACGCTCAAAGAACTCTTTATTGATGGTACGAAGCTGGAAGCCAATGCAAACCGCTATACTTTTGTCTGGAGAGGGAGCATCAATTACCATCTTGCAGGTCTTTTGGATAAGATAGATGCACTTTATGAAAAGTACAATACACTTCTGCATGAAAATGGGTATGCAGCGAAATACGACCTTGGGGATGCAAAGATGTTCATCATCGAAGGCATGGAAAAAGTCAGGCGTGTGATTGATGAAAACCGGAAACGAAAACTGACAAAGCATAAGAAGCTCTCAAACAATACAATCATCGAAATAGATAACTGCTCCCCTCTTGAGATTTTGAAGCTTCAGAAGAATCTGATGCAGATTACAGAAGGTGAGGGGATATCATTCGTCCACAGTAAGGGAAAAACGAAGTCCGAGCTTCAAAAACTGTATGAGGAACTGGAGGAATGCGGAAACCGCCTGATGGGATATAAAGAATGCTTTGAAATCATGGGGAAAGACCGCAACAGTTATTCCAAAACGGATCTGGAAGCAACGTTTATGCGGATGAAGGAAGACCACATGCTCAACGGTCAGTTAAAACCAGCTTACAACGTTCAGATCGCGGTGGAGAACTATTTCATCGTTCACGGATACGTGAGCAATGACCGTACAGATTATAACACCCTGATCCCGGTTTTGGAGAAGCATCAGAAAGCCTTTGGTAAAGTATTGGATGAAGTGACAGCAGACAGCGGATACTGCAGCGAGAAAAACCTCTTGTATCTGAAACACAATGGGATTGCCAGTTATATCAAACTCCAGGATCACGAAAAACGGAAAACCCGTGCCTATAAAGAAGATATCAGCAAATATTACAACATGACAACCCATATCTTTGAAGATGAGCGCTACTATATCTGTCATGACGGAAGAGAGCTTCGTCATATCCGGACAGAAAGTAAGGAGCAGGACGGGTATAGCCAGACATGGGAAGTCTATGGATGTGCAGATTGCAGCGGCTGTGAACATAAATCCCGTTGTCTGTATAAGTACAATGCGGAAAAAAACAGTGACCGAAATAAAGTCATGAAGATCAATGAGCAGTGGGAGGAACTGAAAGAAGCATCCAATGCCAACATCCAGAGTGAGAAGGGGATCCTGAAGCGCCAGATCCGTTCCATCCAGACCGAAGGGCACTTCGGGGACATCAAGGAAAACGAAAACTTCCGTCGGTTCAATTACCGCAATTCAGAAAAAGTGTATAAAGAATTCATGCTGTATGCAATTGGCCGGAATATAAATAAATATCATCGGTTTCTTTACCATGAGATCGAGAAATACGCAGGAAAATCTGATCAAAAGACAGCTTAGCTGCCAGAGCGGAGCTGCAAATATGTAAAAAGGGGATTTTGCGCCCTAAAATAGGAGAAGTAAAGAAAAACAAGCATATCCCGCAGAACGTCCTTTGCTGAAAAGCAAGGAAATCTGCGGGATATGCTTGTTTTGGTGTAGGGGCTTTAAAAATCAGTATTAACCGACAGCCCCTCTTCTGTTTCAAACGACAGGGGATTGTGCGTCCAGGTTCCTCTGGTCTCTGTCCAGCATGAACACGGAAATCAAAATGATGACACCCCCAATGATCTGGTTTGCTGTAGGAATGGTCCTGTACAGCACAAGTGAAGTCAAAATGGTTACCACAGGCAGAAAATCCATCATGAGATTTGACAGCAGTACCCCGATCTTTTTGATCGCAAAGATATTTAAGAAATAAGCAATTGTAGAATTAAATACTCCCAATATGATCAGATTCATAAACACCGACGGTTTTGCCAGGACTGACGGCTCTATCTGATAGAAGAATAAAAACGGCAGGGTGGTGACTGCCCCTACAAGGGCCTGGTAATTCAGCAGTACCGTCTTCTCATAACCGTCTGATATCCTGTCTGTCAGGAAACAATAGATGACCCAGGAAATAATATTCAGAAAGCACAGCGCATATCCCTTGAAATTGGTGGCCATCAGGTCCCCGATCTTCACTCCCATAAGAATATACACACCCACCAGGGAGACCAGGATTCCCAAAATCCCCATTCTCGTCTTCTTCCTGTGAAACAGCACAAATTCCATGATCAGTGCAAAAACAGCGGCAAATCCAAAAAGAAGGGACGAAACCGTAGCTCCCACAGCGTTGACTCCCAGAATCGTGAACCCGTGGAAAAATGTAGTTCCAAACAAGCCGGACAGGATGATGATACCCCAGTCCTTTTTCTTTACTTTCATATTTTTTCTGGTTATGAGATTATACCCGGTGAACAAAATTGTCATAATAGCCATCTGGATCACCAGGATCACTACCGTAGGAAGGTATTCACTGATCACAGCTCTGGAAATATAAGACACACCGTATATCGTGACGACTACCACCATGGCCAGCAGCCCTATGGTCTTGCCTTTTGTCTTATCCATAAGCATTCTCCCCCTCTAACGCTTGATATTCTTCGCCTTCTCCGAGGAACCGGCAGCAACAGCGTCGATGGCATCCCTCACATCCTTTGGAAGGATTTCATGATCGCGCAGCTCTTCCAGCATATCCTTTACTTTTTCCGCGCATACCTTGCGGATATCACGGCTGCCGTTTGCTTCCCAGTTCTCCCAGGTACCCCTTTCCATATATCTTGGCATCCAGATTTCATCCTTGAAATGTTCAAAGGTGTGGTCTGTCTCCAGGAATGTATTGCCGGGCCCCACTTCCTCCATATTATCATAGGCCAGAGTCTCATCGTCAAAGTTAAGTGGACGTGCCATCCTCTGCAGGATCTGCATACACTCATCCGAATAAATCATATCTGCGAAGTCCACCATAAGGTCCATATCAAGCTGCATGGAAACGATGAAATCGCAGCTCAGCGCTCCTGCCAGTCCGCCCATACCGGTCTCAAATCCTGCCTGCGCATCCAGAACCTTGCCGTCGCGCAGGTTGGCGGGCATCTTTGTGGGCAGCCCCACATAATCTCCCATCTGTGACATTCCCACCTTCATGATGATACTCTCCGGTGAGGACATGTTGATGCACATGGTCTTCATATCCATACTGCGCACATAGCTGGAATAGATAACAGGCGCCCCCGGATTCACAAGCTGTGACAGGGCTATGCAGGCCAGAGTCTCCGCATGGGTATGCACCAGCGCGCTCTCCACTGACATAGGCGATGTCATGCCCAGAATACCTCCGGAACTGATGACAGAAGGCACCTTATGCACAGCGGCCTCCATCAGTACATTGGATGTATTCTCATCCACACGCAGCGGCGGCATGGTCAGGACCCAGAAAGATATAAAAGGCCGTTTCAGGAACTCTTCCTCGCTTCCCACCGCCAGGCTTGCCATCTTTATAGCATCCCGCACGCCCTCTTTCCCCACAGCTCCGCCTGTGATGTGTTTTGTGGTATTTTTGATGGAAGTGGCCCAGGTGTACCAGTCTGATGCTGCCATGGGTACATCCTGTGGGGTGACCAGTGCACTGGCAATTGTCACCGTGTCCAGTTTTTCCATGATCCTTGTGATCAGGGCAAGATCTCTGTCCGTAGCTTTCCTGCGCAATCCTGTCTCCGGGTCCAGCACATGGGTGGCCATGGTCATGGCCGCCAGGGACGGCACCCTGTCTTTCACATGTACGTCTTTGTCAGGAGTCCTTCCATATAAAACGAATTCCTCCCTCTTGGGAACCGTCTTAAGCCCCTCCTCAATAATATTCCGTGGTATCTTTACAATCTGGCCGGACACCTCTGCCCCTGCTTTCGCAAAATAGTCTCTTGCCTCTGCGCCCTCGAATTTCATACCCAGATTTTCCAGCATTTCCAATGCTTTTTCATGTACCCGTACTACTTCCGCCTCACTTAAATACTTGATCGATGGTCTCATGTCTTTACCTCCTCCATAATACATAACTTAAAACCCTGTTCTACTGCATCCCCGATACGTATCTTCTTTTGATACATCAAGGATACCACAGAACAGGGTCCTTTACTTTTGCTTTATTTTTCTATTTATTGCTCTATATTTCTTTCAGGATTTTGGATAGGTTCTTGTTCAGGAAATCTCGCAGTTCAATGGCATCCCTGGTGTAATAGTCCGCTCCGATCTCCTCCGCGTATTCTCTGCTGACGGACAGGCCTCCCACAAAGACAATCACCTTGTCCCTTATTCCGGCTCTCTCCAGCTCCTCTATGATCCCCCTCAGCTCACAGACTGTTGTTGGAAGAAGCGCAGATGCCATGACAAGCTTGGCCTCATTCTCCACAGCCGCCTCCACAAATTCCTCCTTTGTCACGTCCACACCTAAATCCACCATGTCTATATTCAGGGTGGAGAGGTATATCTTGACCAGATTCTTTCCGATATCATGGACATCCCCCTCCACAGTGCCGATGACCGCTGTGCACTGCCTTGCCCCGCCTTGGTCCAGATAAGGGGTCAGGCATCTGAGACCCGCATTCAGTGCCCGGGCCACCCTCAGGGCCTCCGGCACACAGACCTCACTGTTGCGGAACTTGTACGCCAGTGTATCCACTCCCAGGATCAGCCCCTCTTTCAGCACCGATTCCGGAGGATAGCAGACGGCGATTGCTTTCTTTATGAGATTAACCACCTCGTCGGCTTTCCCACCCAGAAGATTCCGCCTGATCTCTTCATATATATCCATTCTGTCTCTCCTATAAAAATTTATTCCTGTACTGTCCGGGATTGACCCCTATCAGTCTTCGGAAGGTTTTTGTATAGTAACTCTGGCTTTCAAATCCACACTGTCTCATGATCTCCTTTATGCTCAGTTCCCGGTTTCTCATCAACTCAATGGATTTTTCGATCCTGACTCTCAGGATATAATCGTTTATGGTACCGCCCGTTTTCTGGCGGAACAAGGTACAGAGATAAGACCTGCTCAAAAACACATGGCCGCAGATGTCATCCAGGGTTATTTTTCTATTATAATTCTCTTCTATGTATTCCCTGACTGTTTTCATGACACTGATATGATCATCTGTTCCCAAAAGATAAATACTGTCAAACCAGCGGTTCAGCATCCGATAGGTAAGCTCCATCATCTCCTCAATGTTCTCCACATGTTTCATATCCTGCCTGTAATGTTTCACGCCGTTCATGACAACCTCGCTGTCCGCCCCTGCCTCCACGATCGCCCTGGCAGTCACAGCCATGAAATCATGCAGTGCTGACTTCACAAGCGTCTTGTCATAGGAGCACAGTATCTCCATGTCTGTAAACAGCATCTCCAGCATGTTCTGAATTTTATCCTTGTCTGCCATGCGCACATACTGCAGATACCGTTTCTCCCTTTTCAGATAGACAGACCAGTCAAATTTTTCATTTTCCAGTGTCTTTTTCCTCTCCTCGATCCTGGTCGTCATGGCATCGCGCCAGCTCAGAAGATTCTTCTGGTCCATAAAGATTGCATTTTGCGTTTTGGAGAGATACTGCATCATGACCTGCAGCAGGTTGGCAGAGGACTGGCACTGGTCCGCTGAGATCACCCGCAGCTTTTTTATATTCCGCTCCATTTCCTCTCTCTCTTCCACGCTCCCGCAGAATTTTTCCGCATCCTGGTGAAAGATGTGGTCCGGCTCCCACAAAAGGACTTGTCCGCACATGACAGCTCCCACCTCTGTTCCATCGGCATAGATGGGAACTGCCCACATGACAAGACCTGCATGGCAGACAAAAAAATACGGTTCCTTCCACATAAAAGCCTGTCTGCACGCCTTTTTGTAGGTACGCCTGCAGTGTGCCTTCCCCGCCTCCGTATTCTGTACCTGACGGCAGTATGTGCACTCATAGTAGTCTTTGCTGGCGAGAAAGACTTCTCCATAAGTGTTGACCGCTATGATCCCCAGCTCTGTTGCTTTTGCAAAGTTATCCAGCATCTCTTCCAGATGATCTTTTTCTTCCAGATGAGCCTTTTCCTCTGAATGTTCGTAACCCTCCGCCATATCCTTCCTCCGGCCTTTTACTCTTGCCTTTATTCTACCGCCGGCGGCAGAAAAAGTAAACTTAATTTCTCCGTCTTCCCGACAGCAGTACCAAGCGCAGGAGCTGCAGGATAGAGGAGAGCGCAGATGCCACATAAGTAAGCGCGGCGGCCCGCAGCACTTTCCCGGCGCCCTGCAGTTCACTCCCCGAAAGGATTCCTGTTCCGTCCAGTATACGCATAGCTCTGCCGGATGCGTTAAACTCCACCGGAAGCGTAACCAACTGAAACGCAACCACCAGGGAGAACAAAATGATCCCTATGTTCACCAGGCCGGGTGCCCCCATCAAAAGTCCAATGAGGAACAAGGGCCAGCATAAGGCAGAGCCGAGATTCACCACCGGAACAATGGCTCCTCTGATCTTGATGGGTACATATCCCACCTCATCCTGTATGGCATGGCCGCACTCATGTGCCGCTACACCGATGGCTGCCACTGACTCAGAGCCGTAAACTGCCTCAGACAGCCGCAGCACTTTATTTCTGGGATCATAATGATCGGTCAGGCTCCCTCCCACTCTCTCGATCCTAACCTGGCTGATCCCTGCCCGCTCCAGTATAGTCCTGGCTGCCTGTTCTGCTGTCATGTGTCTGGCATTTCCCACTGTACTGTACTTTTTATAAGTCTGGTTTACATTTGCCGATGCCGCCACACAGAGCACGACACCTGCAAGGACCAGAAGATACGTGGCGTCATAATAAAAAAACATCCATAATCCCTCCAATGCATGAAATACTTCATTATTATTTCATTCATCATAAGGTTATGGATGTCTCTCTTTAAATATTCAGAAAGTATAAAATTTTACTGTTGTTTTTTCATTCCGCCCGTTTCAGTATTTCTACGATTCCCTTATTGCCATCCACACGGATATAGTCTCCATCATGAATGATCTTACAGGCTTCTTCCTCAGTCTCCACAACTGTAGGTATGCCCAGTTCCACAATACAGGCAGCGCAGCGGGAGTCCAGTTTTTCGATGACCCATGCAGTGGGCTTATGTCCGGCCACAGAAGCGGAATAAAAATGGCTGGCCCATCCGTTGCTCCCCTTAGCACAGGGAAGGATCAGAATCTTTCCGCCGATATACGCACCGAATTTGCTGTTGGCTTCTTCTATGATGATACCCGTTTTTTCGTCTAATCCGGCCCATCCCTGTACACTGTCAGGAAGGACGAGCGCTTCTCCTTCCATGACTCCTTCATAGGCTCCGCGTCCTTTGATGATCCTATTCTCCATTATGCTTCTCCTTTCCAATAGCCTGCCGCAGCGGCATCAATACATTTACAGACATCGCCATAATAGATCGGAACATGTTTCTCCGTTCCGAAGCAGGAGTGCATATAGTGCCCCTGTTTACCGGAATCCGTCACCATAGCTGTCACATGACTGAAAGCTGCGGGATCCATGACCATGGCACAACTGCTTGACAACACATTGCCTCCGGCATCCTCTATGGTTTTAACAAAACCACTGGCCTTAGCCATTGCGAGGGTAGACATATCTGTCCAGACATGGAGTTCTACACCTTCCGCCACTTTTTTCCCATGGATATAATTGGCCACCTGCTGAATATCCTCCAGACTATAGTGGGGACATCCCAGTAATACAAAGTTGATCTTTCCTTCCCCCGCACTGCAGATCTGGCGGTATGATTCCTCATAATCTTTTTGAGTAATGGTAAATTCGCCCCTGAGAGGTTTGTTTCCTCTGGCGTCTTCCAGGGAACGAGCCTCCGGTGTCACTCCGACTATGTGGCACAGCTCACATGCACTTGTAGTGGCCATGGCAGTAAAGCACTGCTTTAACATGGTCAATGTTGGTCTGTGGAAATCGCCTGTCAATACAGGAACTCCGGCGGAAGGCAGCATGCGCCCTACCGTATATCCGATGATATCCCAGTCAAATCTTGTCTCTGATCTGCACTCAATATGATATACGGTATCCGCATAACGGTTTTCCGGAAGATAAAATCCCCATTTTGGAGCGCGTCCGCAGATAGAGATCCATGTGATCGCTTCCTCTCCGTCTGCATTGCATCGTGCTCCGAATGCCGAGTTGCTCATAGTAATGTTGCTGGACTCTGATGTGACTACATGCTCTCCAAATAACGGAACCCAGCCGTTCAGGTACGGGGTGCAGGAACCGGCAATACAGCAGCCGGCCTTCAGCGTACGACTCAGATATTCGGTATTTTTGTCAAACAGCTCTTTTGGGAGATGGGTCACTTCATAATCATACTGGTCGCAGGGTGCAACACAGGTCTGACAGTAGCAGGTCTTCTCGAATTCCCCTAATTCTACTTTTTCATCTGTGCAGAGATACATTTTCGCGAAAATTTCATCGTATGTATCTGCTTTGCAGGTTTCCAGATAGGAATGTGCTCCAAAGTACAGTGTGGATTTTGTGACTTCCACCAGTTCTTCTGCACCTACCACACGGGCATATTTTAAAACATTTTCCAACGCGATCTGTTTAAAGCGGCCGAATTTTCCATCCAGCATTTCCTGTTCATATGGTGTTAATTTCATAGAGATACCTCACTTTTTTCTTATATTCTCATTCTTCATCGTCATTTGCGGATTCCGGCAACAGGTCATTCGGATATTGCTTGACCTCTTTTGCCTGTTTAAAAAAGACTAACTATTAAAGAAAGTCAATAAATAGTTTCAAAAACAGAGATGTTTTGAGTATAGTGGCGATGACTTATTCATCGCAATCAGTACCTTGAAAATTGCATGACAAATAGAGCATCGAGTATGATGCTCTGACAAGAAGATATGATGTTGGAAGAATTAGATTGCTTTTTGGTATTGCTGTCCAGTGCGTTCGAGATGATAAATTAGCCGAACTAGTTTCTTGGTCGCGTGAGACATTGCAACATAGTAATGCTTGCCTTCAGCTCGTTTCTTGGCAAGATAAGCCTTGTAGGTTGGATCCCATAGACAAACATATGCGGTTGCATTAAACAGAGCATATCTAAGGTATCTAGAACCACGTTTTTCCATTCTGGCATAACAGTTATCTAACTGGCCGGATTGATAGGTAGAAGGCGACATTCCTGCATAAGCAAGGATCTTATCTGGAGAGTCGAATTGGCTAAAGTCACCTATTTCAGCAATAATCATGGCACCCATTCGATAGCTGATTCCAGGAATGCTAAGGATTGGAGAATTGATTTCATCCATGATGACTTTAATCTCGTTTTCAATCTCTTCGATTTCAGAATCTAGCTCTCTAATGAGCTTAATGGTGTGCTTTAATTCAAGCGATTTAGCTGGCATATTTGAACCGATAGAGGTTCTTGCAGCCTCTCTAAAAGCGATAGAGGTTTCTTTTGTGTAGTGGCCTTTAGATGCGGTTTCAAGAAGATTTGAAAGTCTTGTGAGATGTGCATTAGCTACCTGTTTTGCACCAGGAAATTCGTAGAGTAACTCATAAACAGAATTCTGATGAAGTGTTGGAACAAGCTTTTCTAACTCAGGGAAAAGGATACATACAAGACGGGATATAGATGTTTTAAGCTTCGCGCGTTCTTTAACTTTATCAAAACGATAGCGAGTAAGTGACTTAAGCTCTTCGTTGTGATACGATGTGTCTGAGTAGGACTTTAAGTTCACGTCAGACATTAGCATAGAAGCAATTGTATGGGCATCAACTTTATCCGTTTTCGTCTGTCTAAGGCTTAGACTTTTTCTGTACAGATTAGTATGTAACGGGTTGATAACAAAGGTGGCCAGACCTTTATCAAGCAGATATCCGAGAAGATTGTAACTATAGTGTCCAGTGGCTTCTAGGCCTACTTTTACTTTAGAAGCATCTTCCATAACGGATTCTATTTTCTGATAAAGCTCGTCGAACCCATCGAGATTGTTTTTGATGGTAAAAGCCTTGAAAAGGACTTCGCCATCAGAGTTTGTGATAAAGCAATCATGCTTATCTTTTGCGACATCAATTCCTACGTAAATCATATAGGACCTCCTGATATAAAGTATTGATACTGTCTTAAGATCCACAGGGCTCCTTGCAATCGTAACCTACTTCTTGATAAACCGTCATGCGGTAACTAACTGATTAACAAATAAACAAAGAGACTGTGGTTGGAGCCTTTTTTAAACCATCAAGTGGTAGGAGGTGATAACCAATCCACAGTATCTTAAAATAGCATAGTCAAACCTGTAGAAAAGGTAAAGAAAGACTATGACTTTATATAATAGTAGGATACGATACAAATTCCCACTATGATCATAATGGGCGCACCCAGTATGACATACATGGCCTTTACCGCATTGACGCCATCAGTTGCAACCGTTGTATAAGCGGTAGCTGTGATCAACAGACCCATGATGATCTTAAATTTTTTCGGTGCCTCATCATCCACGGTCAGATTATGCACAGACATTGTGGCGAGAACAGATGCAATGGGGTCTGCCATAGTTGTAAAGGAGCCAATAATGGCAATGATAAATACGATCTGCACAATATTTCCAATAGGCAGCGACTTGATTATCTGGAAGACAGTCGCCTGCATTCCATAGTCCTGAACCATTGCCCACACATCCATAGTACCGCTGGTCTGCAGACTGATGGTCTGTCCGCCGAAAACGCCGATCCATGTGACGCAGAAAATCGCCGGAATAATAACATTGACAACCAGGAACTCTCTGAGCGTACGCCCTTTTGCCATCCTGCAGAAAAACATTCCGAATACCGGACAATACAGGATGAAGGAAGCCCAGTATTGAACGATCCAGTTAGCATACCATGTATCATCTGAAAGTGTATTGTTGACTAATGTTTTGGAGCCCCAGTTATCCAAAATTTTTCCAAAGGATTCTGTTGAGAGCTTGCCTATAAATGCGGTATCACCACAGATAAAAACATAGATCAGAAGGCCGCAGAAAATAAAAAAGGTTATGGTAGATACATATTTCAAACCTTTATGAATCCCCGATACACTCATGATGACAAACATCACACCGATGAAAACCGCCACTAACAAGTAGATCAGATTCGACTGACTGATTCCGAATGCAGATTCCAATCCCGCTCCGATCTGCATCAAACCAACACCCATGGAGTTGGCACATCCTCCAACCATGGCAAATATCATAACTCCGTGAATGAGGGTTTCCAGCCATTGGCGCCGGCCGAATACAGGGTCTAATACGGAGTTGAACTGAAGCTTTTTATGTCGGTTGTAGACAGCAACCGTAAATGCAACAGAACAGGCTCCATAAAGAGCAAATTCAACAAAAGACCACTGCCACATAACCTGTGAGATCGAGAAAATCGCAGCATCACGAGATCCCGGCTGGCAGCCGGCATATGCAGGCGGCTCAAAAAAGTTATATAACGGTTCCCCCATGGCCCAGAACAGCAGCCCTGTACCAATACTTCCGCAGATCGTCATGGCGATCCAGTGGAATTTTGTAAACTCCGGCTTAGCGTCCTTTCCGCCGATCTTGATATCGCCAAATTTGCTTATCATAATATACATTACAAATAAAAAACATACCAGCGCGAACAGATTGATAACCCACCCTATTTTATCTGCCATACTGTACAACATGGTATTAAGAACAGAAGCCAGCTGTTCTTTGAAAAAGATTCCGATAAGCAGTAATAATATCAGTCCTATAAATGCCGGCCAAAACGCCAGCTTGTTAATCGAACCCTTTTCATGTTTTTTTGTTTCTGCATTCTTCATTTTTTACCTCCACACTTTTTGTCAAACACCTTCCAGTTAAGACCAACCTTCAAATCGTTTTTATGTACCGTTATGCTGCATCAGCGCTGATATAAAATCGTGATTCCGTTTACACTGCCTGTGCAAAAAAACATAAACATTCCATGCCCCATAAAAGAAGAGTTTCCGGACACTCCTCTCCAAAGAAAAATTTTGTTTCACTTTTGGTATTGATTTGAAATATTTTTCTGTTTTTTGAAATAGTATTATGCTTTTTTGATTAAACCCATTATAAAATGAAACTAACAACAAATTCAAATAGTTAAAAGAATTCACCAGCCATAGCTTGAAACTATAGGTGTTCTATGGTAGAATGATACAATCTTATTTCAAGTTCATTCAATTCACTGTCATTTTGTTTCATTAGAATATGTATTTTCAGTGATTTTATCAGCGATATGCTAAAGGAAGGATTCTATGACATTACAACAATTAAGATATGTGGCCTCCATAGCCGAATATGGTTCACTCAGCAAAGCTGCCCGGGAATTATATATTGCCCAGCCCAGCCTGTCCAAATCCATTGCCGAACTGGAGAAAGAAATCCAAAAATCATTATTTGTCCGTACTCCCCGGGGAGTTCTGTTCACAGATGAGGGTACGGAGTTTCTGGCTTATGCCAGACAGGTACTTCAGCAAATGGATACGTTGGAAAAACGGTATGAGATCGGAAGTGTGAGCAAGCACTATTTTACCGTCAGTTCCCAACATTATCCCTTTGCCTCTGAAGCATTTTCAAAGGTTGTAGATTCCGTAAAAGATGAATTATATGAATTTATGTACATTGAAACCCAGACCCAGGATATCATTGACAATGTCAAGTCTTTGAAAAGTGAAGTGGGGCTTTTATATCTGAGTCCGTTAAACAGCACAGTCATAAAGCGTGTCATAAAAGAATCCCATCTGATCTTTGAACCTATCTTTGAGACTCTGCCCTATGCCTGTATGCGGAGAGATCACCCACTTGGTCAAAAAGCCGGCCTCACCTTATCTGATTTAGCGCCGTATCCTTTTCTCTCCTACAATCAAAGCCACAGTAACACGTATTCCATGTCGGAAATCATACTGGAGCCTTTTCATATTAACAAACATCTGATCGTCTCCGACCGGTCCAGCGCCACAAGCCTGATGCTCCACAGCGACGCCTACTGTATTACGGCGGGATCTTATCCCGGTACCCTGCATGATGAAAGCTGGGTCTATATCCCCATATACGGACAGGGAAAACTCACTGTGGGACAAATTCGCAATGAACATATGATGATCAGTAAACTGGCTCTTCGTTTTTTAGAGGCGCTGCAGGAAATTGTGGGCGACATTTGAATCGCCTATGACCACCATAGGTATAATGCTTCCCGCCAGCGCCTTCACTTCCTCATATTCCCCATGGAACAGAGTCTTCACTGCCTGCCCGAAACCCGCACCTCTCCTTGCCACGCGGTCACTATATCCCTGGATTTTCTGATCTGCATCCTGTTTCGTTTAACACCATTAAGTTTTGAAGGTAAATCTGGAATTTTTACACTGGTAGAATCTGCCGCTCTCCTGTATGATAGAAAAAATCATGCATTCGGATAAAAGAAGGAAAGGAAGTCCGGATATGTCATAAAAGGAGGAATACATCAAATGAATACAGAAAGCAGTCTTTTCCGAGAAATATCCCTGGAAGATATTAAAAATATCACTTACAGACACCTGGGTACCAGGGAAATCAGCCAGGCCAGGCTTATGGAAGGCGGACTTTTCAACACCACCTACCACCTTATATGCGGCAGTGACAACAGACAGGTCATTCTCCGCCTCGGTCCGGTAAACCGGCATCTGCTCCTCGGTTTTGAGGAACATCTGATGGAGGCTGAGACATATGTTTACGAACTTTTTTCAAGCCACAAGATCCCCTGTCCCCGTGTCCTGGCATCCGACACCACACGGAGCCTTCTGGACAGGGATTTCATGCTTACCGAATACCTGGACAGCACAGTTATGCTGAAAGCAGGCCTTTCCCCGGAGGAAAAGATGGATCTCCACAGGGAAACCGGCCGAACTGCCGCCCTTATGCACAGTATCACATCCCGGCAGTTCGGATGTATCTATGACTGTATGCACGGCAGAGGTTTTGATTCCTGGTATGCTTTTCTGCATCACTATGTCTCAGATATTCTGGAACGTTCTGTCCGGCATCGGGCGTTTACCAGGCAGGAAGCAGAGGCCATCCTTTCTCTGTTTATCCGGAGAAAATCCCTCTTTGATCAAGTCCATACCCCCTGCCTCATCCATACAGATCTCTGGGAAGGCAACCTGCTGCTGAAAAAGAACCGGAATTCCTGGTGTCTGGCCGCGGTCATTGATGCTGACCGGGCCATATGGGGAGACCCTGACTTTGAAATGGCTTCCGGCTGGATCATTACAGACAGTTTCCTGGATGGATATAAAATGGACAAAACCGCATTTCTCAGCCCCGAACGAGAAGAACGCAGAGAATACTATGGACTCGTTTATGACCTGATAGACACTTATGTGGGAAAAGCCGAATATAATCAGCCGGAACAATATAAAAACGGATATAACCGAGTCATGGCTAAAATCCAGTGATACAGCGAACAAACATTTATGGAGAAAAGGCTCCCCGCTTTGTATAAGCCAGGGCGCCTTTCTTTTTAAAGGGATAACCCCTGCATATGGATCTCCACCGCAAACCCATCTCCCCGCTCTTTCTTCACAAACTCCACTCTGCCCCCATGGGCCTCTGCAATCTGTTTGACAATACGCAGCCCCATCACATGTACATGGGAATTTTCCTGTGTATTGGTATGTTTCAGCACCTTGAGTACCGCAGCCGGAATCCCGGGGCCGCTGTCTGAAAATAAAATTCTGACATTTCCTTCTTCTTCAGTCATCTTCAAGTAAACCGTACATCCCTCCGGATTATGCCGGATACTGTTTCCCACCAGATTACGGAACGCCCGCAGCAACAGCCCTCTGTCTCCGGTCAGACGTATACGCTCCTCCTCCTGACCGATTTGCAGTTCAATCTCATATCTATCATCCAAGCCCTGGTTATAATAATCGGCTGCGCATTCCCTCAAAAGTTCTGCCGGAGAATATTCTATCATAGAAAGGGGCTGAGCCTGGTATTCCAGATTAGACGTCAGATTCAAATCTGATATGAGCTGTCTGATCACAAGGCTCTGCCGCTGTATGACCGCTGCCTTCTCCCGCTGGGCATCTGACAGGTCTTTGTCCTTTTCCAGTTCATCCGCATAGCCTACGATCAATGCAAGGGGTGTTCTGATATCATGGGAAACCCCTGCGATCCAGTCTGTCCTGGCATTATCCCTCTGTTCCAGCTTTCTGTTCTGCTGACAGAGGATTTCTGACGCCTGATTCAGTTTTGCTGCCAGTTCGTCTATCATTCCCTTCTCAGGTATCTCCACTTTCTCTTTTTGGGAAAGTGCTTCTATCCCTCCTGCAACAGGCTTTAAAGATTTATAAAATCGGTATCCAAATCCCATAGCCAGACTTAGAAGCAGCATCAGATTCAGGACACCGAATAACCCCGCATTCCATCCGGCGTTCTTCATCAAAGTGCCGTCTAAAATAGTGCTGATCCTCACAATGCTGTCCTTACCGCACCCAAAGACCAAAAGTCCATCCTTATGCTGCCACACATAGACCGGATAGTCCTCCAGATACCATCGGCTGAATGACGCCACATCTGTTATGGTAAACTGCCTTGGTATATCCCCGGGAAGCTCATATTCCCACACTGCCTTTCCTTCACGGTCAAGAAGCATTGCCCATTGAAAGGATGTTTCTTTTAAAATGTCATATCCTTCCTGCGACAGTACATAATCCTCCCCCTGCCCGGATATCCGGCTGCTTATACTCTCCATATTCTGTCGTATAGACAGCCCTCCCTCCTGCCTCTCCTCATCTGTCATACTTGTATATGCCAGATAGAGAAACGCTGCCAGATTGACAAACACCACAAAAACAGTGATAAATACAGCTGTCAGGATATACCTGCGGCTGATTTTTAAAAGACTTTTCATCCCTGTTTCTCCTCCTTTTTCAGTCTGTATCCAAGGCCCCTTACCGTCTGGATCCAGACAGGATTGGAGGGATTCTCCTCTATCTTTTCCCGCAGATGGCGGATATGCACCATCAGTGTATTTTCATATCCGTAATAGGAATCCTCCCATACGGCCTGACAGATTGCGTCAAAGGTGACTATCTTTCCTCTGTTTTGGTTCAGTTTTTTAAGCAGAAGCAGTTCCTTGGCAGTCAGGGAAATGGTTTCCCCGCCTGTGGCCACCTGAGCATTCTCAAAAGAGACGCGGCGTTTCCCCAGGATCAGTACGTCCTCCTCTTTTGGAAGCTGTACAAATGAAAAGTAGACACGTTTCAGTATGGCATGTATTCTCAATATCAGTTCTTGGGGAAGAAACGGTTTGGTAATATAATCATCTGCCCCCAGTCCCAGCCCAAACAAACGGTCATTGTCCTCGTCCCTGGCGGAAAGAAAAAGAATCGGCACCTGCGATTCTTCCCTGAGTCTGCGGAACAAAGTAAATCCGTCCCCATCGGGAAGCATAATATCCAGGATCACAAGCTGCGGTTCCTCCCTTAAAAACACTTCCAGCCCGCTGCCGCAGTTTCCTGCCGTATATATATTCTCAAACCCGCTCTTTTTCAAAATTCCCCTGATCATAGATACCAGCTCTTCATTGTCATCTATCAATAAAATTTTGCAGTCATATAAATTCATCTGATTCCCTCCTTTATCCCCTCATCCTGTTTTTATGATAAAGCATTCCGAAGCTGATATCCACAAAGTGCGCAAAATTTAAGGTAAAAATAAGGCAGACTTTAGCCCATATTAAGTTCCCTGATGTAACATGGATCAGGAAATCACCAAACAATAAAAGGAGGCAGCATTATGGGAATTGTAATAGAAACATCATCCCTTACAAAGCAATATGGAAAAAAACAGGTCGTAAAAGATTTGGACTTAAAAGTGCCGGGCGGCTGTATCTACGGGTTTCTCGGTCCCAACGGTGCCGGCAAATCAACTACCATGAAAATGATTCTGGGCCTGGCAAAGCCCACTGCAGGCACGGTCACAGTCCTGGGAAAAACTGTAAACAACAGGAACCGCCTATCTATTCTAAAAGATACCGGTTCCCTCATAGAATCTCCTTCTTACTACGGACATCTGAGCGGCCGGGAAAATCTGCAGATCATCTGTACCCTGAAACAGGTCCCTGAAAATGCTATAGATGAGGTTCTGCAAACCGTGCGCATGGAAAAACAACAGTATAAGAAGGTGGGTCAATACTCTCTGGGCATGAAACAGCGCCTTGGTCTGGCTGCTGCTCTGCTTGGACATCCCCGGATCCTTCTTCTGGACGAACCCACAAACGGTCTGGACCCTGCCGGTATTCAGGAGATGCGTGAGTTGATCTGTACACTCCCGTCACGTTACGGCATGACCGTCCTTGTTTCCAGCCATCTCCTCTCAGAGATGGATCAGATGGCAACCCATGTGGGGATCATCAGCAAAGGCTCCCTGGTCTTTCAGGATAAACTGGCGAATCTCCATGAACACAGTAAAGCCCGCATGAAGCTGCGCACCACAGATGACCGGCAGTCCTTCCTATTCTTAAAACATTCGGGGCTTCCGGTAATGATGGAAAAAGAAAATCTGTTTCTGTCATCCGATAGGGATGAAGACATTCTCCGTGCCGGAAGTATCCTGGTAGAAAACAAGCTGGGGATTCTTCGTCTGGAAGAACAGCAGAAAAGCCTGGAGGATATTTTCCTCAATCTTACGGGAAGGAGCATAAGCCTATGAAAAAGATCAGAAATGGCATCAGTAGTTCTCTTGCTGCCGAACAACAAAAACAGCGCCGCCGTAGAATCTGGCTGGTCCCCCTGGGTTTTCTGGTCATCCTGTTTTTATGGGTATCTGTGAATCGGCGTTCCTTTACCGCAGAGGACCTGGCTATGGGATATTCCTATATTCTGTATCAGCTTCCGCTGCTGAATGTGGTACTGTTACCAGTTATGACAGCCGTTATTGCCAGCCGTCTGTGTGATATGGAAATCAAGGGAAACACGCTGAAGCTGCTTTATACTCTTCAGAAACGGAGCAGCTTTTACGATTGGAAATTCATCCACGAACTAAAATATCTGCTGGCATTTACCATCGGTGAGGGAATCATGATCCCCTTAATGGGCGCTTTCTGCCATTTTACCCAGAAACTGCCTCTGCCGCTGGTATTTCTGCATGTAGGAACCACCACACTGGTTAGTCTCGTACTTCTGACGCTTCAGCATTTTCTGTCCCTGATGTCCTCCAACCAGATTTTACCGTTGCTGGTCGGTCTTATAGGGTCGTTTCTGGGGCTGTTCTCCATGTTTTTCCCGCCGGCAGCGGCGCGTTTTGTACTCTGGGGATATTTTTCAGCGTTTACCCCGTTCGGCATGGATTATGACAGCCGGACTCGCGTAATGTCATTTTATAAAATTCCTTTCCCTGTGGAAACCTTTGTGCTGTTTATACTGTTCGGCCTGTTTTTTTTCGTGATCTGCCGGACTGTCTTCCTAAAAAAGGAGGTGTAAGATATGATTCGTCTGTGTATCAAAGCTGAAAATAAAAAGCTGCGCCATTCTGTTATCTGGGCAGCCTGTATTCTGATTCCCATTATTCCGGCTATAATGGGAACCTTCAATTATGAGCAGAACCTGGGTATCCTCACAGGAAAATGGTATTCCCTATGGTCCCAACTGTCTCTGTTTTATTCGTGCTTCTTCTATGCGCCTCTGATCGCCCTGTACTGTTCCTATCTCTGGCGTCTGGAGCATCTGAATCACAACTGGAATGTACTTATGACTGCGCCGGTTTCCATTCCCGGTATCTTTTTTTCCAAACTGGCAGTCATCCTTAAAGTGACTGTCATCACCCAGGTATGGCTTGCTGCGCTCTTTCTCATCTGCGGAAAGCTTATCGGGCTTCCCGGATGGGTTCCTTCCCAAATCCTCATCTGGATCCTGCGGGGAACCCTGGCAGCTATGGCTATCGGCACTCTGCAGCTATTGTTATCCATGTGTATCCGAAGCTTTTCCGTACCTATCGGAATTGCTCTGGGAGGCGGTGTGGCCGGTCTTATCATCAGCAACAAAGGCCTTGGACTGTACTGGCCTTACGCCCTGATGCTCATGGGTATGAACTCCAATAAAAATGAGGATACCCTGGCAGGACAGTCTCTGTTCTTTTTTCTGAGTGTCCTTCTCTTTTTTCTGGCGTTCTCCGGCATCAGCATTTTCTTATTGAAAAAGAGAGATGTAAAAGCATAATTGCTAAATCTTTGGTAACTGTTCAGTACCCTCACAGTTACGAGCAAAAATCCATGCAGAATCGCCTGTGGCGATGGGATTTTTGCCTGGCCGCCGGACGTTTTCTTACGGTCAGCGCAGTAAATGCGCAGACCTACTGAATAGTTACAATCTTTGATCTCTTGATCTGTCCCCAGAGCACCCAGGCACCCAGCAGGACAACCACAGTGATGGCACCGGTGAGCATACCAGCATCCACCTGGCGCAGCACCAAAACTGCCAGAATGGGAATCATGCCACCCACAAGGCCGCCCAGCATTCCTGCCATAGCAGGCAGGCTCTGCTTCACCAGGGCAGTCTCGGATGTCCAGTTATAATCCGGCATCTTCAGATTGATGAACATTCCCCACAGGGAATTAAAGAGCGCGCAGACCACAGGCGTGACAAACATCAGAACCCTCATGGAAGGCGCCAGGGGGAACCGGATATTGATGACCAAAGCAGCCAGCAGGGCAACGGGAATCTGCAGGGTGAGATTCATTAAAATCTTGCTTTTGTATATAGTAAGATCATCAATGGGCATGGATTTTAGTATCCACAGATTCTTCCCCTCCAGTGACAGCGAAATGCAGGTAGTACAGCTCATGGATATCAGGGCACCGACTGCAAAAGGCATGATCCTGCCAACCATTTCCGCTATATTGGGGATTCCTGTCAACTGATCAAGCTTGTCGCTGCCCACGAAAAGAAATGCAGCGGCAACAACAAGAGTCATCAAACACCCCATGCCCATATTTAAACAGTAAATCGTGGAGGAAAAGAAGCGTTTCAGTTCCTTCCTGTAGAGGGCGTGTATCTGGGAAGAGGCTTTCAGTTCCGTCAGCTTATAGTTGGAACGGGAATGAAATGTCACAAGTGAGGTGTTCAGTTTTTTATAAACCGGCGAAATCAGCCTTATAAAAAGATAAAACCACACAAGGGACCCTGCCAAAAAAGCTGCCACAGCTGCTGCGCTCCCTTTGGTTATGCCATAGAAAAACAGGACAGCCGGGGGGTATATTCTATGGACCTGTGTCAGGATCATTTCGCTTATGGAATGTATTTCAGGCATATCAAAGCTTTCCGCGACCTGCCCCATTCCCACAGACAACACCAGGACCGCCAGAGTTGCAGCCACGGAAACTACGGTGACAACTGCATTTGCATATTTAAATCTCGAAGAAAAAAGTATAATGAGTGTTCCGAGCAGGGCCGCAAGAGTGGTGGGGATCAGCGGCGCTGCCAGGATTCCCAGTATCCACGCCGGATAAAATCCAAAACCAGGGCCTGCCCAAATCACATATCCGATTCCCATAGGGATCAGGATAACAGCCGTCAGAAGCAGATTCAGCACATACATAGTGAGAAATCTGCTGGCGATCACAGAGCTGGTTTTGACCGGAAGGGACATGACCATATCATACTCCTTATAGGCAAACAGGACCCCGTTTGTCTTGAGCGCTGTGAAAAATAAGGTGATAAGCCCTGTAATGGCAAGGCCATAGCTTGGGACTACCTCAGCCATCCCCATACTTCCCAGTCCGTAGGCAAGCATAAACGCATAAAAAACAAACATCAGTATGACAAGACCGATGGCAAAAGAAGTCATCTTTCTCCCCCTGGATCTTAGACTCCTGCCAAACTCATTTTTCATCTGTGTCCGGAACAGAAGCCAGCATTTACTCTTTGTCATGGTCGATCACCTCCAGGAACAGGCTTTCCAAAGATTCATCCTGAGTCAGCTCTGCGGTGCTGCCTGCCACCATCAGGGTTCCGTTTTTGATGATAGCTATCTTATTACAAAGTTTCTCCGCCACATCCAGGACATGAGTAGAGAAAAAAATAGCACTGCCGTTCTCACACATCTCATGCATAACTTCCTTTAGCGTATGGGTTGCCTTGGGATCAAGGCCTACAAAAGGCTCATCCAGTACCATGAGTTTCGGCCTGTGGATCAGTGCAGAGATAAGGGCGGTCTTCTGTTTCATACCATGGGAATAAGATGAGATCAAATCTCCCAAACTGCCGGTAATCTCCAGCAGATCACCGTATTTCTGGATCAATTCCTTTCTCTCTTTTGCCGGAACTCCATAGATATCGCCAATAAAATTCAGGTACTGAATGCCGGACAGATGCTCATACAGATCAGGATTATCCGGGATATACGCCAGTATCTGTTTACACTCCACCGGTGACTTTCTGATATCCTTGCCGTCAATGAGAATTTCCCCCTCCTCAAATTCCAGAACGCCTACCGCTGCCTTTATGGTTGTACTTTTACCGGCTCCGTTATGTCCGATAAAGCCATAGATATCCCCTGCCTGCACATGCAGGTTCAGATTGCTGACCGCACGTTTTCCGCCTTTATACGTTTTGGAAAAATTTCTGATTTCTAACATGTTCTTTCCTCCCGGCCTGAGCCTTCTTTCTTTTTCTTTTCCTTTTCCTCTGTCACAGGGGATGAGATCAGCGTCAGTTTTCTCGGCCGGCGTTTTCCGTCCGGCTGATTATTTATCATACTGCTGTACAGCTCACCCATCTTGCTAAAAAACTCCTGAAACTCCTCATCCGTCAGAAGAAAAACTGCAGATGTCAGAGATATCATATCCTTCTGCGGGTCTGCGTCCTCCCTCTTCAGATACCGCTGGAACTCTCCCATGATCCCCAGAAGGGAGCTGTGTATGAGCTGAGCAACCTCCTCTTTTCCCGGCTCCCTGCTGCCCATGGGGTTCTCCTGCTCAAGCTTGTAAACCTTCTCCACAGTTCCCCGTTTTTTGTTCTCCTGGACCACCCGTATCAGCCCTGCATCTTCCATGATCTTCATGTGCCTGTACAGGCTGGCTTTCGGCACATCACTCAGCTCCTCTCCAATCTGAGCTGTTGTCCCCTGCTCATGGACCAGGAAATACTGGGCGATGCGTATTCTCACCGGATTCATAACAATTTTTGCCAAATCCGTACTCTCCATCTGCCATCCCTCCCATTATAAAATTCTACGGCTTATTATTTTCACTTTATATATTATTCTCATTTTTGATACTAATATATTTTAAATGATTTGTCAATACATTTTGCGTGTATGCTAAAAAACTTGTAACAGTTCAGCCTACCAATGTCCCATGAGGTGTTGCCTTGCATTTGCAAGGCTATCCCGAGGCAGCCACGCGCCAGACTGCGGTTTTGGCAGTCTGTGTGCATGTTTTTGTTGCTATGAAGCCGAAAGGCCAAATAGTAAAAAACTTCCGGTACACATACTTGTACCGGAAGTCCTCTTTATGATCCTACTTTATTAAATTATATAATCAGGCCATATCATCCCTGAGCGCTTCTATAATATTCTCTTTTCTTATCTTCTCCGCGGCATATATCATGGTTATAAAAATCACCAAAAACACACCGAGTATACTGACTGCCAGACTGCCCCACGGGAAAATAAAGTCAATTTTCGAGCCGCCTATGAACATTCCTTTATAGATCAGCCAGGACAGTATCCCCGATATGGGCAGACCGAACAAAAGCGTCCGCAGTCCATACAGAAGACACTCATACCGCATCATTTTATTAAACTCCCGGTCAGACATTCCCACAGAGCGAAGCATGGCAAATTCTCTCCTGCGCAGTTTGATGTTGGTGGAAATGGTGTTAAACACATTGGCAACCGCGATCAGTGAGATCATTGCAATAAAGACAACGGCAAACAGGTTCACAATAAACAGTATGTTGCGGTTTTGCTCCAGCATGGCATAGACATTGTGAAGCGCATAGTCTGAGGTAATGCCTGTGCCTTCTATTATAGCCTGCATCTGCTCTGTTGACTTCCCGGGGCTGTCTGATCGGAATGTAATGCCCTTCCCCCTGACATCAACAGAAAGGTTTTGAGGGGCAAGTGTTTCTTTCAGGGACCAGGGAGCTATGATCTGGAAAAAGTACGGCTTCTGTTCATATTTTCCTGAGAATGCGGGCGCATCCGGCGGAACAAGATCCACACAGGTGATACTGACATTTTTCCCCCATTCCGTAACCGGTTCTCCCTTCTGTTCGGGAATGAGATCTGCATCCACAGTAGAATCCCTGAACACATTCTCAAGCTGGCTTACCTCCTCAGCCTTACCGGTGGTATCCTCCATTTTCGCCACAGCGATCAGTTTCATGGACTCCTTTGTACGGGTATCATCCAGTGTATACGCATTAGCTGTCAATCCAAGGCTTTTTATGATCTGCAGATAGGAGGTGTCATCCAGAAATTGGATCTCCATGGGCAGATCTTCCGTGTCCCCCCGTAAAGTGTCCCCCTTGGATTTCAGGTAAGCGTCTGAGAGCTGTTCTGTCCTGACTGAGCAGGTAAACTCCATGAGGGCCTGATAAGAGCTGTGTGTGACACCCTCAGCAGTTTTCATTTTATCATAAAGCCCAAGCATTTCGCTGTCATCCATGTTTTGAGCGTCAAAACCAATGTCATAATCTGTAACCACATCCGCCTGTTTGGAAGTCTGCTTCAGATTCATCACAAAAGAACTGGATGACACAAACAGCACTACACTCAAAGAAAGGGACAGGATAATGCTGCGGTAACGCCGCTTGTTTCTCTTAAAATTTTTTGAGGCAAGTGTCCCCTCCAGACCAAAGAAGCGTTTTGTAAATCCCGCCGTCTTTATATCTTTTGCCTCCACCTTGATCTCATTGGTCTGGCGGATACACTCCATCACCGGTGTCCGGGCAGCTTTTTTTGCCGGAATATAGGCAGAGATCAGAATGGTTATCATACTGATCACCACGGAAGCTGCAAGGGCAGGCACAGACACTTTCAATGTCAGGGGCACATCACTGTAGAGTACATTTGCAAAGTTTTTTGCCACAAGGGACAGCACCAGCCTGATGCCCGGGATACCGATCAGCATGCCGGCGGGAATACCGATGAGGCCAATGCAGATACCTTCAAATACTACAGAATTGCGCAGTTGTTTTTCCGTCGCGCCTACGGACATAAAAATTCCAAACTGATGGGTCCGCTCATTCAAAGAAATATGAAAGGAATTGTAGATTAAAAATACAGAACCCAACATGACCAGAGCCACCAAAATGATCCCCAGAGAATACAGCAGTGTATTAAACAGCTTATCCCCTGAAACTCCCATAAAGCGAAGGACATCATCGTTCAGTACATAGGCATGGCCCTGAGCGGCACTTTTTACATAGGAGCGGATCTGGCCTGGTTTTTCCAACGTGACAAATGCGCTGAGATGTTCGGCTCCCTCTGTGTTATCCGCCATGGTGATCAGCGTGTACCCGGGTGCTGCATATTCCTCAAAAGAGGGCCTTTGGCAGACACCGACCACGGTGTATGTCCTCTCCTCTGAAAAGGACAGGCTTTCCTCCCCCTGCCGGTATGGATCGTGCTGACTGAGTGTTTCATCCCCTGCGCGGCGGCTTCCCACTGCAAGGGTAAGGGTATCTCCCACTGATATCTTAACACCGCCGTTTGACGCAACGTGCGCCGGAATGAGAATTTCGCTGCTGTTCTCCGGCATCCTTCCCAAAAGAAGGGTGATTGGAAGCGCATCAAAGGTTTCCCTGTTAAATCCTGCGATGAATAAATACGGCTTATCGGGATTCTGTCCGCCGTTTAGCATTGCGAATCCTATGTTTTCCGTGGATACCACTTCCGAGACTCTGCTGTCCTCTGCCTGTTCCTGTACGAAAGAATCGTCTACATCTGTAAACTGGACGTGCCAGTCACCATATTTTTTCACGGCTCCGTTTATCATATAATTCTGCAGTGATACGGCAAAGACGGACACCGCTGTGATAAGAGCCGCGGACAGGGCAACCCCGATAATTGTCACAAGCGTCCGTGTCCGGTTCTTTATGAGTCCCTGCAGGGCAACTTTATGAAAAATATTCATTATCGTGCCACCTGCCTCTCATCCCGCACCACTCTGCCGTCTGATATGCTGATAATACGATTCGCCTGCAGAGCGATATTTTCATCGTGGGTGACAAGGAGCAGGGTCTGTCCATATTTCTTATTGCTTTCTTTCAGCAGTTTAATGATCTCATGCCCATTCCGGCTGTCCAGGCTGCCTGTAGGTTCATCGGCAAGCATGACCTGGGGCGCGTTCATCAAGGCGCGTCCGATGGCAACACGCTGCTGCTGGCCGCCGGAAAGCTGGTTCGGCAGATGTGTCCTTCGTTCCTGCAGCCCCAGCAGATCCAGCAGTTCATTCAGCCTTTCCTTATTGACCCTGCGTCTGTCCATCAGGATAGGCAGGGTAATATTCTCCACCACGTTCAGAGTGGGAATGAGATTGTGGAACTGATAGATCAAACCAACCTGCCGTCTGCGGAAAATGGCAAGCTTATCATTGCTTTGGGCATAGACATCCTGCCCGTTCAGATATACCTTACCGCCTGTGGGCACATCCACCCCTGCGATAGCATGAAGTAAAGTGGATTTTCCGGAACCGGAAGAACCGATGATCGCGGCAAATTCTCCCTTCTCGATGGTCAGGGAAACATGGTCAAGGGCTGTCACCTGGTTCTCCCCCCTGCCATATACCTTACATAGATTATCAACTTTTAAAAACTCCATTCCATGAGCCTCCTTTTCTTGTTCTTAACCTATATAATAGAACCTGCCGCTTACATTCCGGTGACTTTTAAGTGAGAGATTCGTCACAAAAGCTTTCCTGCTTTCATTCCAGAGGAAACAACACTTTTTCAAAATCCCTGACATAATATTTTATATTTGTTCTGCCCTTCTGCCCAATGATATGTCCTTCCGCCTCCAGCTTTTCTTTCTGTGCCTCCACGCCACCGGGGTATTTTGGATTTAATTCCCCTCCTGCCTTCAGTGTACGCCAATAGGGTGTGTTGTCTTTGGTTCTCTGATAACTGGCCCAGGCTGCTATGGATACAAAAATGCCCGCCGTAATAGGGTCTGTAAAATCAGCATGGTTTCTCTGTGCAAAATAACTGCGTATCTCCCCCACTGTGGTCAGACGCCCCTCCGGTATTCGTTTCATAACCTCATCGTAGTACAGGGGCGGGGCAAAGTACATCCTGCTGCCCCCGTATTTCCGAATCGTCTTTTCATCAGTCACGATCTGTATCTTGGGCATATCCGTGTCTTTATGAAGCATGGCGTTAAAATCCTTCTTGTCCTCATTTGCCATTACTGACACCTCCCTATATAGTCAAGTCTTTTTTCCTTGAAAATCAAGGATTTTTTAATGTTTCATCAATAAATATCTCAGAAGAAAGAACCATTGGAATGGACATTTCTCTGTATCTGGTACGAAAGTAGTGGATTTTGGGTGCACAAAATAAAACGTCTTCTCTTTTCGTTCTACATGGCCTTGTGTGTACCCATCCATCTACGGCAGCGAACCTCCCATGTCTACCAGGATCATCAGACCATTGCTGAGTCCTAACTTCTCTCGTCCCGCCTGTCCATAACCAGGGTGTCAGCTCAGCTCCTTTACAGGGTCATGCCCTCTGGTGAATATTCCTGCCGACTACTGGCTCCATTCTTTGTTTTTTTATTACTGACTTTTTCCTGCAACAGCACCTCTCGGTGGACGTTTTCCTGTTACATTCCATTTACTTGTTTCTTCCAGCTATCATGGCTGGCCTCAGCCTTCCATTCTTTCCTTTCAAAGGCTCAGACCGGCCATGATTCACTGTTTCTTTCTCTTTATGCTGCTGGCTGCATTTTAGGTCTTACAATGTCACTTAACATCTTCTGACCGTCATACTCTATGCCTTTTGTTAGTATTGTATAAAATATCCGGATCAGTTTACATGCCACCGCTATCACCGACTGCATCTTCTTCAGGGGATTCTTTTCCCTCGTCCTGTAATAACAATGGATCTCTTTAAATTCTTTATTTTTCCCAATCACCGATATCGCAGCTTCATACAGCGCATATCTCAAACGCTTTCTTCCCCTGTGGCTGATACGACTTTCTCCATTATGCTTTCCGGAGCTGTCTGCGACAATAGCATATCCTGCCAGTTTCTGCACCTGCTTTGGATTATCAAAACGTCCAATGTCTCCAACCTCTGCAATAAAGCAGCTTACCGTTTTTATTCCAATCCCATTGATCTCCATCAGCTTATCTATATAGGCAATCTCAGAAAGTGTTTCCTCTATCTCTTCCATAAGTTCATCCATACGATTCTTATATATTTCGTAGTCATTCAACAGGTTTCGGATCTCTTTCCTGGCACTTCTTGGTGCTTCCGTATTTCCGATGCTGTGCTCCGCTGCGGTTACCAGGGTCGTTGCCCTCTTTATCCCAGCGCCTTTCAGCCTTGCATCTCTCCATATCTTATTAACACCATCCACGCCAAGCTCTTTGATATCGCAGGGCAATGGTGCCTGTTTGATTACCATCAGTCCGCTTACTGCATCCGGATTCCTGTAAACGTCTTTGATCTCTGGAAAATAGATGCTGAACCAGCGGGCGATCCTGTTTTTGATTCTTGTAATCTCTTCCTGTGTCTGAATACGAAGGTTGGACAAATTTCTAATTTCTGCATAAATCCCGGTTGGAATATATGGATATGAAAATCTTCCTTCATTTACCAGACCTGCAATTGTTTTTGGATCTTTACGGTCATTCTTACTCGGATTATTGTCATCCAGTTCTTTAGACTTCTTGACATGATGCGGATTCACATGTACCGGCTTCATTCCCTGTTCCTGCAGGTACGCTCCAAGGTTCAGCCAGTAGTGACCGGTTGGTTCCATTCCCGGAATCACAGCTTCCATCCCATGTTTCTCTGCTATATCGTCCATCCAGTCTTTGAATGAGGAAAATCCAGCTTCATCGTTGCTGAAGGCAAACGGTTTCTTTGAGTACTCATAATTGCGCCAGCCGAAAGCTCTTGCATAATGGGTTTCACTTCCCACATCAATACCAACGATTAAAGTCTTTTCCGTAATAGATGCAATTTTTGCGTTCTGTGTGTTATAATTCATTTCAAGTACCTCACTGTTTAATAAGATTTTTTACTAACCGTCCAAAGTCAGTAATCTTATTTTACTCTGAGGTATTTTTTTCTCAACCTTCTTTCTCGGAATTCCTTATATTTGAATTATACAAGAAGCTCCTTTATGCTCTAAGGATACCTGTTTACAGTCAAATATGCAATGAGACGGTTTTAATTTTTTATAACTTCTTCTGTCCTTCAGACACCATGTACCGCAGGATTGTTTTCATTTTCTCCGGTGCTGTACGGCTCATATCTTTTAAATAGATCTCCCTGTGGGTATGTCCCTTTCGTATCAAATGATTCTCTTTCAGAAAAAGATCCATCTTTCTAAAAGATTCCGGCTCATCATCAAACAGACCTGTGTGAAGTATCTGTACGCACAAGCCGTCTTCCCAGGCAGTGTAGGTGATTTCATCCAGAAGAGGATCAGGCTTTTTCTTTTTCACCGCTGCAAGAGCCGCCTCATACATCTCCTCTGTGATACAGTCCGGCTGCCGTATCATGATCGTGTAGATCAAATGTTCCTTATCCTCCAGCACATGGGCTTGTGCCCCGGCCTCTTCCTCCATATCCCAAACTCCCTCCAGGGGATACACGGAAAACTCCTCCATATCCGTATCCTTCTGACACATCTCTTTATGCTCTGCCTTATACCTCATTTTTATACTGTATGCCAGGGAATAAAGGGCACCTACACGGTTTGAAAAATCCTCATGGTTTGGATTTCCTTTTCCGCTTATCATAATGTATTTCTGTGCCGGAACATTGACTGCGGCCGGCTTTTCCCCTGGACTGTACAGTCCCTTTTCCTGTTTTCTCCAATCATATTTCATTGCTTTTCCTCCTGAACTGTGTCTCTATCCTGACAGTTGTCTTACGGCCTTTTCTATCTGCCGTGTCTACATTACAAGTATAGCATCCGAACACGACATCTATATGTCATATTCAAAAAAGAATCCGGTCTCTCTATATTTTCCGCAGATACCGCTTTAACAAAAAGCAGATCCAGACAGCTGACAAAACAAATGCAGGCAGCATATAAATCAACATATTTTCAAGGATTGCCTTTCCAATCCAAAAGGAGGGCAATGGAGAAACCACATATTGTATGTTGTGTTTTACAAAAAACGGGATAACTGCACCCAAAATCATAAGTGTAGACAATTTTGTGACTGCCATGCCCTCCAGTTTATTTGATGAAAACGTTAAAATCAACAATGAGATGATAATGCCCTGCAATGCTCCTCCTGCCGCCAGCAATAAAATGTCAGCCGGAGAAAGAGAAGTCAGCTTAAAAACAGGCAGCAAGGCCAGCGTTATAAGAAAGGCGGCAGCAGAAGGAATGCAAAACCTAGCTGCCAGATAGCCGTTTCTCCCTAAAGGCGTAACGAATAGATAGGCCGCTGTTTTTTCGTCGGCCTCCTCCAAAGATACCATGGCCGAAACAAAGCAAAACATAGCCGGTGACAGCATAGCAAAGAATATATCCATCAATGCATAGTAGGGTGAGATGATGGCCGGCATATGCAACCGTTCCGTCAAAGCAGCTTCCAAAATAGGTATGGCAAACCGAAACAGAAATCCTACGAGAATTGGCGCAGGACAGACGGCAAATAACATCATATCTCTCCGCATATAAGCCAGCATTTGAAAAAAACTCAACCGGACAGCTCTCATAACTTGGCACCTCCCGTACTGCTCCACATTTTCAAGACACAATACTTTGAAAGAACGAATAGAACTACCACCAATACTGTTACAATAAAAATCCCTGTTACAGAAGGTGCAGAGCCTGAAACCATTTCCATACAAACATTGATGGGATAATACCGAAGCCAGGCCGGAGTAATTTTAAACAAGTGCAGTATTGCGGGAACAAAGCAAACAAGCTCTATGGGCACAGTCCATAAAACAAACTGATTAAGACTGATTATACTCGTTGCAGTAATAATACCTAAAAGCGTAAATATAATGCTGGATATAGCTGTACCAAGCAGTACAATATGTAAACGATCCACACTTGCGGCTAACGCCAATATTGCAGCAACAACAAGTGAAACAGCAGACAATGAACTGACTTTAGCAATGATGTATTCCGTAGGGCGGACAGGAGAAACCGCAAATGCACATGGTGTATGCTGATTTTTTTCCAAAAGGACAATTGCTCCCATGAAAAACAAGCCCATTGACGCCGGGTCTGAGAAGATCAAAACAGCTGATGTTTTCTCTTTCCAATTCTCCGGAACGGCAAATAGAACAATAACATAGATTACCGATAAAACAGCATATAAAAAGTAAAAACCATATTTTGCCTGAAAGCGTATATCCCATAAGAGCAGACTTCCTAATCTCATAACAATGTCCTCCCTGTAATATCCATAAAAATGTCATTTAAAGTCGGCTCACTGCTGTGAATGGATTGCAGACGGTTTTCCGCCATCAGTCTTTTCAGCCGTTCATCAGCAGATAAACGGTCAAGAGGGCAGCTTGCGCTGTGCTCCCTATTTTCAACCCATGTATAAGTCACCTCTGCCGCACCTTTTGACATGATCAGATTGTGCGGACTGTCAAGAGCACATATTTTACCACCCACGATAAACGCTACTCTGTCGCAAAGCTCGGCTGCGTCCTGCATATTATGTGTGGTCAAAAGAATCGTTTTCCCCTTTGCCTTTTCCGCTAAAATCATATCTTTCATCACCCGGCTGTTTGTGGGGTCAAGTCCGCTTGTCGGCTCATCAAGGCAAAGCAAAAGAGGGTCATGCAGCAATGCTTTTATAAAGTTCAAACGCGCTTTCATACCCTTTGAATATTCGGATACACGCTTATCCGCATCGTGCTGAAGTCCTACCATCTCCAAAAGCGTGTCGATGGGACGCGGCTTTTTTTCATACAGGGATGAGAAAAACTGCAGGTTTTCTCTGGCAGTCAGTTTCTCATACATGGTTGAAAACTCAAAGTCCACTCCTATCTCCTCATAAAAATCCTTTGTGCGCTCCCTGCACTGGGTTCCGTTTACCACAGCAGAACCTTGATAAGTGGTCAGCATACCTATTAACACTTTTTGAAGTGTACTTTTACCTGCCCCGGACGGTCCTAAAAATCCAAAGATCTCACCCGCGGAAACTGAAAAGCTCATGTCCGAAATAAAAGGCTTCTTCGTATAGCTGAACGAAAGATTGTTGACTTGAATCATATGATTTGTCCCTCCTTATACTATATGACTAAATTGAACTTAATAGTCAATTAGTGATTTGTTTTAAGTCCGGCTGACCGCCGGACTTTTTAGATAACCTGTATTACAATACCATAAATCAAGGCACGCAGTGCCTCATCATACTGTTCTTCACCGATCTCTGCTTTATGCAGCGTTGCGTAATAGATTGCGTGGAATGCAGCGCTGATAACCTTTATGTCTGCTTCTTTTTTTACAGGGAGCAGAGTAAACATTTTTTCAATAGTATCCGTATCGTCCTTTAAATGCTCCTCTACTATTTCCCGCGGCAGCTTACGAACAAGCAGTTCCAGTTCATTGACGTCAAGCAGCTTCAAAATCAGCATTTTCTCTGTCTTTTTATAGAACTCAAAAATCACATCCGTTAGTTTTTCTGCTGAAAACGCCCCGCCGGCAGCATCAGAAATGGCCTGATACAGTTCACGACTGACAATCTCATGCTGTTCCAGAATAACATCAAACAAAAGCAATTCCTTTGATTTATAAAAGAGATAGAAAGTTCCTTTTGGAATATTGACCCGCTTCACGATCTCATCGACTGTCGTGCGACGAACGCCGTATTGGGCAAGACATTTTGCTGCTTCTTCTTTCAATCGCGTCTTGATATATTCCCGCTCCTGCTCTGAATAACTTTTAGGCACCTCAAGCCCCTCCAATTAATTCCTGATCCGAAATGTCCTGTCTGCAACACGATAAACCACAACACACGCTGCCACACAATAGAGCAGACAGAAACAAGTCACCACTGTCCCGAACACCAGGGTACTCATCCTAAGCTTCATGAACATAAAACACACAATATAAGTCACCCAGGTAACAATCTTATACGTTCCTCCCACAATCTCTGTCCCCGCATTGTACGGCTGCAGAAGGTAGTAGCAGGTCAGATAGTGCACCGAGAAAAACGCGCTCATAGCCATCACGGACACAAAAAGCAGGAGATAATTCAGCGGATTATCTGTCCCGCCGGAGAAATACAGAAGCACCGGCAGACCGATCCCGATCACAGATGCCGGCAGAAGGTTCACCTTCACGATCTCCCTGAGCCTGATGCGGAACAATTTGAGAATAAATTCCGGCCTCTTATAAAAAGAATAGGTGAGCATACTGTGGTCACAGTTCATAAATAAAGCCTGTGTAAAACTCGTCCCCCGGTTTATCATATACATAATAAACACAAAATAAGGCAAAAACACCATGAGCAGACGGTTTATCTGTCTTCTGAAATCCTCATTGACCTGAAACATAAACAGAAATCCCGCAAACAGGAACAGACAGATCACAGCCTGCCTCTTCACCGATTTCCAAAGTATTTTCTGATGCCTGCGAATAAAAAGCTCATTAAAATATTCAAATCCCTTTTTATTGCTTGTAATCCCCGTGTCCTGGCTGATCAGCTTCCGGTTCTGATCCTCAACCGCTGCTTTTACGGTTGCTTTATAGTCCATACCGTTTCTGAATTTTGATAAAAGCTGTTGATACAGTGTTCGGTAATCATCAAATTTTACCATATAAACGGCTGCCGCACAAGCCCCCGCCACAGAAAGCACCATTAACACAGCCGCAGACCACATGGGCAGAAGGATCCCCAGATAAGGAAGACCGTAGGCCGCTGCCAACAGAACTGCCGTCAAGATCCATCCCAGCTTACCCGGAAGGTTCTCGTCCCTGCTCTCCCCATTCTTTTTAAAATCAATCAGATAATTCCATGCGATCAGCATCTTCACCGCAGCGATAAAAAACGGGAACAGCAGGCAGCCCCACAGAGGAACGCCCCTTCCCATTCCAAACAGGATTGTAAAGGGCAGAAATCCCAGGATACACTTGCCCAGGGCATACACATAATTAGTCAGTGTATAAGACCTGGCGTCCATACGCATCAGGATCATGGCATAATACTTATCATTGCTTGGATTGAACATATACGTGTTCAAATAGGAACCAATAATACTCAGGAAGAACAGAATGTGCACAAACATTCTTCCGTCCCCTTCGCTCTTATAAAGCGCTTCTGCTACCATTACCAATAGAAGAAGATACAGCGCCTTTCCCAGAAAGGTTCCTGTGATCTCCCACAGCACGGCCAGTATATTGGCAAAGATCTTCAGTCCCCGGCTTTTATACAAACTCTCCGGGAGGATCTTTTTGACAATGGGAATCTGCTTCAGGGAATAGAGGATCGTATTCACCCGATATGTATTTTTCAGCGAAAAAGAAATCCGAAAAGTTCTAATCATTCCCTTCCTCCTTCAACGCCCGTATGATTTTGTCTTTAAACTCCCCGTTGTCCAGATCAGTTTTGTCCACTACCTCCAGCTCCCCGTGGTTGAGAATCACGATCTCATCACACAGATCAAGGGCCAGTTCCATAATATGAGTAGAAAAAATAATGATCCTGTCCTGCTTCAATGAGCGAAGAAGCTGCTTCATCTCCTCTGCCACCACCACGTCCAGGGATGTCAGAGGTTCATCCAGAAGGAGAAGCTCAGGCTGGGCGATAATATTGATCAGCATCTGCATCTTATTTTTCATACCATGGGAATAGTCTTTAAGAAGCTTATCCCTGTCATCTTCCTCAATATTCATGATAGAAAAATACGCATCCTCAGATTTTTTATCTGCAATGCTCTTTTCATTGATATCAATAAAAAACTTCAGAAATTCCCTTCCTGTGAGAAATTCCGGAACCGTAGGCGTTGACAGAACATATCCGATATCCTCTGCGCCAATCTCTCTGCGTTCCCCGTCCTCCAGAAGAAAAAAGTCTCCTCCGTCCGTCTTTAAATCCCGATTCAGGCAGTTGAAAAGCGTTGTCTTTCCTGCTCCGTTCCTTCCCAGCAGTCCGTAGATTTTTCCGCTTTCAAAGGTAAATGAAATGTCCTTTAATACCTGCTTCTTCTCGAAGGCTTTTGAAAGATGTTCTATGACAAAATTCATGATGTTTCTCCTCTCCGGCTATGTCAATAGACCTTGAAAATAATAGACACTTATAAAATGATATGTCTATTATAACAGAATTTCCCAACCTGTCATGTGAACATTCTGTAACAATATACCGGACTGCCCTGCAAGCAGAACAGTCCGGCTGTATTTTTTACGCCATATTTTACGGCATGTTATTGAAGAAATCCCGATACACTTTACTCTTCCCAAGAGGCATAGGCCTGCCGGGTTCACAGCAGCGGCACGACTTAACCGGCGTGGTTATGGTCACACTGTCCTCCGGGTAATATTCCTCCGAACCTGCGCCGGATACGGAGGCTGTGTTAGTTATGACACCACAGGCTCTGGCGTGGACCATCCCTGCAATGAGCACAGTGACGGTTTCCCCTCTCCGGATGGTTCCGATCAGCTCTGACCCCTTCCACTCCGACCAGGTTCCTCCGCCGTCCATAGAAAACTGCAGATTCCAGAGTTCCCGGGGAATATAGTCCGTGAGCATAACGTCTTCCGCGTCCGCGGAACCGCTGTTTTCCACCAAAATGGTATAAACCAAATACTCGCAGGGTATGGCACAGTCAGGATAGGCCGTCTTAGTGATAAACAGCTCCGGCATAGGCGCAATGGGTGTCACAAGCTCGATCCTATTATTATCCGGATAAGGATCCTGTGTATTGCTGCTCACCGCCGCAGTGTTTCTAAGCTGTCCTGATGCATTATGAGGCACAAATCCCCTGAGCAGCACGTTCACAAAAGTACCTGCCGCCAGAAATTCTGTTGTCCATGAACCATTCCACAGATTCCAGTTCTCACCGTCATCAACAGAATACTCCAGATTCACCAAAACCGAAGGCATGGTATCCTCCAGTGTCACCTGGACGGCATCCGAAGGGCCAAAATTTTTTACGACAACCTCATAGGTAACAGAGGCTCCCGGTCTGGCAGGATTCGGTTCTGCCGTTTTCCTCACGGACAGGTCGGCTGACACATCCACAGTCACCTCCGCGTCATCTGTATTGTTGCCAGGATCCGGGTCCGGGGTGTCAGAGCTTACAGAGGCTGTATTGTGAAGAGTACCTGTAAAGGACGGCTCGCTCCTTCCTCTTAGGAAAATTTCCACATTTTCTCCTGCATCCAGGGACGTGACTGCATAGGAACCTCCCCAGGGAAGCCAGGTAGTTCCGTTGTCTACGGAATACTCTGCCTCCATCAGATAAGGGGACGCTGTGTCCTTTATAATAACATTTTCAGCTCTTCCCGGCCCCTGATTTTGGGCTGTTATCGTGTATATCACCCTCTGTCCTGCTATGATCCTGTCAGGAGATGCCGTTTTCGTCAGCGTCAGGTCCGCCCCCGGTTCCACTGTCACCTCAGCCTCTGATGAATTATTGTCAGGATCTGGGTCCGGTACAGAGGAGTTCACAGATGCCGTATTCTTCACCGTCCCTGTAAATCCCGGTACTGCCGTCCCCCGCAGCAGTACAGTCACACTGCTTTCTGCCGAAAAAACAGGCCAGGTATAAGAGCCGCTCCAGATATTCCACACACTTCCCCCATTCAGGGAAAATTCCGCATCGGCTATCTCTGCGGGAACTGCATCTGTCAGGGTCACATTTGCCGCATCGGAAGGTCCTCTGTTTTCAATCTCAATACTGTACTGGATTCTCTGCCCCTCATATACGGCAGGCTCCAGCGGTGTTTTAGTCACCGCCAGATCGGCTGACTGGTTGATAAGGACCTCAATGGTATCCGTATTATTGGAAGAATCCGGGTCCGGCGTCTCAGACTGAACTTCCGCCGTATTGGTAAAACTGCCTGCTGCACGCGCCTGAAGATCTCCTCTGATAAGAAAAGATACATGTTCACCTGACGGTAGATCGAACACACCGGTCCGCCCGTCAAACACACTCCAGGTAGCTCCACCGTTGTAGGATATCACGGGATTTTCTATTTCTGCCGGAATATAGTCTGCCACAGTGGCATTTAACGCATTGTCAGGCCCCTGATTACTCACTTCTATTGCAAATTCCACCTGTTTCCCTGCGGTGGCTGGGGACGGATCCGCGCTCTTAGCAACAGACAGATCAGCAGAACGGTTCACTGATGTTATCACTGTAGATGTATTGTTATACGGGTCATCATCCTGAGATACGGTGACAACACGCGCGGTATTCTCCACCTGTGTAGCGGTGCTGCTGCTGAAAATCCCCCGGATAAGAACTGTACGCTCTTCACCGGACTGCATTTCCCCTATATCCAGGCTGCCCGTCCACGGGTTCCAGGTTCCTCCATTATCCGTGCTGTATTCCGGAAGTGTAATTTCCTCCGGGACATCATCTGCGAGCTGCACTTCCAACGCGGGATCAGGCCCCTGGTTTCTGATCAGGATCGTGTAAATGATCTGGTCTCCTTCATTCAGTACATCCGGCACGGCCGTCTTTTCCACTGAGAGATCCGCCAGAGCTTGGATCTGCAGGATATAGTCCTCCACTTCACCGTCAGACGCAGGGCCTACGCTCCTGATGTCCTGTCCCTGCTGCGTCCCTTCCGACAGATCATCCGTGGTGAGCCGGAGTCTGAGAAATGTATGTCCCGGGCGGAGCTGCACTGACGGCGGAACTGTAAAATCCAGGGTGATCATCTGGGTCTGTGAGCTGGACGGGACAGTCTGATGCACAGCCTCATCTTCCTCAAACAGACCATTGTTGTTAAAATCGATCCAGCCGTACAGATTTGCCCCGGTGCCTGTAATATTTCTGACCGCCACGTTTACATGGTACATGGTATCTGTCACTGTCAGGGGGACAGGAGGCACGGCCAGCCCATCATCCTGTATCTGTTTTTCCAGGTCATCCCCGTCTGCCCGGGCATTTTGATGCGCTTCCGTCTCTCCTGTGATCTGAAGCCCCAGCGTCAGACCGTCAGTGATCCTATGCCGCGGTCCGTCACTTGTAAGCAGTGTATTATAATTACCGCTGCCCGCTGTGCCGCCAATATCCGGCGCATCTCCAAAATCCACTTCCAAAGCCGCATAAGGGCACATAGTTCCGTCCTGGAATGAATTCTGTATGGTTGAAGAAAATCTGGCTGCCTGGGCGCGGTTCTGGTCAATCAGATACCGGTAAATGGTTCCATCCCCGCCGGAAACTGCATATAGAACCCCATTCTGGTCCATAACGGCTGCCCCGAAAGCCGTCCCAGGATTCGGTCCTGCGGTGTCAAGGGCTGTCACCTGCCCATCCGGATAAATTCTGTATACGGTTCCGTCATTTGCCACTCCATATAAAACATTCTCCTGGGGACTCCACACCCAGTCGCCTATGTTCAGCGGTTCGGTGAGGGCTGTACCATAATCGTCCGTCTGTTCCACATAGCCAGCTGCCGGATCCACCAGCTTTAAGTATGAGGGAGAACCCGGCCTTAGATCCACAGTATAGAATCTTTGCTCCCCCGATACATACAGATAATAATATCCGTTCAGATCCAGTGTTCCCGCATTATAAAAATCCGCAGGCAGTCCCTGGGGTCTGGGTGTCAGAACATCTGTCCAACCGTCATTTCCCACCCGTACAAGCTGGTTCGCTGTCTGGTCATAACCATAGATATAATTGTCCAGCACATTATAACCAATGGCATTTACATCACTGTCAGGAACCAGATTTCCCCGCAGATCAGCCCTGCCGGTAACCATCTCCACCTCGTACCAGCTTGTGGGCCTTCCGGAAAACAAAATCATTTTAGAATCACAGGTAAAAGGCGCTCTCACCGATGCCCGCCCAGTACCGTCCTTACTTTCCGCCATATTCATACCTCCCGCGTATGTTTCAGTTTTGCCTCCTATAACATATTCGGGCGGAATGGAAAATGTTCTTTATTTTTTAACTGGTCAATACCATCTCACCAGCGGCAGTTCATTGTTGATCCCTTTCGACGCCAGTATCTGATGGATATCTATGACCCCGTTGTGGAATGTAGCCGCACAGGACGCCAGATATAATTCCCACATGCGGACAAATTTTTCATCAAACATTTCTCTCACTTCATCTGTATGTTCCCTGAAATTCTTCTCCCAACACAGAAGAGTCCTGTTATAGTGATTCCGAAGGTTTTCCACATCCATCACATGAAAACTGTCCTCTGCCAGACAGGAGACCATCTCTCTGAGACTTGGCACCACACCTCCGGGAAAGATATATTTTTTGATCCAGGGGTCCCCGGGATGTTCTTTCAGCTCACTAATAAAATGCAGAAGAAGCAGGCCTCCCGGCTTCAGAACGTTATTTATGCAGTTTATGAACAACTGATAGTTTTCACGTCCCACATGTTCAGCCATCCCCACACTCACAACCCGGTCAAATTCCCAATGGCTTTTCTCAAGCTCTCTGTAATCCATAAGTTCCACGGTTAGCAGCTCTTCCAGCCCTTCCTTTCGGATCCTGTTCTGGAATTCCCTGTACTGTTCCTCACTCAGAGTGATCCCTGTTCCTTTGATCTTATATTTTTTAGCTGCCTCTATGAGAAGAAATCCCCAGCCGCATCCAATATCCAAAAGACGCATTCCCTCTTTCAGATACAGCTTTTTCAGAATATAGTCTACTTTATTGACCTGTGCCTGGTACAGTGTATCGTCCTCATGGAGAAAATATCCGCAGGAATAGCTCATGGTCTCATCCAGCCACAGTTTATAGAAATCATTTCCGATGTCATAGTGGCTTCTGACTTCCTTCTGCTGGTTCTTTTTTGCTGTGGAGGAGAAGATGAGCTTTTTCAGCACCTTCTGGTCCATAGCAAACTTATCCATCTGTCCCAGGAAATGGTCCAGCGCCTCGTATAGATCCCCCTCGATCTCCAGGTCATCATTCATGTATGCCTCTCCCAATGCCAGGGATGTGCTTGTAACCAATTCCTTCACGGGAATCATTTTACGGCAGTTCACTGTGAACATGGGCTTCCCCTCCCCGATCAGGAACTCCTTTTCTGAAGTCTTCACCAGAAAGGGATATTCATCAAATTTCTTTAAGAACTGTATCATCATGTTTTCTTCCAGCACTGTTGTTCCTCCTTGCTCTATCCGTGCATTTTCAGGTAACTATTGCGCAGATCTGCTCATTTACTGTTCTGAGAGATCCGCGTAATTTTTGCTCATAGCTGTGTGTATTTAACAGTTACCATTTTTAACATAATTTCCTCAGTTCATACATTTAGCGGCTTCTCAGCCGATATTTCTCCTCCTCTCTGAGATGAACTGCAGCCCTACTGTCAAAATCCCTGTTCCCAGAACAAGAACTGCTGCTGCAGGCACCAGATACTTCCATCTCGTGATCTCCATAAAATGATAGGCCAGAAATGCGCCATAGCACCCTGCCAGAATAACCAGGGGAAGGGCCCAGGCAATGGCTGTGATATAATTTCTGCAGTAACGGGTCACAGCAAAGAGTATCAGCCCTGCGCCCACAGCAGTCATGGCACAGAACAATACATTCATCATTGACATGGTACCCAGAGACCATGGAAACCATCCGATATATCCACTGGCAAAAGAAGCCGCCGGAGCATTCCAGAAATCTATGACGCGGTTCAGTTTTGCGGTCAGCATGTAAAACAAAAACTCTGCCGCGATCAAAATAAACGCCGACAACAGACAGGCTGTCAGTTGATACAGATAATAGTTTCTTCCCTTTCTGCTGCTGTACTGAAGCATTGTCATTCTGTTTCTGTTCTCCTGGACCATATACGGCAGGACCAAAAAAACCACACTGATGATCACAAACGCGGCCCAAAACTGCAGCACCTCAAAGTTATCGCCGATCACCAGAGGAGGCAGGACTCCGAAAACTTCTCTCTCATTCCGGCTGACAACACGTTTTCTCTGCTCCTCATCCAAATTCTCATAATAGGAGGTGGCATCCGCCCCGCTCTGCGCCTCGGACTGATACGTATCCAGATACATGTCGTACACATTCCGCTCAATAGACCGGGTAAATTCCTCGGACACCTCCTTAGCGCTGAAGACATCGTAAATCTCCATCCAAAGGGCAGTGTCCTCCTCACGTGTAAGGCTCTCCTCCGCATTATTAAATTCCTGAAATGTATGAAAGCCATAACTTTGGAACAAGGCATTCTCCCCGATCATTCTGTCAATTTCACTGACACCCTTCTTGGGCGCGTCCGCTTTCATCCTCTCATATTCAGCCGGGGATATAAAATCTCCGTATTTATCGGCAATAGAGGCAGCAATATCCGCCGCCTGATGGTAACTGCCCTCATATATGGATACGTACGGCCTTATAAAAAGGAGAAAATACAGGACTCCAAACGCCAGCAGACACAGACATTTTTTCCAGCTCCAGATTTTTCTCATTTCTTCCAATAACATTGTTTCACCTCCCTAAAATCCTCTGCTATAGATCCTCCGCCATAAATCTTCTTCTGGCGGCATACACTGCTGCCCCCACAACTCCTCCCCACAGAAGAAGCACTGCCGCTTCATAATGGGGCGGGGAAAAAAACGTGCCTCCGCTCACCATCCAGTGACCGGCCTTCCGTGCCAGATCCACAGGATTATACTGCATGGCAAAATAAAATCTGCTGCTCTTTGGAAACAGGGAAGTCACCGTGTAGATCACCGTACAGCCCAATCCCATCTGCACAAAAGATACAAAACTATTCTTATTTCTGGTCACCAGACTGAAACTCATATAGGAAAACAGCAACACCGTAAATAAGGAGATCATAAACTCTACTCCTATATAGCCCGCTGCAGTCAAAGATATTCTGCTGATAATGGGGAAAAAGGAATCCAGCACCATCATACTTCCAATGGGTGTTTTCCAAAGACTCCCCAAGGGGAACAAAACACATGCTGTCAGTAATGTCACGCCCCATATGCAGACCGCAAACAGTATCCCCACAGACGCGGCAGCTCTCCTTTGGCTATCCTGGATCTTCCTCCCTGCCTTCGTAGCGTATACTACATTTGCCGTCCCGGTGGAAAAGGTCTCGCTGACGCTTCTCATCATAAGCAGAACCCCCGCCAGTATGCCTTCCAAAGTACAAAAAAGCGGAATCCATCTGGAAAACAGTTCAAAAAAGTTCCGGCTGCCGGGAACAAAAAAGCTGGCGGCTGTTCCATTCTGTCTGTTCTCTTCCAAAATTTTGTCCAGTTTTCCATACTCTTCTTTTACATACTCCTTTGCCTCTCCTTCAAGCATCAACGATGAAGAAAAGGCCTCCGCCAGGCTCTCACTGTCCAACTCTTTCAGCATATACAGCGTTCCATCCATGATCTGGCGAAAGGTAGGTACCCCTGTTTCCTTTTCATCCATCGGTTCCAGGGCATCCAGATACAGTTCCGCGGAATCCTCACTCAGGGGAAGGCGCAGTTGTTCCCAGGCTTCCCGGCTCCTGAAGACAAGTTCCCTTTGTCCTCCGAAATTGGCCAGTATCCATAGATTGACCAGAACACTTCCTACGAGGATTCCCCAGAACAGGGGACTGCACATCTGATGCTTCCACTCTTCTCTCATCTTATCACCTCATTCCCGATAGGTGTATAAAAATACATCCTCCAGACTGGCTGTGCAGGAATTCCACCCTTCTTCTTTCTTCTCCGCAATAAAACGGATTTCGCAGTTGCCTCCCTCCTGTCGCTGGGATACCACCTGATATTTTCTCTCAAAATCCGCCAGCTCCTCTGTTCTGACTGTAGTGCTGAAGATCTCCCCCTCCAGTGTCATACAAAGATTTTCCACACTGTCATTGGCATACACCTGCTTATCCTTCAGCATGATAATATGATTTGCAATAAATTCCACATCTGAAACAATATGTGTGGAGATGATCACGATCTTATCCCCGGAAAGGGAAGTCAGGATTTTCCTAAACCGCACCCGCTCCTTGGGATCCAGACCTGCGGTTGGTTCGTCCAGGATCAGGATTTCCGGATTCCCTAAAAGGGCCTGGGCAATCCCCACCCGCTGAATCATCCCCCCTGAAAATTTCTTCATCTTTTTTTTCGCCGCTTCTGTAAGTCCCACCTGTTCCAGGAGGCGGGGTATCTCTTTTTTTAGCTGTTCCTTTCTAATCCCCTTTAAAATGCCAATATAGCGCAGGTATCTCTCCGGTGTATAGTCCCGATAATAGCCAAAATCCTGAGGGAGAAATCCCAGTTTCTCCCTGTATTGGTCATCCAGCTTCTGAATCTCTCTGCCCTCCCACAGGATACTTCCCTCCGTTGGATAGAGAAGCGTTGCCATCATTTTCATAAGTGTAGTTTTCCCCGCTCCGTTGGGGGCAAGGAGGCCGTATAATCCGTAATCCAATTCCAGATCAATATCCTTTAGCGCAGTAAAATTCTGATATTTCTTTGTCACATGATCAATTTGCAGCATTTGTATACTCCTTTCTGAACGTCTGCCCGCACAATGCCAGCAGATGACGGATATAGATAAACGCGGCGGCGGCACCTGCTGCCACAAACAAAACCACCGGGATCTGTTCCAGCAATACGGGATACCAATTGGCAGCCAGCCCCATAAATAATAGGTTGCCAACCATCCAGACACCGCTGACGGCTGCCCCCCATGCTATTTTCCTCCCCCTCTCGATTCCAAGCACCAGAAGGAACGAAAAGATCATCAGGGACGCGAACGCCGCCGCCAGAAGTCTGGGAACATCTGCCTGATATCTCACAGCCAGAATGAATGCATACAGCATATTAAATACAAGTCCCAGCAGACTGTTGAATAACATGCGCGCGGTCATCAGGTGGAAAAATGTGTATTTGCAGCTCATAAGCTGTTCATATGTCTGATTCTGCTTTTCCTTCACCAGGGACAGATAAAAAATGGACGCATAGAGAACCGGCGCCCCGGCAAAGATGACACCGTAAGCAGTAACAGAACCAATCCCCACAGCTTTCAGACCAATATAGAAAAAGATCACAGCAAGGCTGAAGGACAGCAAAAGAATATCTGCCATATACGCATATAACTGGCGGATGCCGATTCCGCAGAACATATCCCACAGAAAAGAATCCATTCCCTCCTGCCTGGGAATCCGGCTCAGTTCCTCTGCCAGTTTCAGGTTCTCTTCTTTCCGCCCGGCTTTTTCCCACATACCTTCTAAAAATTCATTCTCCGGCTGCATCATCTCTGTTCCCTCCTCTGCCTCTGTAATTTTTTCCTCGCCCTGTGAAGCAGTATCCTGACCTGGGGAAGATTTTTCCCCATGGCCTCCGCGATCTCCTCATAGGACAATCCATCTACACAGAATAAAATAAGCGCCTGCCTGTAATCCTCTGGCAGCTCTTCTATCCACTGCAGAAGTTCCGCATATTCCTCTTTTTTCACATAAATCTCCTCCGGCGACGGCGGGGAACAGCCCGGCATCTCCATTTTCTCCGCATCCAGTTCCTCTGTCCTATGCCTGGAATTCCTTCTCAGCTCATCCAGTGCCTTGTGCTTCACTACGGCAAACAGATATGTCCTGAATGCACCGGATACGGAGATCCGTTCTCTCTGTACATAGATATCGGCAAAGCTGTCCTGTACAATATCAAGAGCGGACTGTTCATCCCCCAGCATTTTCATGCAGAAGCGCACAGCCTCCCGGTAATGCCTGAGGACCAGCACGTCATAGGCCTGTCTTAAATTTTTATCCCTGACCATTTCCATGAGCTGGTCATCTGTCATATCCCTGAGTTCTTCCCTGTGCATATGATTTCCTCTCTGTTTTTGAAAGCGTATGAACTAAGTGTGCACAAATAGTTTACTTTCTGATCATTAATCGATTCAGATATTCAAAAGTTACACCTGCCGGCCAAAAAATATAAATTTATATGACTGTTCCCCCTCCTCACAGTTAGCTTAGGAATTAATGCGATGCTAAACTGAGTCACACGGACACAAAAAAAGAGCTGTAAAAAAATGAGAACTCTTTTTTCGTGGCTCATTTTTTCACGGCTCCCTTTTAACAACATCCTAAAAATTTTTCTATCGCTCTTCACACCTTGATCTCCGGATTACATCTCAACAATTCTTCGATCAGTCGTTCTCTGTCCCGGACCGCGCATATCATTTCCTGTCTTCTGCCCTTTATCTCGATCCTGTCCAGTGATGCTGCCGTGGCGGAAATGGGATTACAGGTCCTGCGTATCTCCCGGATTTCGGAAATTTCCATGGAATCCTTCATGATCCCAAAATAGACTGCCATCCTGGTTCCATCAATCACCACATAATTCCTCACAACCATAGGAATAAAAATCGCGTTGAAGACCACAAGTGCAGCGCCGATCTCAGCAGACACCCCGCTTGACTCCACCAATTCATAAACCATCAAAACATTTCCGGCCAAAAATATGATCCAGAACCATGCTGCTATTTTTCCTTTGAATTTCATATACGATCACCTCTCTCATGCATTCCCGTCAATGTGTGCCCAAAACACTTTCCTCATGCAGTGCGCTGTAGTTTAAACTAAGTATACACTACATATTCCATTGACACAATTTGTTCTCCCGTTTTTTTTCAAAAACATAAACAGAATAGTTATAGGAGAATATTATGATCAAACGGGGGAATCCTGTTTTGTGTGAGTAGTGTAAATTTTTGAAAAAAATGCTTGCAATTTGTATTTTCTTATGCTATCATTATCCATGGTCGCTCCGTTAAAACACGGCTCCATGGTCAAGCGGTTAAGACACCGCCCTTTCACGGCGGTAACAGGGGTTCAAATCCCCTTGGAGTCACTCAGGCGCCATAGCCAAGTGGTAAGGCAAAGGTCTGCAACACCTCTATCACCAGTTCAAATCTGGTTGGCGCCTCTTTTATCTATTTATCTTAACGGCTCCATGGTCAAGCGGTTAAGACACCGCCCTTTCACGGCGGTAACAGGGGTTCAAATCCCCTTGGAGTCATTTTTTACTTGCATATTTTTGAAAATGTGGTAATATAATATAGTGTAATATCTCTTTAAACAGAATAACATATATGGCGCCATAGCCAAGTGGTAAGGCAAAGGTCTGCAACACCTCTATCACCAGTTCAAATCTGGTTGGCGCCTCTCAAGCCCGGAACTTCATGTTTCCGGGCTTTTTTTATTTCTGCTGTCAGCAGCACCCAAATCCATCATTATGTCTAATATCAGCCTTCTAATTTCCCATATTTGATTAATTGTGCACATAAGGAAATGCCCTTATAATAATATTATAAACGTAACTGTTCAGTACCCTCATAACTGCGGGCGAAAATCTATGCAGAATCACTTTTTGCCATGTTTTTTTGCCCGCCCGCTGAATAGTTACGAATAAACAGCAGAACGTACAAAATATAGAAAGGAGTATAACTGTTCAGCGCCCTCTCTGTTATGGACAAAATCTATACTGAATTGCCCCGCTGAATAGTTTACAAAGGTGTTAAACTATGTTATCAAAAAGACAAAATTTATTAGAAACCATCCGCGGAGGTCATCCGGACAGATACGTAAATCAGTATGAGGCAATCGCCATGCTCTACGGCACACCTTATTCTATGAGAAACGCCATGCCCACCAAGGGCGGCCCTAATGTAAAAAATGCATGGGGTGTTACCATTTCCTTCCCGGAAGGAATGCCCGGCCCATTCCCGGTACACGATGAAGAGCATATCGTCTGCAAGGATATTACCCATTGGAGAGATTATGTAAAAGCACCGAATGTAAAATTCTCCGCTGAAGAGTGGGCACCCTTCGTTGCAGAAGCCGAGAAAATCGACAGGGATGAATATTTCGTTGCCCCCTTTGTGGCTCCTGGTATCTTTGAACAGTGCCATTATCTTCTGGAAATCCAGAACTGTTTGATCCAGTTCTATGAAGAACCTGACTACATGCATGAACTGATCGACTACATCACAGACTGGGAACTGGCTTATGCAGAAGAAATCTGTAAATATTTAAAACCGGATGCCCTCTTCCACCACGATGACTGGGGTTCCAGAAACAGCTCCTTTATCTCCCCACAGATGTTCAAAGAGTTCTATGAACCTGCTTATAAGAAAGTTTACGGATATTATAAAGAACACGGTGTTGAGGTTATTATCCATCACTCAGATTCCTACGCTGCCAATCTGGTGCCTTCCATGATCGAAATGGGAATCGACATCTGGCAGGGTGTCATGAGTACCAACAATATTCCGGAGCTGATTGAAAAATACGGCGGTCAGATCACATTTATGGGCGGTATTGACAGCGGTGAAGTGGACAGGGAGGACTGGAGCAGAGAACATATTGCACAGGAAGTAGAACGTGTCTGTAAAGAAAACGGCACAAAATTCTTTATCCCCTGCAACACCATGGGCGGACCGGAATCCATATTCCCGGGTGTGTATGAGACCATTACCGAAGAGATCGCCAAAGTCAGCGATAAAATCTTCTGACATAAATACACCCCCTGGAAGGAGATACATTTATGCCGGATAAAAAAGAACGGAATGGTTTGAGCACCTCATTAAAACGGTTCTTCGGTGTAGGTGATTTCGGCTTTACGCTGATGTCCAACATTGATACCTTTTATGCGACCTACTTTTTTACAAATATTGCAAAGTTTTCCCTGGGTGTCATCACAGTGATGACCACCATCTCCGCAGTGGTGGACGCTGTCCTCTCCTGCCTGTATGGTCCTTTTCTGAATAAGATAAAGCCGAAAAAGTGGGGGCGCTACCGCTCCTGGCTGATCCTGACACCCTGGATGGTCCCTTTCCTCTATGCTATGCAGTTTATAAAGATCGGCAATGGGCTGGCTGCCGCTGTGTTTGTTACCCTGGCCATGATAACCAGCCGTATTGCGTGGAATATTCCATACATTGCTAATATTTCCATGATCAACATTGCCGGCAGGACACCTAAGGAGAGAATGACGCTGTCCTCAACCAGGATGGTGTGGACTTCCCTGGCGTCTGTGGTTTATTCTTACGCCGGACCTGCCGCCGTCTCTGTCTTTGCTGCGTGGCTTGGAGAGAAAAATGCCTATGCTGCCACTGCATTTGCCTTTTCCGCATTAATGGCCGCCGGTTTTTACGCTCATTTTTCCATGTTTAAGGGTTATGAGATGACCAAAGAGGAGGAACTGCAGATGATGGCCGGACAGTCCGCATCTGCGCAGACTGCACAGGATGCCCCAAAAGTCCATGCTCTGGACGCGATCCGGTGCAACCCGCATCTGCTGTGGCTGTTTTTATCCTGTATCACAAAATATATTGTGCTGTTCCTAGTAAACGGACTGGCTATCTATTACTTTACCTACATCGGCCAAAATGCAGGTCTGCTGACTACCTTTGTCTTTGCAGCCAATCTGCTTGGCGTTGTGGCTTCCTACGTATCAAAATTTATTGTCGCCAGATTTACCGCAAAGAAAACCGTGGTCTGCTCTTACTTTTTGATGGCACTCATCGCCACCGGAGCCTTCTTTGCCTACAGTCAGACCTGGGTGGTTATGGCCGCCATGTGCGCAGTCATGTTCATACTGGTATTGACCAACGCCTGCGACCCGGAGCTGTTCTCTAACTGTGCGGCTTACAGCGGAAAAAAACTGGGTTACGACGTAACCGGAACTGTCATGGGTCTTTTAACTGTGCCGATCAAATTAGGTATTGTTTCAAGAGGTATCCTGATTTCAGCCTGTCTGGCACTTGCCCAGTTTAACTCGGAGATAGACCCATCTATGGCTACTCCGCAGCTTCAGAGAGGGATCAGCATGGGATTTATGATCATTCCCGCTGTTGTGATCCTGCTGGGTGCTGTGCTTCTGGCCTTCGGCTATAGATTAGACCAGGATACAACAGCTTGAAGCAGTAAAAGATAAAATCACCACTGGTAAAAAACCCTCTGTTACGATAAAATAAGAATCAAACGGAGATCTTTTGAATCCGTCCGTTTTCCGGCGGGGCTGAACAGCCTTTGCCGGAAAATGGATGGATTTTGCCGTGTAAATAAGATTTTGGAGGAAATGCCATGACTGAGAATCACGCCGCACCTGCAGGCCTTCTGCTGAGTATGCAGATTTTATATGAAAAATTGAAAGAACATGAAATTTCTGTCTCTCTGCTGCCGCCAAGTGAAGAACCCTGTCTGACAGGCGTACAATTCTATACCGGACAGCAGGACTTATCAAGGGCATTTCTCTATCTTGCCGATCCCGAAACTCTCTCGTCACATCCTTTTCCGTTATCGGATGGCTTTTTGGCAGTGAACAGAGTACCTGCAGCGGGAAGTGTCCAGAACTCCTGTTCCTGTCTCATATTCCCGGAAACGATGTCTCTGCCGGAAGTATTCAATGCCCTGCAACAGATTTTTACCGGATACTCTCTCCTTGAACGGAAGCTCAATGACATTTTGAACCGGGACGGCAGCCTCTATGATATTACGGTGGCCGCACTGGAACATTTTCACAATCCCGTATTCATCCACGATGAATACTTTCATATTCTGGCCTGTCCCCGCCATTTTGAGGGAGCGCTTAATTTTACCTATAATGAACAGACCAAACGGTATATGCAGGATTTGAACACCATCAATTTTTTCTGGACAAGCCCGGCGTATAAAAAAACACTGACCACCTCAGGCGGACAGTTTTGGGACAGTGATTTTAACAATGACCGCTGTATCTATGTCAATTTATGGATGAATGGAAATTACAGAGGAAGATTTATCATATCAGAAATGGAAACACCTGTGACACGGGGACAGCTCTATGTGGCTTCCTATTTTGCGGAGATCATAAAACTGGCACTTCTGAGGCGCAATGACTCCGGGGAAGACGAGCGTCATCCTCTGGAAAAGCTGATCATAGACACCATAAGCGGTACAGAGACAGACCGTCTCGATATCAGCCGCAAACTGGAGATACTGGGATGGGAGGAAGCAGACCAGTATCTGTGCGGTATCATCTCTTTTGAGAGCACAGATGTGACAAAGCTCTCGGTGTACAGCATCTGCAATGAGATCGAGGAGCGTATTGAGGCCTGCCATGCCTGCTACTATAAAGGCCATATTTATCTGCTGATCAATATCAGCAAAAGCCGGATCACCTCCCAGGATCTGCGCATGAAAATGTCCTACATTATAAGGGAAGGACTTCTTAGAATGGGTGTATCCTATCCCTTCCACGGTTTTTCAACACTGGCCATCCACCTGAAACAGGCCCAGATCGCACTCAGCTACAGCCAAATGGAGCGGGTGCCCCATTGGTATAATGAATTCCGGGATTATGTATTAAAATACTGGCTGCTGGAGGGAACCGGTGATTTTACCAAGGAGAGTATTGCTCCGGATGCCCTGCATCAGCTCCGCCATTATGACAGAGAGCACAGCACTGAGCTGTACGAAACCCTGAAAACTTATCTGATGAATGAGAGGAACAGTACACTTACTGCACAGCTCCTCAAAATTAACAGAAGCACTCTTCCCCACCGGCTGAACCGCATCGCACAGCTTACAGGGGCAAATTTGGATGATTTTATGACACGGCTATATCTGATGATGGGATTTTACATATTAGACTATATCTGATCTTGCTATCTGCAGATGTCAAAGATAAATTCCGCCATCTGATCCATGGCATCATAGGCAGTCTTAAAGGGTGACATCTGAAAGACATGCCACATACCGCTGTAAAAATCAAGCTGTACCTGGACATGGTATTTTCTCAGCCGCTTCTGCAGATTGAGAGAGTCGGAGAGAAGAATTTCATTCTCCCCCACTTGGATATAGGTAGGCGGAAAGCCCGTGAAATCCGCAAAAAGAGGAGAGATATAGGGATTGTTCAACTCCCGTCCCTGGGCATAGTCCTGGATCGCCTTATCTATATATTCCTCGGAAAGGATAGGGTCGATCTCTGCCTTCTGCTCATGGGATTTTCCGCTCTTTGTGAGATCCGTCCAAGGAGAGAAAAGGATAATCCCTCTCGGAAGGATACGGCCCTGTCCTTTTAATACCTGCACAAGATTGAGTGCCAAATTCCCCCCGGCGGAGTCACCTGCCACGATCACGTCCCTGGCACCGTATCCGAAATGCATGAGATGATCCCAAACCTTTACAGCATCCTCCAGCGCCGCGGGAAAGGGGCACTCCGGCGCAAGGCGGTAATCAAAACTCAGAACATCCATGGAGGTGGTGCTGGCTAGCTTATTGGTGATACTTCTGGCATACCGGAAACTTCCCGTATTATAGCCGCCGCCATGACAGTAGAGGATCACATATTTTTTCATATGCCTTCTGTCCACACTGACCCACTCGGCAGGAATCCCGTCTATCTCAAAATTTTTATATTTCATATCTTTACTCTTTGAAAAAATCCCGCTTATATTTTCCTGAGATGCCCTCTGCTTCTCCACATCGGGACTTTCAACCAGTGTATGCATCTTTTTGATGGCTTTCATTAAGCTCTGATTGGTCTTCAGATTAATTTCCATAAAGTTCTCCTTCTCCTCCTGGTATCCTGCCAGCATATTTTCATTCTATCACAGTACAGACCATCCGTCCATTCGTTACTATTCAGCCTTTCGGTTTCATAGCAACAAAAGCATGCACACAGACTGCAAAAACTGCAGTCTGGCGCGTGGCTGCCTCGGTATTGCCTTGCAAATACAAGGCAATACCTCGCGGGACAGTGAATGGCTGAACTGTTACGTCCATTCCGGTTTCTTTTCTGTTTTTATTGATAATTTTCCCGTATCATCTTATAATAAACCTATGGAGAAAAAAACAAACAAAAACCGTGCTACATGGTACAAATTAGATTTATCTGCAAATGTATATCCCACACTGCAGCGAAAAAATTTTTCCAGTGTCTACCGGATCACCATGATTATGAAAGAAGAGGTGGATCCCCCCCTGCTGCAGAAGGCTGTGGATCTGGCACTGCCCCGTTTTCCTGCATTTAAGGTAGCGCTGAAAAAAGGTCTGTTCTGGAGATATCTGGAACCAAACGACAGACCCGGGCCTTTTGTCCAGCCGGATATTGTGAATCCCTGTATGCCTATGTCCTTTAAGGCAAATAACAGATATCTGATCCGGATATACTATTACCATAAAAAAATATCTCTGGAAATGTTTCATTCCCTTTCCGACGGAAACGGCGCTTTGTATCTGCTGAGAACCATCACGGCCGTGTATCTGCGCCTGCAGGGGCACGAGATTCCCAGTTGTGACGGCGTACTGGACATTCATGAGGAACCGGACCCGGAGGAGCTTGAGGACGCGTACCTGCGTTATGCCTCCTCAAAAGTAAAACCGGCACGCACAAATGGCAGTGCCTACCGCGTCATAGGAACAAAGGAACCTTTTTATACGCTGAACATTATCACGGGGATCATGCCTGTGGATAAGATTTTAAAAGTTGCCAGAAACTATAAGGCATCAATAACCGAATACCTGAATGCCGTGCTCCTCTATTCCCTTCTGGAAAAGCAAAAAGCCGACCATGTATTCCGTGAAAAGCCCGTAAAGCTTGCGCTGCCTGTAAACCTGCGTAAATTCTTTCCGTCTATCACACTGCGCAATTTTATCACTATGGTATACCCTTCCATAGATCCCAGAATGGGTGAGTACACCTTTGAGGAGATCCTGGTGCAGGTACACCATTACATGAGGTATTATATCAACAACAAATTCCTCAACGCTGACATTACCACCAACGCTTCCACCCAGCAGAGCCCTTTCATCCGTATTGTTCCTCTGTTTTTAAAGGATTATGTTGTCAGACAGTTCTACATCCGGGTGCAGGACCGGCAGTCAACAGCAGGTCTGACCAATCTGGGCATCGTGCAGGTTCCGAAGGAGATGAAACCATATGTGGAGCGTTTTGACGTGCTCATGGGCCAGCCCTTTTCAGCCAGGACCAACTGCGCTGTTGTCAGCTATGAAAATACCTTGACCATAAGTTTTGCCAGCAGTATTGTGGAAGCCGATGTGGAACGCATATTCTTCCGCAAACTGGTGTCTGACGGAATTCCGGTCAAAATAGAAAGCAACCGAGAAACCAAGGATTAGATAAATTCGGAGGAATCCTTTATGTCATACTGTGTGAACTGCGGGGTGGAACTTGACAAGACCTGTGAGGTCTGCCCCCTGTGCAATACAAAAGTCGTCAATCCCAAACAGCCGCCGGATACCACTGCTCCTAAGCCCTTCCCCTCCTTAGAAGGCCATGCTGAGCCGGTGGACCGCGCCGATATCACAATTCTCATGACCGTTATGCTGGCTACCACAGCCGTGGTCTGCGGCCTGTTAAATTTATTTTTCTTTCAGTACGGAAGCTGGTCACTGTATGTGATCGGAATCTGCGTAGTTCTGTGGATTTTTTTCCTGCCTCTGTTCTTTTCGGCAAAATTAAATCCCTATGTGAGCCTTTTGCTGGACGGCATGAGTATTGCCATGTATTTTGGGATCATTGCCTGGCTGCATCCGGGTAATGGATGGTACTTTAAGCTAGCGGTTCCTATGATCGGCATTGTCACGCTGCTCATACTCATCTTCGCATTCTGCCTCAGATACAGACACCGTTCCGTTCTGTCCCTTGCCGCAGTGATCCTGGCAGAAATCGCGGCTCTGACCGTATGTATTGAACTGCTGATCCATAATTATTACGAACAGCCTCTGTCCCTGTCCTGGTCTGCTGTAGTGCTTACGTGTTCCGTTATCATTGACGGCGCTCTGATCACGATTCTAAGAAGAAGCAGCCTGAGGAACGAAGTCAGGAGAAGGATGCATATATAAAACTGCAGGAAAAAGCCGTACAGACGATTTTCACGCTCGTCTGTACGGCTTTTATGTAGGGAGATTTTATTTTTTAAATTCTGCATTTTTCCTGTATTCCGTAGGTGAAATGCCACAGGCTGATGGCTCAAATTTTAATCTGGTGTCATTTTTTCAGGTACGATGGATTCCTCAATCATAAAGTCTGAAATTCACTGAATTTTGTAGGATTTTAAGAGATTACCTGCTTTACTTAATGGTCCTCTTTCCTTATAATGAAGAAAGGTCACTCACACTAATACGATGAAAGGGAACTCTTACACACTATGAAATCTTACCCCTTAAGAAACAAAATCAGAAATCATGTTCTGGTACAGACCTTCCTCCAGTTAAAAGGAAATCCCAAGTGGTCCATCTGTACAGAACCCCTTTGGTTCATCCCCTATTCCCTCTTTTCCCCTTATCAGGCACTTTATATGAGGAAGATTGGGCTTTCCAGTCTGGAGATCGGGACCACCCTCTCACTGGGCTTCCTTTTACAGGTTTTCTTTGCATTTATCGGAGGCGCTCTGACCGACAAAATGGGGCGGCGCAAGGCAACTGTGATCTTTGATACTATATCCTGGAGCATCCCCTGCTTTATATGGGCCTTTTCACAGAACTTCTGGCATTTTCTGATAGCGGCCGCCATCAATGCCTCCTTTCAGATCACCAATACTTCCTGGAACTGCCTGTTTATCGAGGATTGTCCTCCGGAGCATATCACCAATGCGTTTACACTGATACAGATATGCGGAATGCTTTCCGTATTCTTTGCTCCGCTTTCTATCTGGCTGCTGAAAATATACGATCTGGTATCTGTATTCCGTGTGATTTTCTTTATATCGGGGATATCTATGACAGCCAAATTTGTTCTTCTTTACAGATTCGGAGGCGAAACCAGGATTGGCAGACAGCGAATGGAAGAGACCAGGAATATGTCTTACTTTTCCATGCTGACCGGATATAAAGATATCTTTTTTCAGATCATACGTTCTTCCAGAATGCGTCTTGTGGTTTACATAATGACACTTACCAATATACTGCTGATCGCCACCACTAATTTTTTCTCGCTTTATATCACAGAGAGTCTGCATATTTCAGAAGAACTGGTAGCTGTCTTTCCGCTTATAAGGACTATCATCATGATTCTCTTTGTGGTGTTCCTGCAGAATCTGTTTCACCGTCTCAGGATCAGAAATTCCATGATCATCGGATTTTTCATCTACATAGCCAGCCATATACTCCTGATCCTCTGTCCCGAGAAAAATCTGCTTCTGGTGATGTTATACACAATCCTGGAATCTTCAGCCTATGCTATTGTCATTCCGCGGAAGGACGCACTTATGGCACTGTTCGTTGACGAGAAGGAGCGCTCCAGGATCTACGCGCTTTATAACATGCTGATGATCGGCCTTTCTGTTCCGTTCGGAAGCCTGATCGGATGGTTCTATGACCTGGATCCCTCTTATCCTTTCTACTTCAATATTTGTGTTTTCTTTTTGGGACTCATGATCCTATCCTTCTCTAAAGACTTAAAACAAGAAAAACATTGATCGATCTCAAAATAAAAAATCCACAGTACACACCTTGTTAAATGGCGTACTGTGGATTTTTATATATATCGTAATCGTCAAGGTTACTTAGAATCAAAATTCCTTGAAATTAAAAAATCCTATAAACAATTATGTCTATAGGATATCATACTCATATATTTCCCATGTATCTTCAAAACCGCATATACAAAACACAAAAACCTTTTTTCAAACCCGCCGTTTGCACTTTCGTGCTCAGGTCAAGCCCTCGACCGATTAGTAGCAGTCAGCTCCATACATTGCTGCACTTCCACCTCTGCCCTATCCACCTCGTCGTCTTCAAGGGGTCTTACTTCTTTATGAATGGGATATCTCATCTTGAGGGGGGCTTCACGCTTAGATGCCTTCAGCGTTTATCCCTTCCAGGCTTGGCTACCCTGCCATGCAGTTGGCACTGCAACAGGTACACCAGCGGCCCGTCCATCCCGGTCCTCTCGTACTAAGGACAGCTCCTCTCAAATATCCTACGCCCACGCCGGATAGGGACCGAACTGTCTCACGACGTTCTGAACCCAGCTCGCGTACCGCTTTAATGGGCGAACAGCCCAACCCTTGGGACCTACTACAGCCCCAGGATGCGATGAGCCGACATCGAGGTGCCAAACCACTCCGTCGATGTGAACTCTTGGGAGTGATAAGCCTGTTATCCCCAGGGTAGCTTTTATCCGTTGAGCGATGGCATTCCCACTTAATACCACCGGATCACTAAGCCCTACTTTCGTACCTGCTCCACCCGTCGGTGTCGCAGTCAAGCTCCCTTCTGCCTTTGCACTCTGCGAATGGTTTCCAACCATTCTGAGGGAACCTTTGGGCGCCTCCGATACTCTTTCGGAGGCGACCGCCCCAGTCAAACTCCCCGCCTGGCATTGTCCCACCGCCGGTTAACGGCGGCTGGTTAGAAGCCCAATACTGCAAGGGTGGTATCCCAACAGTGGCTCCATGGCAACTGGCGTCACCACTTCTTAGCCTCCCACCTATCCTGTACATGCAATACCGGACCCCAGTACCAAACTGGAGTAAAGCTCCATGGGGTCTTTCCGTCCTGGCGCAGGTAACCAGCATCTTCACTGGTACTTCAATTTCACCGGATGCATTGCCGAGACAGCGCTCAAATCATTACGCCTTTCGTGCGGGTCGGAACTTACCCGACAAGGAATTTCGCTACCTTAGGACCGTTATAGTTACGGCCGCCGTTTACTGGGGCTTAAATTCAATGCTTCGTCTCCTGACA
>NZ_CP136422.1:4855000-4870000 GCF_034355335.1 Blautia coccoides
AAACGGTCGAAAAGACGTTCCGCCAAAACCTGATCCATTTCTTTGGCATGATTCCTGAATACAATATGCCCGTTCTTCAAAAGTGTGATTTCCAAATCCCCATCGCTATACTTAACTGCATTGCCGATCACATTAGCAAGTATTCGAGAAAGGGCAGCCTTATTTAGCTGCCGCGTAATCTTTTCCTTTGGAATAAGGATTCTTGGAGTGATCCCCGCCTCTTTCAGAGCGCCATAATAAGCGGCGATACTGTCCTCAATTGCTCTGTTCAGATCCACAGACTCTCTCTCTTCATATTGATTTGCTGAGACCACCAAAGAATACCGGAACAATTCTTCTGTAAGCTGCTTCATGGTGTCGATCCGCTCCTGAATCACTGCCAGGTATACACGTACCTTTTCCGTTGCCTCTTCCTGCTCGAGCAGTTCCATATACCCACAGATTGCCGTAAGCGGCGTGCGCAGATCGTGGGAGATATTGGTGACAGCTTCTTTCAGCTCTCTGTCTCCCTGCAAATAGCGTATATGTTCTTTACGCAGCCTTCGCATCTGCCTGTCAATCTCAGCGGCAAGACGGCGCATCTTATCATCAGAAATAGTAATATCAATTCCCACATTCGTATCCCTGCCCAGCCTGGAGTCAACTTCCGCGCATATTTCATCTGCCGCCCTGCGCATTCCTGCAATCTTTATAAGTAAAATCCCGTTCCATACAACAAGAGCTGCACATAAAAAGCCAAGCAGATATAGCATAATTCTCTCCTTATTTCAAATCTTTCCTGTTAAATCCCCATATCCCAACCAGGCTGACAACTATCGTTATCCCAACAGAATAAAGACCTGATGCACATGGATGTGTAACCGCCCCCGCTGAAATCTGTATCCCCTGACCAGTAGGAAGAAAATCAAACAAAAACTGATAGACACTTCTCTGTGACGGGCTAAGATACATGGGATTAGGGATTTTCTCAATGGTCTGCGTGACTGTATCCCCCACTGTCTTTGACATAGTGACCCCGTCAAAAAATTCCGGTTCTCCCAATTTCATAGTAATATATAAAGACAAAAACAAAAGAGCAAAGATTCCCACCATACTGATGATAGCCACCAATGCCTTATTCTGATTCAGCATAGACAGCATGGAAAAAATCGCTGTAAGAGCAATAACCATAAGCAGACCGTCCAGCACATATACAACTGCCTTTTGCCATTCCATCTCAAAAAAACCAAAGAGAGGGATTCCGGTAATACATGCCGTAAACATATAGGCAAAATTCATAAACGCACCTGCGGCCGCACAGGTAATAAAGTTTGACAGATAAATATCCCTTCTGTTGCACCCTACCATCAGTTTATTGCGGATGGTTCCATCACTGTATTCCGTACCCACATAGAGGCTGACAAATGCCGAGATCAGCATTCCTATTATAATGTGAGAGGCAAAAAACACGGTGTCAAATGTAACACTCATATCATATACTTTCAAATTCCGGTATTGTCCAACACTGTCGATGACGCCATACAGTATCATGGCGATCATACCGATCCAGAAATATTTATCCTTTCGCAGGCGCAGAAAATTTGCACGCAGCAGTTTACTCATGGCTGCCACCTCCGATCAGATTGATATAATAGCTCTCCAGGCTTTCGTCTCTCTCTGTGATCTTATACACTGTACACCCCTGTTCTGCCAAAGCCTGCACAAGGTCCGTCACATTCCACTCACCAAAAACATCGGCTTCATGCTCTGAAGCAACAGCATATTCCATTTTCCTTTCATCCAGTACACGGCTGAGAGCCTGTATATCCGATACTGCTATGTGTATCCCTTTCCTGCAGGCAGCATCCAGTTCCTTTGCAGTCATTTCCTTTACGATTCTTCCGCTGTCAATAAATCCGTAATGCGTCGCAAGCCGGGAAAGTTCGTCCAAAATATGGCTGGAAATCAATACCGTGATCCTGTATTCCCGGTTCAGCTTCAGGATCAATTCCCGTATCTCGATGATACCCTGGGGATCCAGACCATTGATCGGTTCATCCAGCACCAGAAAATCCGGATTGCCGGCAAGCGCTATGGCAATCCCAAGACGCTGTCGCATTCCCAGCGAAAAATTCCTTACTTTTTTCTTTCCTGTATCCGAAAGGCCTACTAATTCCAGTAATTCTCTGATCCCATCATAGGATGGACGTCCAAGGACCGCATACTGCTCGCGCAGATTATCCTCTGCTGTCAGATCCAGATAAATAGACGGCGTCTCCACCACAGCTCCCATTCTCCGGCGAACTTTAAGAATATTGGGGGATGTATACTTTTCCCCATAAATTGTGTATTCTCCGGAAGTCGGATTCTGCAGTCCGCAGATCAGACGGATGAGGGTCGTCTTTCCTGCTCCGTTCTTACCTATAAATCCATAAATTGCTCCTTTTTCCACATGCATGGAAAGTCTGTTTAAAGCTTTGAAGTTCTTATATTGTTTTGAAAGATTCTCTGTACTCAAAACATAGTCCATATCAGTGCCTCCTTTATTTGATACAGCCATAATAGCACGACATGGTTAAGAGAGCGGTTAAGAAAAAAGTTAAGAAACCGTAAAGATACTGCCCGTTCATTGTTCACGCATTTTAAATCCAATTCCCCATACAGCTTCAATATAATCTTTTCCTGTTATCTCCCTGAGTTTTCTCCGCAGATTGCTCACATGGACTTTCAGGGAACTTTCCATGCAGTCCGGTGTATCTTCACTGATCAGATCTAGTATCCGTGCCTTTGTAATGACCTGGGAAGGGTTCTGCATAAGCAGTTTTAAAACGGCAAACTCCGTTTTTGTCAGACGGACAGTCATGCCGTCTGCCGAAACCTGATATGTTTCTGTATTGAGACGCAGCTCCTCAAACGTCAATTCTGTATTTTTAGCCGAAACGGAACCATTTCTGAGCTGCACAGTTATCCTGGCTAACAATTCTTTTGTTTCAAAAGGTTTTGTGATATAGTCAGAAGCACCTTCCAGCAAAAGATTCACCTTATCGTCAATCCCTGCCTTGGCACTGACTATAATAACGGGGATCCCGGAAAGCTTCGGAAGGATCTCCTCCCCGCTCAGCCCCGGAAGCATCAGATCCAGCAGTATCAGATCCGGATGCCTTTGTGACAAAAGGAGCAGTGCCTCAGTCCCTGAATACGCACGGAGCACTCCGTATCCTTCCTTTTTCAAAATAGCTTCTACCATATCACCGATAGGAATGTCATCTTCTATAATTGCAATATATTTCATAAAATGCCGCCTCGCTTTCTGCCGCCTTAGAATGTATCCGAAACTCATTCCGGCAATCTGCATTCAGGCAGACACGCTTTCACTCATATTGTAACAAAACAGCGGATATTATGCTATAGGCTATTGCTTCCTTTAGACGGGTATCCTGAATTCATACGTTCCTGACCCCAGCTCCTGTTTCGGCATTCCCGGCAGGATCAGTGCAGCGCATGTGTTGACCGGGATTTTACAGCTATAGATAATCTGTTCCTTCTCTTTTCTCCAACTGCTCTCAATGACTCCATACGGTGAGGATACACTGCCTGCTGCATACTCCAGTTCCCTTATCACAGGCTGCAATATAAAATGCTCATATCCCGGTCTATCCTCCTCCCTGCGGATTCCCAGCACATAGCTGTATAGCCATGACAGCACGCTTCCCAGAGAATAGTGATTAAAGGAATTCATTGCGTTCTGCCCCCCGAATCCTTTTTCCTGTGTATAGGAATCCCAATGTTCCCATATAGTTGTCGCTCCCTGGGTCACCGGATACAGCCAGGAGGGAAAGCCAGTCTGGAGCATGAGTTTATAGGCATCTTCATCAGCCCCCATATTACTCAGCGCCTGATTTAAAAGTCCGGTGCCGAAAAAGCCTGTGCCTACCGTGTGGTTTCTTTCCCTGGTTTTTCTGAGAAGATGCATTTTTGCTGCGTCACAGTTCTCCATGAGTCCGTATTCCAATCCCAGAACATAGGAACATTGGCTGTCGCAGATCTTTCCCTCCATAGTTTTGGTCATACCTGTCTCCCGGTCCACAAATGTCTCATTCCAGAACTGTCTGCATGTATCCGCAAGCATTTTGTACTCCTCTGCTGCTGTCTTTTCTCCCAGTATTGCAGAGATTTTTTCCATTATCTTTGCTTCTCTATAATAAAAAGCATTCCAGAGAAGCTGCAGGTCTGTCTCCTCCGGGGCCAGCCAGTCTCCCAGAGGGCCTACTTTTACAGCATCACCTTTTCCGGGAAGGCCTTTATCCTTCATGTAATCCATGTATTTTTTCATTCCCGGATAAAATCTTTCCAGCGTGCGCACATCACCGTACTGCTGGTATAACTCCCATGAAATGAAAATCGAAGCACATTCATATGTAATACCTCCAAAGCCGCCGCCCACAGGTGCAATCTCCGGGTACTGTCCCTCCGGTGTCTGAAGGTCTTCCATAGCCTGAAGATTCCTCTCATAAAATTGTTTCAGGCTGCTGTTCTGCAGCGCAGTACGGCAGAACACATGGGTATCCCCTGCCCATCCCATCCGTTCATTTCTCTGGGGACAGTCTGTGGGGATGTTGATGAAATTACACAACTGTGACCAGCGCACATTTTCCGTAAAACGGTTTAAAAGACTGTTGGAGCTTTCAAAACTCCCCTCAAAATTTTTGACAGAGGAATACTGCAGGCTCTCCACCTCCTGTGGTTTTGGAGGATTCTCTACGCCGCTGATTTCTATATAGCGGTATCCATGGAATGTAAAGCGGGGCTGATATATTTCCCCCTCATCCTCACCACTACATATATATAAATCTGTACTGGTGGCATCCCTGTAGTTCTCCAGCATCATCTTTCCTTCATTACCGGCGTATTCCGGCATGTGTGGATAGAGTACCTCTGCATAACGGATCACAATCTTCGTTCCGGGCTTTTCACAAAACCGGATGCGGGGTACGCCCGCCATCTCCTGTCCCAGGTCATAAAGAAAAACATTGCCTTCCAGTTCTGTGCATGTCTGTGCCTGTTTTGTGTCTACTATATATACAGGGGCATCATATCCGCCTATAAGTTCCGGTTCCCTGTCATTTACTGCGGGCCACGTGCGGCCAAACCCAGGAGGCATGGTGCGCAGTTCTTCTATTTTTTCCGGCTTTTCTGTAACCGGTGGTTCCCATTTACTGTCATCAAAATCAGGGAGGGAATAACTTGTGTAAATATCTTTTTTTGCAGCGTCGTACTGCTCTCCCAGGAAAAAGCCTGCATATCTGTAAGGTCCATCTCCAAAATATTTCCACTCTTTTGTGTTAGTTGTTGCAATGATCCTGCTGCCGTCCTCATAAGTCACCTCTATTTTTGCCAGCAGTGCCTCTTTGTCACCAAAATAATTATAATTCTTCACAACAAAGGTCTGCGCGTCACACCACCAGCCGGAGGAGATGGTTACACCAACTCCGTTCCTTCCGGGCCGAAGCTTGTCCGTGATATCATAGGTCTGGTAATTGATTCTTTTGTCATACTGAGTAAGCCCCGGATTCAACAGACGTTCTGTAATCTCCTTCCCGTTAATGCGGCAGTGATAGATTCCTCTGGAAGTTATATAAAGCCTCGCCCGCTCTACTTTCTTCTCTTTGTCCACCTGAAAGACAGATCTGAGCATAGGTATGCCGGTATTTGACGGATCTTGGGTTATCTGGCAGTCTTTCAGCTTAAAGCATCCGTTTTCCACAGGGATCAATCCCTCAAACAAATTTTTTTCTCCGTACAGATTTCCCTGGGGTGTCTCTTTTATATAGATCCGCCCCGGTGTGCGCATATTTTTCACTGTCAGGTATTCAAAATACGCGGTGTCTCCTTTGCCCGCGTAAAATCCGATTTCATTCAGTCTTGGATATGTAAGAACATCATTAACCCCTCTGGGATTCAGCATTCTTCCCAGAATCTGTCTGCCAAATGGTTCTTCCTTCTCCACCGCGTCTGCTAAGACATCATCCAGATAGGCAGCAGCATTATTGCCGTCCACAACTACCCTAAGTGTATGGAAATTGTATTTGTTCTCATCTGTGAGAATATGATCAAGGGATGCTGACGCAAATGGCACATGGCTTTTGTCTTCCTGCGCATATCCTACCCGGAAGATGTCCAGCCGCGGTTTTTTGCTATCCTCCAGGCATATTTGGTAACGGATATAATTTTCCCCTTCTAGTCCCAATTCATTTTTCGTTTTATCCAGCAGGCGGAAATCATTAGCACCAAATACAATCCCTGCTCTTTTAGCCCCTGCTTCAAGGCGGAACCTGCTCTCTATCACAAATACCCCTCTGGTGTCCGCAGCCACATGGAACCTAGGCGCGCTGATCCACTGCGCCCCTTCCCAGGGTTTCAGGCTCCCGTCTAAAAATCCCGTCTCAAACCATGTCTCTGCCTTTGTCTTTCTCCCATGATCATCGCACACTTCCACTCGCACCTGGTATCTGGTACACGGCTTTAGTTCTCTTCCTGCGTAGGAAATGCCTCTTGATTCCCTGACATACATTTCCCCAGAATCCCAGTACGGTTCTTTTTCCTTTTCTTTAAAGACAAATATCCGGCAGGAAGTCTGCAGGGTCTCCCTTAGATCTGACTCTAATTTCCAGGAAAACCGGGGGGATTTTTCATCCAGCCCAATCGGTTTTTCCATGTATTCAACCAGCAGTTCCGTTATTGTAAGACTCATCCTCTGATCCCTCCATTTTTCTACAAACAATCTCATCCGCATTTTGAATCCTCTGCCTGTTTCGCTACTAGCCAGGCTGCGCTTCTGCTTTTGGTATACTAATTATATCTTTTCTTTTTTTTGAAATCTATCCTGCTTTTCTTCCGGAAAAGTATTGTTTTTTATCCATTTTTTGATTAGTATGGAGTTAGCTTATCAGGAGGTGCGTATCTATGAAAAACAAAAAAGAGGAACCCTTTCAACATGAAGTGGTCATTACGGATGCCCGGCTTCCCCTGCGCCTCTTTTACAGCAATGACCAAAAACCGACTTATGTTTTGCCTCATTTTCATGATGATATTGAAATCATTTACCTTCTGACCGGCAGTCTCACTGTGAATATCAATAGGCAGCAGATCACTGTATATCCGGAAGATATGATCCTTTTCAACAGCAATGTGATCCATTCCACTATTTCGGAAACTGCCGAGACTACTGCTTACGTCCTTCAGCTCCCCTGTCAGTTTTTAAAGCAGTGCACAGCAGAACCCGGCAGCTATTCCTTTGAACTGCCCCGTTCCTCCTGCCAAAATCTGACTCCGCAAGAGGATAAGGCATTGATCCATCTGAAGAATACGCTGTATTCCTGTTTTTGTTTCTACCGGGATAAACCCGCCTTTTATCACGGAAAAGTCATGAGCCTTTTGTATGACTTCGTCTATACCCTGTACTCTGCCTTTTCCGTCCCTCAGGAGGTAAAACGCCACACCAACGAATTTAAATACTATGAAAGGCTTTCCTCCATCACTAACTATATAAACGAACATTATACGGAACCTATAACCTTACATGATCTGGCAGAGCTAATATCTGTAACCCCGGCATATCTGTCCCGCTTTTTCAAAAAAGCGCTTCAGATAACGCTCACCGAATACATTACCAGTATACGCCTGGAACACGCCTATACCGATCTGCTTACAACGGATTATACGGTATTCTATATTGCGGAAAAAAACGGTTTTGCCAACTACCAGATGTTTGTACAGAAATTCAAGCAGAAGTTCCATAATACTCCCCTGAAAATCCGCAGTGAGTCTCAGTACAGTCCATCCGGAAAACCTTTTGTCCCATAGGGAAATTGGAAATCTTCTGCATAATAAAAAAACTGCCGCTTTGGTCTTTTTTACCAAGCGGCAGTTCCGGCAGCAATATTCAATTTTCTATCTTCTCAAACCGGTATCTCTGACTGATCTCCGGGTATTTTTCTCTGTCCACCTCACTCATGAACATTTCGTACGGCCTGGCCCATACTCCAAACGGGCGGTATAGTGCCTGATAGATCACCAGTTTTTCATTTGTCTCAGAATGCGTCGCAAATGCAAGAATCTGATACAAATATAAATCACTGTCCGGATGCACTGTTTCTCTTTTAAAATTCCTTACAATATCCCCTGGTCTCAAATCCCGTTCCATGATATTCTCCTCCTTGTGTATACTTACGAGGCTCTGCCTGGCTGCTGTATGTTTCCCTCAAGTGAAGCTCTCTGCTCCATCACCTCTTATTGTCTCATATTACAATCCCATCACAATGGTCTATTTCATGCTGTATGATCTGCGCGGTCCATCCCTTGAAACGCTGTCTGCATCGCTTAAAATCCCGGTCCCTGTATTCTACCTCTATAGTTTCATACCGTCTGGTCTTTCTGCTTCCCTCCAGGGAAAGGCATCCCTCTTCCGTGTCATATGGCATAGATTTTTTAATTATCACCGGATTCAGCATAGCCAGGTCTGCCTCGCCTGCACTGACCACAATAATCCTTTTTTTAATGCCGATCATGTTGGCCGCCATCCCTACACACCGCTCCCTGTTAGCCTGTAGTGTGTCCAGCAAATCCCTTACCACCTCATCGTCATCCCTGCCGGCAGGTTCCGATGTTTGACTCAGAAAAAAAGTGTCTCTCACAACTGTTCTTACCATAATCTCTCCCTCAATAACTGCTCGCTATTCTTTCAGACATTTCCCAGGCGCTGTCACTCGGTCCAAAGTAACTTCCGCTTTCTATTCTATCTCTTTCTCCGTATCCGCCTTCCATTTGGGAAATATAAGAAATTCATCTGCTTGAAGTATAACCGATTTTCTAATTATATACAAGTATCCATATATCTCCGGCATTATACAAAGCTGCTGTCGGAAAACTATTCAAAGGCTGCTTTCCTGGACCAGCAGATGTCTGCTCTTCTCCCATTTTGCATAACGAAATTACAATCTTCCACTTTTTTCCAGTCTTTTTCTACAACAAATTTTCACCACATTTAAAATTCCACAATTTCAGCAGTGAATTTTTTTAATATTTGTTCACACTTTTTCCTTGAAATAAGGTATAAATAAATTACCCCCAATACATTATATAGTTTTTGCTACACCCCATAAGAAGAAATACCTTCTCCAAAAAGACCAGCTCCCCCGCTGGTCTTTTTCCTTATACACAATTTCTTTTTAATTCTCCTCAGCAGTACAGAATCCTGCATTCTTTTGTCCCACAGCAATATGAAGCTTTTCCGACATGATTACCATTAGTACCAAGATAACTGCCATAAATGCCGGATAAAGTCCAATATTTATATACTGCGCAATAAGCCCGAACAGGGGCGGAACCAGGCAGGTTCCCACGTAAGCGGCTGCCATCTGGACTCCAATGACTGACTGGCTTAAATCAGCTCCAAAATTGGCAGGTGTCTCATGGATGATGGAAGGATAAATGGGCGCACACCCACAGCCAACCAAAATCAATCCTGCAAAGAGCACCGTACCTCCAACAGGAAGAAGAATACAGACAATACCCACGGCAGTTACCACTTGTCCCAGGCGTATCATGTTGCGGTCATTCACTTTCATAGTGATAAACCCGCACACAAACCGGCCTGCTGTGATTCCCATATAGAAAAGGCTTGCCCAGCGTGCTGCCCGCTCCGGGCTGATTCCATGATATAAGGTGCAGTAGCTGGCTGCCCAGATACCTGCCGTGCTCTCCAGAGCACAATAACAGAAAAAACAGATCAGCACTTCCTTTACCCCTCTCAGCCTTACAAGCTGTGGCAATGTATAGTGCCGGCCCGGAATCTTTTCGGAGGTTTCCGAACCATTCTCTGTTTTACCTGCATGGGATTTCTGCATCTTCCTCCAAAGCGGAAGCGAAAAAATCAGGACTGCAGTCAAAGCCACCTGCATAATGGAAATGGTCAGATATCCGCCGTTCCACTTTAATCCTCCCGTCACAGCCCATCCCATTACTACAGGTCCAATACTGGCTCCCAATCCCCACATACAATGAAGCCAGCTCATATGCCTGGCGGGATAATGCAGCGCCACAAAATTATTGAGCGCCGCGTCAACACTTCCCGCTCCCAATCCGTAGGGCACAGCCCAAAGGCATAAAAGCCAGAAGGAATTACTGATAGAAAAACCAAATAATGCCACAGCAGTCATTCCCACGCTGATAGCAGTAACTTTTCCGGCTCCCAGTCTGCGGGTGAGATAATCACTTGCGAGGCTGGAAACAATTGTCCCTGCAGCTATGATCATAGTGATCATACCAGCCCAGGAGACAGACGCCCCCAATTCTTGATACATACTGGGCCATGCAGATCCAAGAAGGGAATCCGGAAGTCCCAGACTGATAAATGCCAGATAAATAATGATCAATAACAATGATGCCATACCCTATATACTCCTCTTATGTCTAAAATCCAGTTTACAGTCCATCCTTTCCCGAAAGTGCAATTCTTCTCTTAAGAAAAGCGCCTCCTTAAACGGTGGCTGCGAACCGTAACTTTTCTGTATCTTGGCATATTATACTTCAAATTGCCGATTGCTTCCATAAAGATTGCGTATTATACTATAAGAAAAACGACAGACTAAAATATCCTGAGGTGAAAAATGATTAGCAATCCCATACGTGTTGATGAAAAAGGCAGAGAACTACTGAATCATGGGAGCCTGGCCTTCCCTTGTGCGTGGTATTACAGCGGGGCGAACCAGGGCGATGTGCCCTGGCACTGGCATGAAGAAATCGAGCTGGTGTATCTGAGCAGAGGGACCCTGCAGTGTTCTGTGGGAAATCAGCGTTTTCTTCTTTGTGCAGGAGATGCTCTCTTTATCAATACAGGTATTCCCCATGCCTTTTTTGAGGAACCGGGCATTCCCTATGAAGAAAGCGACATTGTATTTCATCCTCGCCTGATCTACGGAGATGTTGGAAGCATACTTTACGAGAAATATATGCTTCCGCTCATGCACTGCCCATCCATGGCAGGCTTTGTCTTTCGTAGGGACACGGATTGGCAGAGAGAAGCATCCCTTTCCATAAAAGACGCTATCACTGTGTGTAAAAGAAAACCGGATTTCTATGAGTTTACCGTACGAAGCTTACTGACCAATGTCTTTACTCTCCTTCTCAGACATAACAAGGGACATCTAGAACAGGGGGAGACCAGGGCCTCTTTTCTGATGGAACGTGTGAAACGGATGCTGGATTACTTCCATAGCCATTTCCAGGAGTCTGTCAGCGTTACACAACTGGCAGCTCAGGCAAATATATGTAAGCGGGAGTGCCAGAGAGATTTTAAGAAGGTACTTGGCCTGACACCCACCCAATATTTTGAGCAGTACAGACTGGCCATGTCTGTGCATCTTCTTACAGAGAGCAGTAACAGTATTATAGAAATCGCCAATCAATGCGGTTTCCAAAGTCCCAGCTACTTTACAAAACTTTTCAGGGAGCGGTACGGAGTCACACCTTCAGCCTTCAGATTGCATAATGAACCAGCGGATAACATCCGTTTTCCGGTCTAATTCTACAATGAATTTTCTCTGTTTTTAAAACTACACAATTTCTATCCGGATATTTTTGAAATTTTGTTGACACTTATCTGTCGAAATATAGTATAAATAAATTACCCCCAATACATTATATAGTTTTTGCTACACCCCATAAGAAGAAATACCTTCTCCAAAAAGACCAGCCCCCAGCTGGTCTTTTTATTTGTATTAGGAAATATTAATTTAAATTTTCTGTACAACAAAAAACTCCGCAAACATAATTGTTTACGGAGTTTAAAGCTCCCCCTGTTGGACTCGAACCAACGACACTGCGGTTAACAGCCGCATGCTCTACCGACTGAGCTAAGGAGGAATAGATACACTGATACACCGTACCTTCAAAACCGCATATACAAAACACAAAAACCTTTTTTCAAACCCGCCGTTTGCACTTTCGTGCTCAGGTCAAGCCCTCGACCGATTAGTAGCAGTCAGCTCCATACATTGCTGCACTTCCACCTCTGCCCTATCCACCTCGTCGTCTTCAAGGGGTCTTACTTCTTTATGAATGGGATATCTCATCTTGAGGGGGGCTTCACGCTTAGATGCCTTCAGCGTTTATCCCTTCCAGGCTTGGCTACCCTGCCATGCAGTTGGCACTGCAACAGGTACACCAGCGGCCCGTCCATCCCGGTCCTCTCGTACTAAGGACAGCTCCTCTCAAATATCCTACGCCCACGCCGGATAGGGACCGAACTGTCTCACGACGTTCTGAACCCAGCTCGCGTACCGCTTTAATGGGCGAACAGCCCAACCCTTGGGACCTACTACAGCCCCAGGATGCGATGAGCCGACATCGAGGTGCCAAACCACTCCGTCGATGTGAACTCTTGGGAGTGATAAGCCTGTTATCCCCAGGGTAGCTTTTATCCGTTGAGCGATGGCATTCCCACTTAATACCACCGGATCACTAAGCCCTACTTTCGTACCTGCTCCACCCGTCGGTGTCGCAGTCAAGCTCCCTTCTGCCTTTGCACTCTGCGAATGGTTTCCAACCATTCTGAGGGAACCTTTGGGCGCCTCCGATACTCTTTCGGAGGCGACCGCCCCAGTCAAACTCCCCGCCTGGCATTGTCCCACCGCCGGTTAACGGCGGCTGGTTAGAAGCCCAATACTGCAAGGGTGGTATCCCAACAGTGGCTCCATGGCAACTGGCGTCACCACTTCTTAGCCTCCCACCTATCCTGTACATGCAATACCGGACCCCAGTACCAAACTGGAGTAAAGCTCCATGGGGTCTTTCCGTCCTGGCGCAGGTAACCAGCATCTTCACTGGTACTTCAATTTCACCGGATGCATTGCCGAGACAGCGCTCAAATCATTACGCCTTTCGTGCGGGTCGGAACTTACCCGACAAGGAATTTCGCTACCTTAGGACCGTTATAGTTACGGCCGCCGTTTACTGGGGCTTAAATTCAATGCTTCGTCTCCTGACATCTCCTCTTAACCTTCCAGCACCGGGCAGGCGTCAGCCCATATACCTCACCTTTCGGTTTCGCATAGACCTGTGTTTTTGCTAAACAGTTGCTTGAGCCTATTCTCTGCGGCCAGGTCTCCCTGGCACCCCTTCTCCCGAAGTTACGGGGTCATTTTGCCGAGTTCCTTGGCAATGCTTCTTCCGTCGGCCTTAGGATTCTCTCCTCATCCACCTGTGTCGGTTTACGGTACGGGTACGATATGAACAATAGCGGCTTTTCTTGACGCATGGCTCACACACTTCCCTACTTTAGTTCGGTCCGCATCACGTCTTCGGATTGCCACACGGTTTTTCCTATGTGACTCCTACCTCGCTTGCCCCGGGATACCATTCCCGGGTTGTGCTCTCCACACGTGTCCCCACAGTTCTGTCATATCGCAGTACAGGAATCTCAACCTGTTGTCCATCGGCTACGGCTCTCGCCCTCGCCTTAGGCCCCGACTTACCCAGGGCAGATCAGCTTTACCCTGGAAACCTTAGATATTCGGCCACAAGGATTCTCACCTTGTTCTCGCTACTCATTCCGGCATTCTCTCTTCCATGCAGTCCACAGCTCCTTACGGTACTGCTTCTTCCCACATGCAATGCTCCTCTACCAATGACTATGTCATTCCTCAGCTTCGGTGTCGTGTTTTAGCCCCGGACATTTTCGGCGCAGGACCTCTCGACCAGTGAGCTATTACGCACTCTTTGAATGTGTGGCTGCTTCTGAGCCAACATCCTGGTTGTCTTTGAAATCCCACATCCTTTTCCACTTAACACGCACTTTGGGACCTTAGCTGGAGGTCTGGGCTCTTTCCCTTTTGACTATCCAACTTATCTCGTATAGTCTGACTCCCGGCAATCAATTCTATGGCATTCGGAGTTTGATATTCTTCGGTAGGCTTTGACGCCCCCTAGGAAATTCAGTGCTCTACCTCCATGAATCTGTGCCGAGGCTAGCCCTAAAGCTATTTCGAGGAGAACCAGCTATCTCCGGGTTCGATTGGAATTTCTCCCCTATCCACACCTCATCGCCACCCTTTTCAACGGATGTGCGTTCGGTCCTCCACTACCTCTTACGGCAGCTTCAACCTGGACATGGATAGATCACCCGGTTTCGGGTCTGCACATACTGACTCTGGCCCTATTCAGACTTGGTTTCCCTACGGCTCCGCGTCTTAGACGCTTAACCTTGCCAGTATGCACAACTCGCCGGACCGTTCTACAAAAAGTACGCGGTCCCTCATATAAAGAGGTTCCACAGCTTGTAAACACAGGGTTTCAGGTTCTCTTTCACTCCCCTCCCGGGGTCCTTTTCACCTTTCCTTCACAGTACTATGCACTATCGGTCACTAAGGAGTATTTAGCCTTACGGGGTGGTCCCCGCTCATTCCCACAAGGTTTCTCGTGTCTCGTGGTACTCTGGATCCTGCCATGCTGTCTTGGATTTCATGTACGGGGCTTTCACCCTCTCTGGCTGGCTTTCCCAAAACCATTCCATTATCCTCAACAGATCAATTATGCAGTCCGAACCCCGCCATGCACGCATGACGGTTTAGGCTCTTTCCCGTTCGCTCGCCGCTACTTAGGAAATCGAGTTTTCTTTCTTCTCCTCGGGGTACTTAGATGTTTCAGTTCCCCCGGTTCCCTTCCATACGTTATGGATTGGCGTATGGATACATGAGGTTTGCTCATGTGGGTTTCCCCATTCAGATATCTCCGGCTCATAGGATATTTGCTCCTCCCCGAAGCTTTTCGCAGCTTATCACGTCTTTCATCGGCTCTTAGTGCCAAGGCATCCACCCTGCGCTCTTTCTTGCTTGGCCTTACCAGATACCATAGCGTTGGTACCTGACGGCTTGGGTTGTTGCTTGGTTTTTGTTACTTTATTACTCTTCGCTGTATTTCTACAGCGCCTCGTTTTCGTCTCTATCTTTACGTTTAACGTATTCT